>CAWUIN010000011.1:0-39680 GCA_963922535.1 uncultured Hyphomicrobiaceae bacterium | reverse complement strand
TAATAACCGCAGTGATTACAAATCAGGTGCACTACCAATTGTGCTATTGCGGCTAACCTTTTAAATACATACACTTAGTTAAAATCGGTGTCAAGCGGGTGGTTCAAAATGAACCAGAAGACTAGGTGCGAATGCATCGTCAGCGTGAGCCTGAAGAAAAAGAGCAAGAAAGCAAGTGATGTCATATGAGATATATTTTGAAGATGATGCACTGTTCATCAGGCAGGGCAACGATCTTGTAACAATTTCACATAGCAAGGTGGCAGGATTTGTTAACACAATCTGCCATCACACAGAAGCATGGGCAATAAGGCCTGAAGTTTTGCTAAAACTTCGTCACGATCTTGTAAAAATGCTTCTTGAGGAAAACGTGCATTGCTGCTCCCGGGACATGATACTAGAGGCTCAGCAGCTTGAAAAATTCATTGCATACGGAAATGTTGATGATCCGTGGGTTCGGACATGCACAATGCTAGGGCAGACGATAGCCCAAAAAAAGCGAGCGAGGGAAATAGGAGCAGCTGGGGCGGATGAAACAGGATGGCTGCACGTAGATACGTCTCCGATAGATAAGGAAGTGCAGATATGGACATCTAATGGCTGGAGACCTCGAGCAAAACGTTCTTGGGAGTGGGAATGCGGCACAGTATGGAAAAAATACGAAGTTCATTGGGCTGATGGAGTTAAATGGAATATTTTGGATGAAAATGAAGTAGTCACACACTGGATGCCAAGCCCAAGCCCTCCAGAAAGTTTGAAGAATGGTAATGATGAATAGGGGACCGGGCGAGAGGGGTATGTGGCAATGAGCAATTATAATAATTTTATTGCTTTTCTAGTTTTAGAGATCCTGATATCGGTGGGCATAATTGCAACTTTTATTTACTGACCGTCTTGGCTGCACATTGTGTGTTGCGCTGCGTTCTTGTTATTTCTTGTTGGCATGATTGTATATGATGAGCTAGGATAACTGATGGCGCGTGTGCGGTGCCCTGCCGGTGTTAAATGATGGAAGGGCATTACGGCAGGCTTCACACGGAAAGGGGATATCATGAAGAAAGACACAATATCTGAAGGCGCACCATTGGCTGCGCTAATAATCTTTGCAATTCCTATACTTACACTTGCAGGTTGTATTATATTATTGCTGTGGTGACCAGTATACGTCAGCAGTGTAATCCAATGGGATTGGCGTCATGGCCTGTAAGGCAAAGCTTGCGCCCCATATCTGCTGACTTATAGCCGCCCCTGCAACCATAATCTGCTGCCACTCAAGGGCAGTGACGGCAGTCGGGCCTGTATCTGTGACAACATTCATGGTTGTTGTCGTGTCACCCAATGCAATGAGAGCGTTGGCAAGATTAATTACCTCGTTCCAGCCCGCCCAGTCTGCTTCTGTCGTGCCAATCCGATGAATACCGCGCGCATCTCCGAAGTCATAATCAAATCCAAGCTCAAGGCGGCGCTTGCGCTCCCTCATCACGTCGTTTACAGTAACTGGAGGCGGGTTCTGATCGACTTGATCCGGTGTGGCATTAACATCAGAATTCTCGCCGGTTACGGCGTTTAATATTCTCATTGCGCTTTCCACCCAAACAATTCAAATTTACCTACGGCTATATTGCCTGATGAACAGAGGATCTGGACAGCATCGACAACGGTGTTGCTGTCGCGGATGCCATACCCTCGCTGTCCCGTCAGGGATGAGAACGAGTTGGTCCCGTTAAAATGGAAAAATACAAGCGTGGGAGTTAGGGCATCGTGATCCATTATCCTTATATGACCACTGTAGAATTCATCTGATGCCGTCCCAGCGTTTTCTATAATGTCTACTCGAGTAGCAGATAAAGAGCCGTTCGTGGAAAAACTCGAAGGCTGGAAAACCTCGCCCGCATGGCCATAGCCTGTTGCGTCGTATGATGAGCCACCATCAGAGCTGGTGCGTAGCCAGAATGTCACGTTATCGCTAGCGGGCTGCAATCCTCTACAAACAATTTCGTACATATAATAATCTGCCGACAATCCCGTAAATGCAACTGCTGCTGTGTTAGACGCCGTCACAGATCCGATATGCTTTGGCAACCCGGCGGATGGAATATAATCAGATAACATCATTATATAACTCTCCAGTCTGTGCCATTCCAAACAAGCGCGAACGACCTGTCAACCTCACATACAAGATCCTCTGTTGCACCCATTATTGTTTTTCCGTTACGCCCTATTGTCAGCCTGTTTGTCCTCCACGATGAGCCGGGAACAAGTCTGATCATATCGCCGCTGGCAGGTGTAAAGGGCATTGTTACGCGCACTGCTCCTGACGTTGTGTCAACGATGCACGCATCTTCTGCATCAGCTGTTGCATCTGCTGTGATAACGCGCCAGTTTTCTGAGCCTGCTGGTCCAACTGGACCTTGAGGCCCTACGGCACCTGTTGCGCCGGTCGGCCCTGGATCACCCTGCGGCCCGGCTGGTCCTGTATCACCAGTTGCTCCTGCCGGACCTGTTGGCCCGGCTGCCCCGGTCGGCCCTGGATCACCCTGTGGACCTGCAGGACCAGTAGGCCCTGCCGGACCTGTTGGACCTGTTGGACCTGCAGGGCCAGTATCACCCGTCAATCCTTGAGCCGAGAATAAATCCCAATAATCGGTCCAGTTAGCGCCATCGCCTGGCTCGTCTGCTGACGTAGATAAATGATTAGCGGTACAGATATAAGCCACACCGTCATGAGTGACCATATCATATTGAGAATAATTGGTAGTCTGAGCCCAAAGGCCCTGATAGCTATCGAGGGTGCCAGCTGGGCCCTGAAGACCTTGCGGACCAGCTGGACCAGTTGGACCTACCAGAGTGGCCGTCCATGCGGTATCGTTAAGAGCCGTGCGCATATCTTCAAACCGGGCGTCATGACGGGCGGCAGAGTATGGTATACCTGCAGCCTCGTCTGCGACGAACGTGAATTCATGCTCCCAGAGCAAGGTATTTGGATCTCTTGGCATTATTCTTCCTCGCACCGACTACGTATATGCTTCGCCATCGTAGAACCCTCAAACTCTGCTCTATCATGCTGCATCTCGCCGTGGCCGAAGATGAGGCACCCCAGGCCGTAACGATTTTTTAACGCAGCGATCAGGTCTTTTCCGGCTTCCATCTGTTCCGTCGTAACCTTCTCTCCGACACAACTTGTGCCTATGCCCTCGCCAACAGCCATGCATCCGCCAATCATTGATATTCCAATTGAATTTGTGTTATTCAGTACGCGGCTCGGCCCTGATCTGCGATGACGGCTCCGGCTGCCCTTGACGTGGTTCGTGCGAAAAGTTAGTGGCGCGCCCTGGTATATGCTGCCATCGCGGGAAATATAAAAATGGTAGCCAAACGATCCCTTGCGGGACATATCGCCGTTGTGTTGGTACCTGATCAGACGGATTACCCACTGCTGATGTGAGGTTCCTCTTCGAGCAGGCAGCGTGTAATGCATGACAATGCCTTTGTAGGGCACTCCGCTCTCCGTAGGACCGTAGTCCACATCATCCCTTGCCCAATAAGCGATTGACCGGCCTGGCACGGTCATGACGTCTTTATCTTTAGCGCTTGCTAGCCATTCCGGCGGCGGGTCCTCAGGATGCACTTCATCATCTTCTAAAGTGGGCCTAACGATCTCATGGTCGACTAACATAGCGGGATTATTCAGGAAGTATGAAACAGAAAATATAACGAGCACCGGCAGGGATACTGCCAGGCTCGCACCTACAGGATCTTTTTTTATATCACTGATCAGGCTCAATTATTTTCCCTGGCGCTTTTCGTACAGCCGATCTATGAATTCCTGGTTCCCGTCGCAGATAGCGTCGTTCTTGGCCACTTTCCAGCACACGCGCCGGGCATCCGGACCTTCCTGCAGGCAAGCCTGTGTTTCGACCTCACTAAGTTCCTCGCACTCGATTTTAGAGGCAAGAGGACGCTGTGGAAGCTCCGTAACTGCGGCAGCCTCAAGATCAGACTTTGAGCAGCCGGATAATGCTATTGCTCCGAGGACTGCTCCGAAGACTGCTGTGAAGGTTGTTGCGCAGGTGGCTCTGCATCTTGCGGTTTGGGCGTTAACCATTTTTCGTCAATCTCTCTTAATTTGCGAATGAGTTCAGCGTCTTGTTGGAGCGTCGTCTGATTGATGCCATGATTTATGTTCCGAACCGTTTGGACACGCCGTGCATCCCGCTCTCGCACTTCAATTGCCGTTTTGAGACTACCTTTGTGCTCCCTGTAGGCTCCATAACCGACGATGGCGGCGATAACAGCCGCAACCGCGGCTGCAACGCCAATCCATACGCCTGGCGAAAGACTAAGCAGTCTCAGCATGTTCTTTTTCCTTAACTTTTGCCTGGCCAGCAACTCTCCAGCCCTGAATTTGACCGCCCTGCGTATCGTATTCGAGCAGCTCAACGTAACGCTTCAGATAACCAATAAACTCGGCCTGACCCATGTGCTGTTTAACGCCTTGGGCCTGGCGCTCAGCCTTAAAGATCTGGTAAATCTCGCCACGCGTAATCCTTGCCCCGGCCTCTTGGGTCAGGAGCTTTGAAAACACGTACTCTATCGCCTGCAAACCTTCAGACGCTGCAATTTGCGTTGCAGCGTCCTGACTTACTGTGATCTCAAGAGAGCTTGATGATTTCTCAGTCACTGCACTCTCTTCTGCCTCAATAGCCACATCTTTGGCAGCACGCTGATAGCGAGGCTTGTAGCCGTCCGCCTCAAGAGAGGCATTCGCGGCCTCGGCCCTCTCGTCGTATTTCTTCCTGCGGGCAGCCGCAACTGTGTCTCCAGCAAACAGCCACAGGGCAAAGTCAAGCGTAGCAATGATGATTTGGAACACAGTCCATGCACTTTTGCTCGCTGTATCTTTGTCGATAGCCCCGCCGGTAACGCTCTCTAGGCGGTTTGCCCAGGCCACGCCCTCAGCGCTCACGCCGCTCGACTGATTAAGACGACTGTTCAGGTTGGACAGCTGTTTTTGCAATTCAGGCTTGCGCTCTGCATCATCTAGCAGAGCCTTGTATTTAGCTGCCTCTTCTTTGTAAGACTGGCAATTACGCCCGCACTTCGGTCCTGGCTTGCCCTCCTGAACAAGACGCTCATCAACAGTCTGGCCGGGACTGCGACGCCAGCTCTCGCGGATTGCCTCATCGCGAGCAGCCTTGTATTTTGTTCGCAGAGCCTCAATACTCAATCCCTGGCCATCCGAGATTAAGCGCTGATCAATCATTTCTATCTGCTGGTTGATGCTCTCTTTTGTGCGGAGATCCGTGCGTAAGGTGCTGGTCTTAATCTCGACGGACTGGTGGGCTTGACTGCCGACATTGACACTGCCGATAACCGACATGACGATATTTACAGTCAAGAGCAACAGCAGGAAAAGCCATGATCCAATTGATCGATCACTTTTCTTCAGTTCCCAGAGATTGGCGGTCCCTTTATCACCAGACAGCGAAACAACTGCCTGCATAATTTGTACGATGCCCATAACTGAGAATGCGATAATCGCATAAAGGATGTTTCCGCCGCCAATGGCCCAACCGGCCGCCGCAGCGAACAACAAGAGTATTGTGGATGTGACAGTGCCGCCGAAAAAGTAGATGTTGGGTTTTGTTTTGAGCTTTCCGCTGCCGACTAGATAGGGCGTCCACGAGTACGCGTCCTGCACGAAATCATCGGCATCCGACCATGCCTGCCGGAAATCCGACTTGTAGTCATTGTTTACAACTCGTTTTGCGGTCTGCTGCGTCTGCGAGCTAAACCATTGCCAGCCCTTTAGGCTGATCAACACAAGCACAACAACGCCCAGAGCTAGTATAAAATATAGCATATGGCCCCCACAACAAAAAACACCCCGGCCAGAGACCAGGGCGTTTTTTGACGTAATGATGTAATTTACCATAAACTAGCGCGAAATGGGGCCATTTGTCAACTTGCGTTGTATGCCGCTTTCGCAAAATCAATCAACGTTTCGGCATCCATTTCAACAGGATGGCCTTCCTCATCCGGCCACGTGAATTTCTCGAAACCACCGTGCCAAAACAGATCGCCTGCATCCACTTGCATTGCAACGGCAGCGGCGGCCAGGTTTAGAGCGAGGTTAAGCTCTGACATGTCATTCGGCTTGACATAAGTATATCCATCGTAGTCAAACAAGATGGCAGGCGCAGGCTCTTGAGAAGCTACAACAGTCTGCTGTTGCTCAATTAATGGCGTACTTTCATAGGCTATATCAGGATCATGAATAACAGCTGGCACATTCTCTGGTTGCAAAGGCTGGCTGGCATCTGGATCGCTGATAAAAGCATTCATTGACGCACGCACAGCGGCCTGATATTTATCAACTTCGTTCTCGTATACACGTAGTTTCGCGTGATACCGCGTACGACGGGATTGATAGTCGGCTCGCTCGCTACTGGAAGCGTTTTCGCTAATCGGAGCTGGAGCACGAGGTGGAATAGGCGGCATTAGTTGTGTCATGATTTAACGTAACCTATTTTATGGGTTTCTTTATTCTCTATTAATTCTGATAACTTAGCAAGACCTTTGGGTGTTATACGTACCTGCTCTGTTACTTTTTCAGAACCATCAGGGCGAAGCACCGTTGTTACCTTGTGTTCGAGGTATCCGGTCGCAACTTTCTCTTGGTACCCAAGCCATGACGTGCCGCCGATACGGCGATAAATCCAACCATTTTGAGACAGGTAGTCGAATAATTCTTTAGGCCTCATTTGAAGCGCCTTAGCTGCGTCCGTGATGCAAAGCGAACCGTCTGACGTGGCGATACGGTCTAAGGCCTGTACCTTGGGCTTGAACTCATCGACCTGATGCTGAAGGTTATCACGGGCCTGCTCAAGCTCTTTCGTGTATTCAATCAGCTGGGCGCTGATGGCGGCAAGGTTGCTCGGATCACGGACGTCTATGCTCGCAGGTCCAGAATTGTAGCCGCCGGTCTTACGGATCGACGGGATTACCTCGGACGTGATCCACTTCTTGAACGATTTTGCTTCTGGCTTGCGGCTCGTGAGCACCATGGAGTAAAGGCCGCTCTCGTTGATGATGGTCATTTCCTGCGGTCCGCCAAGGGTACCCATAGTAAGGGCACCCTTTTCATCGTCATCCAAACGAGATATCGCATTACTTGGTTTGACAATGTCAAGCACTGCGCAAACATCCGCGCCCACGAACCATGGATTGCCATCCTGGCTGATCACCCGCACGGTTTGATCAACGAATGAAAAATCAATGAATTTTGTCTGCTCTGACTTTACGATATCCATTATACGCTCTCCTTGTTGTACAACGTCATGCGAAGACGCGCACAGTCGTCTTCCAGAACTTCGATCATTGATGAGATTGAATATCCGACGCTCTCGTCGATCAGCTCGCTTGTGGCTGCTAAGCGCATTGCACCCAACATGCCTTCGATGCGGCAGATATGATCTTCGGCTTTATAGATGCGGTAATCAGGCTCGATGGCCAATTGCCGTCTTGACTTGATGAAATTCAACATTGCAACATCCTATGAATACAAATGATGTCAGGATGAATACACGCAAAAGATTGCGTGTCAATTCATTTGTAGTCATAGTGATCGCATGAACAAGAAAAACTCACAGTTGACGATACGCCTGCCTGACGAGCTTTTAGAATTGCTTAGGAAATTGGCGAAAAAGGACAAACGCAGCCTAAATGCGTATATCGGCATTGCGTTACAGCAATACGCAGAAAATGAGCTTGCGCATGGTAAGCAGAAGGTAGAGTAGGGAGAATGGCAGAGTGAGGAATATATTGCTTTTGGCTGCAATCGCACTGATCTCTATTAATAGCCAATCTTTCGGGCAAATATCATCTGATGACCATGCTATATCGGTGCTCAATAATGCCCAGCAAGAGATGGTCATCTGCGTGGCCTACTATAAAACTGTATCTATATGCATAGCCAATAGAGGAGATCATAAGACCTCTCAGACATACACTAAGATGGCGGAAAATTTGCTTGTTTATTCAGCCGTAATCGCCATAGAAATCGGCTTGAGCCAAGATGCTGTTATTTCGAGAAATAAGATAGCTTCTGAACACATGTACAATCTCATGAAGGGCCAATGTATTAATATTTCATCGGCCATTAGTAGGTACGGCACTAGTTGTCCAGAGCTTTCAAAAGACCCACTCAAGTCTATAGCACCATATCTACAATAGAGGTTTTCATGCAGGCGAAAGAACTCGAAACACATCAAGATCAAGTAGATTTTATCGGCCTTAGGCCAGACATGACACTCAATGAGTTAAGGCGTGCTGCAGAAGACGTGCTGAAAACTCGTGATCTGAAAAGATTTAATTGGATAATAGGCAGCCTCGACGATTTGTCTGCTACTCATGAAAATGGTTTCGAAGGTACGACAAGCCTGTCTGAGGTTATGAAGTTCGTCAAAAGAATTGATAAAGATGAGGTTGTTGATTTTGAAAAATTATTAAGCAAAATCAACAATTCATTAGTATCCTGATCTCAGATAGTCTACAAGTGCTTGACGGTCTTCTTCAGATGTGATCGTGCCTGCCGCAGCACCTGCTCCAAGCCCCAATGGGGTAATTGATTTTATATCTCCACTTTTCACCTTTCCTACGATGGATTTTGGGTCCATTCCGTCGTGCTTGAAACGCTTCACTTTATCAAGAAATGCCTTAACTCGCTCCCTCGGAACACCTGGGGCAAGTTTCTCCGCCTGCGTTATGTTCATATTTCTGCCGGCTTCAGCTTTGTCTGCGAAGCCTTGCGCAATCGCCTCTTTCCTGGATTTCGTCAGATTGCCGCGTTTCACCACTTCTCCGGAAGCGGCCTTTTTCGCAACAGATGTGCTTGGCTTCTTGCCTGCGCTTTTACCAAGCAGATTTCTGACGCTTTGCGGAAGGGATGCTGAAGAATTGCTTTTCGCTAAAGCATCATAATTGACCTCATCCGCGAACTGATTGCGAAGCATCTGGGAATTTACATTCGGCCTTCCAGATGCCGCGCTTGCTGCGGCAGAGATACCCTTGGCGGCTGTATAATAGCCCATGCCGTGCAAGCCTGCACCCTGCAATCCCTCCCATTTCTTCACTAGGGCTTTAGACTTGGCAACAGCGTCTGCAAGTTCCTTTTCCTTACCGCCGTCAACTTGTCCTGATGATGCATACTGTTCATATGCCGCCAGAGCCTCACCGTATTCCTTCTGTGCATTTTGAAGCTTCAAATCAGACAGATACATTTCGCCACCAAGAGCACCATATATACCGGCGGCTTCGCCGACATCACGAGGTTTTATGCTCTTGTCTGTTATATCGTCATACGTGCGGACAAATGCGCGTTTCTGAGCATCTGTTGATTTCGAGGGTTTGATTTTTCCAGCAATTTCGTCAATCTGCCTATATGATCGACGGCTAAATGGTATCTTTCCAATGCCTTTACCGCCCATCAATGCTGACGCGCCCATGATTACGGGTCCTATAGCATTCTGCATCGCGTTCGATGTGCTTTCGCTGAATGTCGTGGCCCGGTTGGCATATCGGTCCTCAGCGTCTGTCAGAACCTGAGCACGCCGTCCGCTTTCTGCGTTTCTTATTTCTGCTTCTTGCGCATCAGCCTCGACTGATGCGCGGCGAGAATTCGCCAAACGCTCGCGCGCTTCGGCCTCTCGGGCAAGGCGTTCAGTTTCTTCTTCTGCCGCCTGCCTCGCCAAATATTCTGGAGAACTTTTGCGCTTAAGCTCTTCCGCTTCGAGAATTGCGCGTTGCTCGTCCATTTCGCGCTGTCTCTGAAAACGCAATACATAGTTTTGAATTGCAGCTCGTGTTGCTTCTCCAATCTGCCCATCAGTAAGAGAGCCACCTATGTCTTCACCTTGCTGAAGCAAAAATTGCTGCAATTCCTGAACGGATGCAGGATCATTCTCATCAAACTGCGGCAACGGCGGCAACCTCTCGCCTTCGGCCATTGCAGCAGTAGCCCCGGCCAGGGCTTTTGTGCCCTCCACAGAGCCAACAGCAGCGGCCGCATTGGGTACACGGCCTGCCAGCTGACGTGCTGCTGCGCCTCGCCATCCTGGCATCGCAGCAATGGCATCAACGCCACTGTCAATGGCGCGACCAACAGCAGGGGCTGCGGATTTGATGCCCTGACCTATAGCATTGGCTGCCGGTACAAGGCCAAACGTTGCAGCAGTGAGAGCGTGTGGCGTCATCTCACGGACGCCCTGGCTGTAGTTGCCTTGGGCAAACTCACTCGCAGACCGTGCTGTTGGATAGGCAAGGCTCAGTTCACCGCCAATGTCCGCGCCCATCTTCAGCGTGCGGTCAATCGTATTTCCTGCGTGATCAACTGGTGATACGCCCTGCTGATATGCGGATACGCCACCGGCCGTAAGTACATCGGCCAGCATGGCAGGATTTCTTAGATAGGGCGGTATGTTTTCGTATCCAGTTGCATCTTGCTGTTGCGGCATAGGCTCATATTGAGTGCCTTCGTCGCCCGCAGTTGTTGGGATCTGAGGAAGCTGTTGACCGCCGGTCAGGTATGCAACAAGTGCTCTTTTTTGCTCTTCAGGCGTCATATCATTCCCCAGTGTTGTATGCCGCCAGAGCAGCAATTAATGCGTCTGCATTTTTCATTCGTTTCACAGGCTGTTCTGATGCCCGTGATATGGCCGTCTTAAGAGAATGTGGTAAACCAGCCTCTGCGGCCCTGCTAGCTGGAATTGACCCAAGCCTCAGCATCTCACTCGCGACTTGTGGCGTTAGTCCACTCATTCGATTGTAAGCGTTCCCGGCAAGTTCAATGGCTGGCTGCAAACGGCCCATAGCAGCCTGAGCAGCAACGTTCATTCCTCTGACAGGCACGCCGGTGTCTTGAGCCTGGATAAGATTACGATCTGTCATTGATCCGCCCTGAACTCTCTGACGTAGTGCAGTTTGACGTGCCTCTTGAGCTAAGCTCTTTTGAAATTGACGCCTTGCATTGTTATCAGGGATAATTGCGCGCAATCTCGCCTGCATATCAGGCGTGGTAAAAATGCCCTTAATCCTGTCATTTATAGCAGGCTGACGCATGAGCTTATCTGCAATCGCCCGTGTCGCTCCTAACTCCCAAGCGTTGCGCTCTGATTTTGTTAGCTTGCTTAACTCGTTACCGATATCTTCAGGCCGCATCTTAAAAAATTTCTCAAAGCCCTCATCGATAGCATTTTTAACGGCGCTGTGTCCGGCAAAATTGTCAAGCGCCTCCCCATAGGCTGGATTAACCTTTCTGACTTGGCTCATCAGATCCGATTTGAGCGCTGTCAATGTCCTCAAATTCCACCCAGCTGCTGCCATAGTGCCGCCATCACGGGCACTTTTCATGGCACCTATTATGTCATCAAGCTCCATTTTGATACGGTGCAGGTATTCCGTGGAGCTGATATTGGCCAAGCTCTTGCCGTCATCTGCAAGGTTTGTCTGCACACGCTGCATTACTTTCTGCATTGTCGGACGATCAGCGTATTTGCTGAGCACTGGCATAACGTCCGCGCCATTTCTAAATGCACGATCAAACAAGCCCTTTGCTGCCTGCGATCTATCACTTATGATGACATCACGAGCAGAGGCAAAGTCGTCAGGATTTTTAAGAGCAACCCCGATGTTGTCCTTGACACGTTTCCATTGATTGCCTGCCCGAACATCAAGATTGCGCAGGAATGTTCCTGCGCGATCATTAGGCATGTTAACAGCCTGACGCATGAGACCGCGCGTTTGTTCTCCGCCAAGATCCGCCAGCGTCATTGTTGGGCTACCAGCCGCAGCTGCCGAACGAGACTGCAGTCTAGCGGCAGTGCGGTTGAGATCTTCACCTGCCCCACCAAGATCGCGTGCAAGCGCTTCTGACATTTTCTCGCCTGCGACAGCTTTAGGATTGGTGTATCCCCGTACAGGATTAGTTACCCTGCGCACTGATGCGCCAACAACATCTGCTGCAACAGGCAATGCAGCGCCAAACATAGCGCCGTATTGCGCACCGTTTGCTGCATTACTTAACCTGTTCTCACCTTCACCAGTGCCAAAACCATATATGCCACCATATGCTGCACCGGATGCAGCACCAGCAGCAGTTCGGGCCATTAGACCAGCCCGAGCAGCTCGAGCCGCAGTTGTCACACCAAGTCGGGCTGCCCCGCCAGGGACAAGCAGAGCAGAGCCAATCTCGCCACTATAAAATGCAACAGGGTTGCTCTCGCGTGCTCTTCTCAACCTGTCCCTAGCCGCTTGCAATCGTGCGTCGTAGGCGTCGTTAAACGACTGACCAGTAGTTACAGCATCGTACGCAGCCCGAGCGCCGCCCTCTATTTCGTCTGAAAATCCAAACGTGACGCCTTGCCCAGCGCCCTGTGCAAGAGCAGATAAATTGCCTGTCGGTTCCTCATCGAACTGATCAAACGGATTGGCCTGCTGCTGAGGCTGTTGCGGCTGACGTTGCAAAGATGCGGTATCGAATACGTCAAACGGATTGCTCATTGTCCAAGTATCCTTGCGGCTGCCCCTTGGCCGTATTTAGCATCAAACTGCTGTGCTAAGCTAGGATCTTGGCGCAAAAGGTTTGCAGCACCTTGAGGTATTGTACTAGGCTCAGTGACAGTTCCTTCATCGCCTGCACCTGTTGGAGCGCGCGGCGGCACATTGTATTGCTTAATATATTGCTGAGCCAAGCCCTCAGAAAACTCAGAAAATGCTTGCTCATATTGAGGCGTTCCAGGCTCATATCCTTTTTCGACAAGCTGACGCTCGAACAGTATCAAACGCTTAGACCTCTCCAGACGCCTTGCCAGAACAGTTTTTATTCTGTTGAGATTTTCAGCAAGAACTTTCGGGTCCTGTGATTGATCCAAAGATCCTATAACGGCCTGTAGATTGTCAAGTTCGAAGTTGGAAACTTGTCCAAGAGCGCCACCTGTAGGCGAATTCTCGCGCATCTCTTGTAGTTTATCGAAGCCAATATTGCCTTTGATAGTAACGAGCATTTGCCCGAGGCTGTATGCGTCAGTGCCTGGGACATACTGACCAACACGACCAGCCGCGCCTGCCGTAAAATTATTAATGAGAGAAAGCGCTCTATCAACCTCCTGCGTCACGACATCGGTTTGAGTTTTTAGTGTATCAAGTCCTGCCAGTCGCTTTGGTAAGCCAGATTGAGTTTGACCTCTTTCACGGCCAAGAACTTTTTGACGCTCAGCCTCAGCAGTATTTTTATCAACTTCTCGCACGGCCTGGCCAGTTGACCCGTCAATAATCTGAGTACCGGTTCCAGTATCAATCGTTTTTACGCCGCGTGCCTGCGTAAGCCCGTCAAGTGGCAATATCTTACGAGTTCCGTCATCAGCAAATTGTATGGTGTATTGATTGCCGTTCCTGTCGCTGAAAACGGCCCCGCTTTTGCCGTATGTAGCGGCGGCAACGCCATAGCCTTGCGCATCTTGCTGCATTTTAGCAAGACGGGCTTTATTTAGCTCGAACTGCAATTGCCGCTCAGGATTAACCCTCTCATTTTCTTTGAGCTTTTGAGCCGCCATACCGCCCATAATCGAGCTTGCAACCCCTGGTAAAGCCGCCCAGCCTGGCCTGTATGGCTGATTTATCTGACCGGCCATGCCGCGCAAAACAGAATTGTAGTCCTCTTCTCCCTGCGTGGGCAGCTGTAACCCGGCCATGCCGCCCTGAGCGGCCGGACGCTCCTGAGATCCAGGAAGGTTATAAGGAGTAGGAGCCTCTTTGGGCTGCTCTTCGCGCTCTTCGTATGTCTTTCTGTAGCTATTCCTCGTCGGCAGCGGTATATTGACCATGCTCATTTGAATAATCCTTTAAACATGCTGCCAAACTTGGGAGCGCTGCCGCCCTGTGGGAAATGCTCTTTAAGCTGCTGAGGCGTGGCGTCCGAGGCAAATAACGGGTTCATGCCGTCCGAACCTGTAACCCACGTTGCGCCTGTTGGCCTGTTGGGGTTGCGGCCGGGCAATGGCGGCATATTATACTGTTTCTGCGCTTGCTGCTGGTATGATGCAACCTGTGTTGGTGCTGGTGGCGATGATGTCGGCTGGCCTGTATATGTCTCAGTTTGATTGCTGTATGGATAAACACCAGATGATGGTGCCTTATAAGCAATATCAGGCGATGGCATTTGTGATTGTTGTGGCTGAGATTGATACAGCCCTTCTTGTCCGTATACGATCTGCTGTGGCGGCTGAGTAGTTGGCGGTTTAACACCTAGGCGACCTATTATTCCTCTCGCCCGATCAACTTCGTTTGTTCCAGATCCATATGCACCGTTGTCACCTTTTGCAGGATTGTGTGGCAGAGAGAATTGAGCGCCCGGAATTGTTCCTAGCGTTGACGTTAAGATCTTATCGTATTCACGGCGGCCTTCGTCAGAATTAAAGTATTCGACAGCTCTCTTGTCTGTCAGCGCATATGGTTCTGTGTGTATTGTGGCGGGCCTGCCGCGACCATTCTCTGCACGCGTCACAACACGATGCTTAAGATTAGTACCAAACTTATTGTTATACAATTCTGCAACACGACGGGCGTAATTCTCTGATGCCGTCCGTTGTTCCGGTGTTGCTCTGTTCGGGATAACAACCATCGGAGATGTAACGCCGTTCGACGATGATGGCCCCCAGTTGCTATCAAGATTGATAGTTACACCACCCTTACTAAAGATATCCTGCCTTTCCTTTAGTGTAGGAACGCGTTTACCGTCGCCGAATATCTGAAATCCTTGGCCAAATTCTTCTTTTTCAGGCTCATAACCGAGGCCTCTGGCATAAGCAGCTCTCTGGTATGGTGTCATGCGTATACCAGCCTTCTGTAATCGATGACAAGCAAACCACTTGTTAGCCTGCGCACAGCCTGCGGATACCGCCTTCGCACATCCTGAGCCATAAACCCAACGCCCGGCACACCGTTAATATAATTCCAAGCGTAGATCGAAAGATCGCGCCAGTTGCCTATCGTAATAATATCTGTCTTGACGCGAGCGTCCGAAATCGCCAGAGCGCCACCAACAAGGTTGCCACCAAAGCCAAGCAACCCACCAAGCATTTGTTGCTGCTGACTGACTTTACTTTGATATTTTTGCATATCCATAGCTGCAGACTGATACACACTCTCAGCGACTGGAGTACGATCAATATTCCCAGCCCTGAACTGCGCAAAACGTGGGACCTGCACTTGGCCACCGTGCATCAAAGCAGATATCTCGTTCAGGTTCTGGCCTCTGACGCTGGTTTCCTCTTGCAGCTCCTGGACACGCTGCTCATTGACAAACACGGCAGCATCAGCAAGGGCACGGTAAACTAAAAGCTTGCGATTGTTGTGCTGATCAATTTCAGCGTTCTCCAGCCTAAATTTCTGCTCAACTACATCGTTGTGGAAGCCTGAAACCAACGCCTCGGTTTGGATGATCCGTGTCAGCTCTACCCCGGCGGCTAAGTATGCCTGCTGCCGGTTATCCGTGCTCTCTCGTGAGAATGCGTACAGATCGTCGTCATACGCCTGCATGCCCGGCTGAAGACCTTGGTTGGCAAGCTCAACAATCCTAGCCTCACGGGCTATAGCAATGTTGTACTCGACACGCGCCTCTATCGCATCGCGCACAGTTGCATGGTGAGTGATGATATCGCCTTGACCAATTGCCTCAATGAGATCGTCAGCCAGTACTTGGTCTGCTGTGATACTTGCTGCCGCCGGGATAGAGTTGCGTGGCGTCAAGTTTCCAACTGACAACGGCGTTGCCTGCTGATCTCTCAAAACGCCAACCTGACCCAACGCCCATTCGTTCATAGCAACGGAGATCGTCTGCTGCTGATCAAACAACAATTCAGACGTTGGCGTCAGTGACGTTGTCTTTTTCCACCGATAAACGTCGCGGGTTCCAGTTACGTTGCCATTATTGTCATACGTAGAGGTTGTGACAAAATCGTTGGTTTGCGCGAAACGCACAAAACCGTCTGGTGTATCTTCATCCGCATTCATCAGCGCCGTGTTGGCTACCGCGACTTCGACGTTCGCTAGCTGCTGCGCGTTGGCAGTTTCATAAGGATCTGGCGTGGGGGGCGGCTTAGGCGGCTTCATGTGCACCCTCCCAGAATGGGCATTCCTCGGGCAACAGACCGAACACACCAACATCGCCGCCATCAGCAGACATGCGACGTTTGCGACCCTCAAGCTTGAAACCAAGCTTTTGAGCTTGACGCACGGCGCGCTCGTTTGCTAAATCAATTTCTGCTGAGAGACGACGGCATTTAAGCTGGCCAAATGGGTAATCTAATATAGCTCGAAAATTGTGCGGCTTTGCAGTCGAGATATCATCAGCACACACAGTAACGTAGATATCTGACACACCGTCATCGTCTTGATGCCCCCAGAAAAAAGCTCCAGCTTTGAGCATTTGTGGCAGCGTTTCTTCTGTCACTGCATCTGGTGTCCAGCCCTCTTCCAGTACACCAATCGCGATGTAAACCTGTTGCACAATGCCGCCGCCCAACCTGTCGTTTGTCCATAGCGCAACCTCAGGATCTGCACCATACACTAACCCGTTCTGGATCACCCACTTTCGGCCGTCTTTAGTCTTATAAATATGTGCGTTATCGTCCACGCGCGCCCCCCACATTAAATGCAATGTCGTAGCCGGTCCAGATGAGCGGAGTTTCGGAACGCATAGCCACAGACAACGCCCCTGTGACGCCATTGCGTCCGAGCGATTGCCACGGCTCAAGCATTTTCGTTTTGTCACGCTCCCACGATGCAGGTATAGCCCACGACACATCGCTCCATGACCAGCTTGTGCTGGCAAGCGGAGTTAAACGACTGGTTGTGCGCTTCCACGGCATGGGCATTGACGAATAGTGGATCTCATGCCAGGCCCATTGCTCGCTGTCGTATTTTCTATCTTCCAATTGATCGTCACAGTACATTTTGACAGCGGGCTGATAGCGCAGCGGCTTTGACATCATCAGCCGCACGCGCTTCCACGTCTTGCGGCCCGGCGTTCCAAATCGCTTAAATGTGTCTATTCCCCAGCTTGTTATTGGCGTGGTGTGATCAATCGCGCCTTCATACCGGCATACCCGACCGTCAGACTGGCCAAAATACAGATTTCCGTCATGTTCACACCATGTCGTTGCGGGCAAATCCCACCTCGACCATCCTCCGGTGTCTGACATGATCCACTGCTGCGCGCCGTCCTGCAGCAACGACAGACGTGCGCTTGGGCTGTCGATCATCTGCGTTGGCGATGTAACAGCGCTATCGACAGGCAGGCTCATTGACTTGATGGCACGCTCGCTGCTCTTTGATGACAGGATAGCAGGCACAGACACAACGCCCTCATCCGTGATCAGAGCGAGTGCTCCGCCAATCTGGCAAAACGCATGCTTGCCTACGGGTTTGCCAACTTGGAAAACTCCGACCAGGCTCCATGTGCTGGCCCGTGACGGATCAATACCAGACCACAGCGCCAGCTCCCCTTCAGTCGTCACAACCGCAAGCATATCGTCACGTGATTTGCCGCCGTCGCTCAGCATCGAGGAAATGGCAGCGATGGCACCGCCTCTCCTAAACTGGGCATCCATCATGATAGGATACGCGGGACCCGCGAATGCATTGAGGTTGAGATACCACAAACGCAAACGGTTGCTCTCGGCGAAGAACAGACGTCGTTGATGGCTCACAACACTAAACAAGGTCTGTGTGTTAATCCCCTCTACCGTAGGAACATCCCAATCAACACCATCGTAATGGCGCATATCATCTGCGCCGTTGACAGCAACGAGATGCTGGCCGCCGGGGTTAGCAATGATTGCGCTTGACCAATCACCACCAAATAAACCCGTTACGGCTGGACTTCCTTCCCAATTTATAGCGTCATCTGTGGCAACGAACAGTTCTCTCTGGAATGGAATGAACGAACGCACTGCGCTACCTAACGTGTGTGCCACGGTGTAGCCGTTACGAGTGTGGATGCCGTCTGTACGGCAGATCATATTGTCGAGTTTAATTGCTGTTCCAGGGCGTGGCGCGCTGATCGGTGATGCCAAGTCAAGACCGTTCAGCGGCGCGGGCATTGTGCGCTGTTGCAATCGCTGTTGTGCTGGTCTTGTCCTGGGCGCGATGAGCATTAATATTCATCCTCCGTGGCGTGGATGCCCTTGCACCCATTCTTGGTATTCCTTAAATCCGGCCTAGGAGGTGGATGAGGAGGCTTTATTCCTGTTCCTCCTTTCTTTTCCAATTTCGAATTAATTATTAAAACAAGCAAAATTGCTGCAGAAAGCAAGGAATAAAACAAAATTGCAATGAGCATTAGTCTTCATCCTCATTGCCGTATTTTTTAAGTGGATCTGGAGGAGGCACTAATCTATTTTTACTCACGAATTTCCCGCGCTGCAGCAAAAGAGCAACAAAACCGATTATTCCGATTAGGGTTGATAACGTGAGAATGCCAGCAAGAAACCCAGAAAAATAGCTCATTGCAAAACCCTTAAAGCCCCTATAAAGAACAACAGTCCTGATGCAAGGCCGGTGATCCATGCAACACTGTACGTAATAAAAATCGTGCTTTTGTGCACTTTAATGTCAGATCCTTCCACACCTGAAAGCATCTGGTTTCGCTGACTTTGCAGCTCATAAGCCGTTGCGCGGTGATTGATCATCGCAAACAAAGCGCTGACCATTGCAAACGACAAACCCCATAAAAATGTTGGCAATGACGTGAGAACCACGCCGCCAACGTTAAGGGCTATCAGAGCAGCCAAGAGCAGACGTGTTATGTCATTTGCCTGCTGGTGGTTTTGGATGATCTGATTTTCAAACAGTTCCCTGATTGCTGTGTTTTTATCTGTCAATTTTGCCCCCATCCCTCACGCGGCCAGCCATAATGATCAATGCTGTCTGAAACGCTTTCCATGTCGAGCGTTGCGCTCGGTGATAATTCCGTAATGTGCTCATTGAGCGCCGCCACTAATGCCGAGTAATCATCGCTCGTTTGATCTCCATCGCGCTGCAATAGCGCCCATACCAGCCCTAAATGTAACACCTCATCCGGCCACGGCAGGCGGTCAGTGTCTTTGCTAACTTCGGTCTTCGTCGTGCCGTCCTGCGCAGTCACGTAATGGCTTGTTATGTAGTAGCCGGTAATCGTATCGCCTGGAGCGTGATGAGATGAGTATCTGAGAGTGCTGCCGGATATAAATAATCCGTAGCAGTTATTACGCTCGTGATTGTCATATTCTGACAACTCTGATTGCGGATGAAAAAATTCATCTTTCGTGGCATTATGAAACGGCAGCTTCCGAAGGCGACCGAAATCGGCAGGAACTGCACCTGTCTGCACGCCATTGGCAGTCGACGTGAATGTAAGCGCGCGTTCCAGGGCAGGCCAGTCCCAATATCGGTATAAGAAACGCGCAGTTTTCTTAACCGCGCGCCTCATTTTGCGCTCGTCATCCGTACCCTGGACGCCCGTGAATATTGACGATATTAGCTGATAATTCAGGTCGTCAGAAACATCACGTGCGATCTCGTATATGGATGAGCTGAGTGTCATATTATGCTGCCTTCTGTGGCTGCTTCGGCTTCTCAATGGCCTTATTTGCAGCCTGCGCAGCCTGGAACATCACAGCAGCATCACGCCATTGCTTGCCACGCTCCATGTCGAGATTTGTAGCCGCAAAATCATCGAGCCTAGCCAGCTGTGCAACAGTCATGATACCCTTAAGCCTAAGCGACATTGCAACACCACGATCCATCATGGGGATCTCGCTGACGAAAGGACCATCGACTTTGACCATGCTTGCTTTGGCTTGGTCATAGATGGCCCACTGCTGGGGCCACCTTTCGATATCGTCTGGCTTAACGGGTCGAACCTGCTCATCTTTGCTGTCGATCCAGAAGACGCGCAGCATGTCGCGACCAGTTTCGATATCCGCCTCGAACGAGACTTTCAGATTACTTCGGCCTTGAGGCTGTTTATTTTCGTGAAACATGCGTTACACCTTCTTAACCCAGCCGTATTCATCCTTGGCAAACGCCACCCGGGCTGAATGTGTTGATCCAGATTGAGTGACGCCTGATGCCGCGATGGCAACCGTGCCTGCTGCAGCGATAGCAGCATGAGCTTTGACATATCGCCATTGTGTGCCGTCACTGCCGTGGATGACATCATTTAGAGCATGATGCTGCTCTGATGATGGATCATCGAAATTCGCATTGACGACGCCACCTACAGGTATAGGCTTTGTTATCCAGTCCTGAGAATACAAAGACATATTATCGTTCCTTATGTATCAAGAAGCACGCCCTGGCGTTCGCGGTTAGCAATCGTCAGGTTGCCATAACCAATGATTGACTTGGCGCTGACGTCCTGGTTGACCGGACGTGTCGGATCAAGATTACGCATCCAACGGCCCTTGGCT
The DNA here is from genome assembly GCA_963922535.1 of uncultured Hyphomicrobiaceae bacterium. Taxonomy (GTDB): domain Bacteria; phylum Pseudomonadota; class Alphaproteobacteria; order Rhizobiales; family Hyphomicrobiaceae; genus Tectiglobus. The sequence goes on along the minus strand of CAWUIN010000011.1, from coordinate 19,173 downwards.
TTGCGCTGATAGATGTACTCACTGTTGAGCATATGAGTGCGATCAGCATCTTGCAGCTGGTCCAGGATGATTGCAGCGTCACCCATTGGACCATGGCAGATTGAATTAAACCCGAAACCAGCTTTATCACGCTGCGTGAGCATGGTCTTTTCTTGGATTTCTTCCAAGATCTTAACGTAATGATCAGAGCCAGACAGGATCATGTCAGGCATGTCAGGACCATCCGTGCAATTGATTTTGAGGCGATTGAGTGATCTTGTGTACGGACGTACAGTCATGCCAGCTTCATGCACAGCGCCGATCTCATCTACCTTAGTAATCTGAGAACGCCACCAGAAGCGGCCTCGCTGATCAACCTCTGCAGCTGAGAGACCGCCGACAGAGCCTGTTGTTGGATCATCCGGCACAAACTGCTTAATGCCAGAAAAACCCTTGCCATCGTGCTCTGTACCATCGAAATGGAAACTTTCAGCGACGATCATCTGCAGCGAGCGTTCCAAGTTCTTGATCTTGGCGGCTGTGAAATTTATGACGGCTTCTTTGCCGTCATTCATAGCCTCTTCAATGCCCTCGATGATCACAGTGCCAACGAGCTGGCGCATGTAAAAGTCAGCATGAGAGAAAGCTTCTGTGCGGTCAACACGGAACTGCTCAGAGCCTGCGTAAAACTGCACGTTTGTGTTGAAGCCGTATTCCAAAGGCTGCCGAAACACACGACCAGAAAATCCGCCGTCTGTGCTACGGCCATTCTTGGCAATGTAATTCAAAGCTGGTGATCGTTTCGGCAAGTTCGCGATCAACTTGGAGGCATAGCGCTCCATAGTCGTCGATAGAATGTCCTGACTGACGACGCCGTCTGCCATATTTTTTTATCCTCACATCATTTCTGAGACAACGCCGCCGACGATGTCCTCGATTGTTTGCCCGTCCTTTGTGCCGCCATGCTGAGCTGTATTAACTCTAACAGGGCGAGCACGCGCCGACCGTCTCACTGCCTTCTGCCTGCTCTGCGCTGCTTGCGCTGCCTGCTGCTGCGCCAGATACTGAGCCCTTTGGGATATCTCAGCCTCTAACGGAGCAACAGCCATTTGATAGGCATGATCCAGTGAGTGCGCTTGCCCTGATGCAATGAGATGCCCCATGGATGCGCGAACCGATGGGTTGCCCATCATCGGTCTCAGTGGCTGTCCATCGGATCCCACCTGGGATGCAAACGCCTCGACGTTTTGTTGTGTTTGTTGACCTACTTGCTGCTGCATCTGCATTTGCATGCGCTCGCGTTGCCAGCGCTCTGCTGCAAGCTGCTGTTGTAGATCATTTTGCTGATAATTTTGGCCGCCGCCTTCGGCTCCCAGCACCATCTCAACGGGATCAATCCCGTATGACTGTAGTAGCTGCATCGCAGCTTGATGGCGGGCCTGAGTGTTCGGCGCGTATGTCAAGAAAGCGTCTGTCTGCAAAACGCGCGATATAATATCTTCTTGGCTCATGCCAAGCTCGTGCTGGCGACGCGCAAGATAATCCGATGTCTGCGTGTCTTGGAGGACCTGCATAATTGGCTCAAGCTGCTGCAACATCGGTTCATACTGCTGCTGCATTTGAGAGCGCACGTTCTCTTCAACGTACTTCACAACGCCCTGCGGGTCACTTAAATAGGCTTTGGCTTCATCCGGCAAAGCTTCATAAGCAGCGAGCTGATCCTCGCTCCACTCAGCCATGTGCTCGGGCAATTCTGACTGGACATCGTCTGCACTATCGGCGTCTACAGCATTTTCCGCATCATCTGTCTGGCTACCGTCTGTTTCGCCAGCTTCGCCTTCTTTCTTGGCAAATCTTCCAAGTTCATCACGGCTGTATCCGTCATCATCGCCGGCCGCCTCTTGAGCAGCCTCCGCGACAATGTCGTGCAATTCGTCACCATCATCATCGTCTGACGGCGGTTGGGATGGCGTCGCATCTTCAGCTTCGCCTGTTTCGGAACCAAAGTCGATATCGTCAATGTCATCGTCAGAGATCTGCATTTCTCACCCTTTTAGGCTTATGCGGCGCTTTCGACGGCAGAAAAAGTTCAGGCCCTTGTTTGTCAGCCCTCTTTGACTTCTCACGCTCGCGCCGGTTTTCCTTGTACTCGTCCCACCACCAGGGCTTGTCGTCGTGATCACTAGACGCGGTGTAGTCTAATCCAATGCGCTCGACATTGTTATTGCGTTCAAAATCTCTGATCTGTGAGCGACACGTAAGCTCTGTCTGTCCATCTAACGAAACTGGCTCAACAGGACGCATGACCGTCGGGAAGCCCGTGACCTCAGCTTTTGGATCGTACTTAGGCGGATTGTTGCCGCCGATGCCGTGCCGGTCTTTCTGCTTTGCAGGCGGTGTCCAGCCGACGAATGTGCGGCGGGCTGATATCATGCGGTCGATGCGTTCTTCGCGTGTCATGCTCGTCCTGCCACAATAGCTAAACAGGCCCCAACAATCGCATGTGATTGTGCCGTACCCTCTGAAAACCAAGGCAGTCTCGTGCCAAACATATTCACAATGTCAGCCGCAGCAAACAAAGCGCCCATTAAGCCAAATATTAAAGCAACCAATAAAATAAACGGCCGCGTATCTTCTAGAATTCCATTAAGCTTAGTGATCATTATATGCCCCCGTCATAAATTATTTCGCGCGATCAAGATAGAAAACTGTCGCGATAACAACAATAAGAAGTATGCCAGCTACTGTAAGATATTCCATGATTAGCTCCCGCTCTCTTTGTTACGTTCATTTTGCTGATTTATAATAACGCTTGCTACGCCAATAAATAAAAGAAGACCCAAAATAAGCAACAATGCATACATTTCACCAGATCTTTCTTATTTGACGTATCAAGCAATAAAATACACCAAGTATTAGCAAAACACCAATTAAATATTCAATCATGTATTAATCATTCCCCTTACCGTTTGACTTTTGCTTATATTCATTCTGTTTCTTCGCCATTTCGGCTTGGAAAGCCATCTTTTCTAAATCGATCTCATATTTGGACACATCACGCTCCATCTCCATAGCGTGCTTAGCCTTCTCATGCTCCATCTGCATCTCAGCGAGTATTTGCTTCATCTCGCTTTGCTGCATAGCGTCCTGCATTTTTATCTCATCCATGCGCGTCTGGATGTCGGCCTGGCTCTGAGCGGCCTGCAATTTAAGCTGCTCAAGCTGCATCTTTGCTTGTGCCTGCTCTTGTGCTTGCTGAGCTTTTACCTGCTCCATCTGCATTTGCATTTCCATCTGCTGCTGCATTGGATCAGGCTCAGGATTTTCCTCTTGCTGTTGCTGCATCTGCTGCATGCGTTGCATCCGCTCTTCCCGGGCTTTGTCGACAGCCTCTTCGATAGTGCGGCCGCCTTTGATTGTTCTTACAATCGCGCCAATCAGTTCAAACGTAAGATTGGCCATCTCCGGCTCTGTCTGGAGAAGTGGAATAGCAGTCTGCATCAAGCTTGTAGTTGCCTGGACCGCCTCAGACACCGCCGCTTTCTCGCTCTCAGCGTCCTCAAACACAGTGCTGTCTGTCTCAATGTCAACGAGATAACTACGCATGCGGTCATCACGCAGCATTTCGAGAAGCTCTGGCGATACATCAATTTGCGTCATCTGAGCCAGAACCTCCGGCTCAAAGAATGTCAGTATAAGCTCCGCCTCAACACGCTGTGTCTCGACAATAAACCGTTGTACCCGGCGCTGCCGCGTTTTGATGCGCAGGCCGCCAAACTGTGCCTTTAGCTGCGTCTGGCCAAGCTTTTCGTCAGCATCGACATTGCCGCGCATGACGTCCGCAATGCCAGATAACTTATCAATCCGGGCCTCTGTTTCAGCCTGCGATCTGTAAAGCTCTGAAAGAGCAGCGACGTAAGTTTGAAGATCTTCGACCTGGAACGCTTGCTGTAAGCCGCCCTTTTGCGCCAGCTGCTCATAACGTTCGACAGGAATGAATTCATTGTCCTGCGCCTTCGCCAAGCGCTTAAGCTCTTTAATTGAGCTGTCGTAAATACCGCGGCGGCGCATGGCGTTGGTTAGATTAGCAATGCGCTCTGTGATATCCTCTAGATCGTCCGCAAGCCTGGAATACTGGTTCCACTCGATGCTTGGGATCATCGTATCGACGAGCGGCGTCAAATTAAGAGGGCGCGACATAGGCCAGAATTTATCTAGCTCGTATGGATCATCATCCTCCCTGAGTATCTCAGTATAGCCAGGAACGACAAAAAACCGCTTCTTGTGCGGCTTACTCCAGATCTCCCAGACCTCAGCACGCCGGACATTGTCGTCTTCTTTTTTGGTATGATCTGTATCATCATTCGGGTTCCACTGCAGAGGGACCTCAGTGGCGTTATTGAATTCATTGTCTTTCAGATCATCACGCGTCATTAAGTGACGTCGCGCAACCCACCAGTTGTCTTCCCACCGCTTTGCAGGCGAATGACGAAATTCATGACGGTCCAGCAGAACCTTGCGAACCTTTTGGTTAGTGATCTGCTCTTCAACGACCGTCTCCCCGGTAAATGGATCTTGCATCTGCACCGGTTCAATCTCTGGCTCGTACTCAAGCCAAAGAACAGCACGATTGGTCAATACGCTGTCCAAAACAGCAGCTTCCATGATGTCAAAATAGTCCACATCATTGACAGAGCACGTCAGCGCCCTTTGCAGCATCTCAGCGCCTTTGGCAACTTCTGCATCCTGTGTCTGCCACATCGTGGCGACATGCGGTTTGCCTGGCTTACCAAATATGGACGAGCGCATTGTCTCTGTGTTGGCGTAAAGGATGTTATTACGCCGCTTATTCGATCCTTTGCGCTTTCTTTTCTCAGCCGTGCGATAGACATGCATGACTTCATCGGCTTCTTTGATCCAATCCTTATGCTCACGTTCCGATATCGACAGCTGCTCTGTCCAATACGCAGCTGACTGCTGCGCAGACATATTTTTGGGCTGATCATCGCCGCCGGGCCTGGAAATATGCTGATTGAGGCCGTCATCGTAATGCGTAGGCTCTGGCATTAATATTCATCCTCCGTAGCGTGAAGGCCAGGTATGCCAGAAGAAAAGAACTCGTCGCTAGGTGTGCCAGGTTTGGCTACTCTGTAGACATGAGTGTCAGAGTACGATCTATTATCGTCTACCCTCTTAATATTAGGGTTCTTCCTTACGTCATATCCCAATCTTTTCAGCGCTTCATAAACCTTCGAAGCGTCATCGGACACAAGACTGTCGCTCTTAACGTGCCTTCCATCCTTGTGTAATCTATCAATAAGATGTCGATATAGATCTATGCCTATCCCCTGCCCCCTAAGCCGACCATCCAACAGAGAGCTATCTATCTTAGCTTCATCCTGACCAACCCTACGGCCGCTAATAGTTCCAACCGCGTCGCCTTGCCTATAAACTGTTTGATACAAACTATCTGTATCAGCATTAGCCATACGCTGCTGGTTTGCTGCATATCTCGCACTGCTGTCTGCGTTGGAGCCTAGGGCACCACGTGGCACCATCGGCCTGCCTGCCGCACGCGCCGCAGCTGTAGCTGCTATGCCTCCAGTTGCTGCCGCACCGGCTGCACCAAATGCGCCTCTTGTCATTGCACCTTCAGACATATATCCCGGCGGCGCATCTGGATCTTGTTCAAAGCCAAGCCCATAGCGCATAGAGCGGTAAGCATCTAAAGGGCCTTGTGGCAGGCCAAAAGACACCTGACTTGAGCCATCAGGCATCTCATAACGACCGATCGGCAGTATAGATGCGCCTTCAACCTGACGACCTGTTATAGCAGGAGGAATATTGGTCCATTGCGTGGGCTTGCGCTGCTGATAACCAAGAGCCTGGGCGGCTGCATCGCGATCTTGCTGGGTCTTAAACTGTGTCATCGTCTAAATCTCCAAGCTGACTATTGATCGCCTCATCAAAGGTCTTCTCTCTCAGAAGCTCCTTGAGCGGATCGGGCTGCTCTTCGAGCGACGGGATGATCTCGCGCCATGTGATTGCCATGTATCGCAGAGCATCAGCACAGTGCTGCGCTCCGTTCTTGGCTGGCGTCGACAAATCAAATGAGCCACGGCTTTCGACCCAGGACCACCGATAGTTACGCAATGACCGGAGACCATCGGCGCAGGCGGCCTGGTCAAACTGGCACAATGCCAGTGTCGCCCGTGTCGCCTGAATTCCGTCCTGTAGTGACAAGTTGGGGGAGATGCGGACTTTAAGTCCATTCTCAATGCCGCTCTCTACCCGGCTACGTCCTGTTCCCCACTCAGTGACGCGACCGTCATGTGGCCATACATCCTCGGAATGCTCATCACGTGTCCAGCCGTTGCGCTGATACATCTCCTGAACCGCCTTGGCGTGCGTCGGTAGCTCTGTGCCTGCCGCCTCGTAATAGCCAACGACGCGAACCTTGCCGACCATTATCTGATAAAACCAGACAGCAGTCGCATCGTGGCGGCCAATATCCCATGCTGTATGGACAGATACACCAGGGGCAGCTGGATAATTGCCAATATCGCCGCGAGCTTCAGATGCATTCAGCCATTCTCCTAATATTGATCCCTCGACGCTGGTCTCGAATGCCTCATCTGGCGTCGATGGGTATTCACGTTTCATGTCGCCCATTTGCGTGGCGGACTTCTTGACGTACCAGGCGCATTGCTGTGGCGTCAGGTCGATGCTGTGCTCATTGTTCAGTTCGTCGAAATACTTCTGATGCCGTGGAGATATGTCGATGCCGGTCGGATCAATCGCATATGACGGATCACGGAACCACGGATAAAAGAAAAACTTGAAATCCAGATCCGAAAGCGTGACACCCATGCGCTGCAGCCTGCGGGCCTCCTGCACGATGTCATAAAACGCGCCCATCTCGCCTTCGGCCGTGCTCTCTATGAACACGATCTGACCGGCAGCAACAGTGTTCAGAGCGCCGGTTACGATCTCACGCGCTCTCTCTGGGAAATGCGCACATATTTTGCCGAACTCGGAGATGTGTAGGTATTGCAGTGTGCCGCCTCGATGCGATGTGCCAGCAGTGATGCTTGAGCCATTGGAGAAGGTCACTTCACGGGTGTTGCTTGTGACCATCGGCACAGCATCTTTGATCCATGCAGGCATCTGATCGTAGGCCAGCTTGATCTTGGTTAGCTTGGCCTTAGCGTCGTCCATCGTAGCGTCAACCAGGCCACATGCGACACCTCGATTGAATATGCTGACATCCAGCATGAAAATCGCTATGAAAGTCGAGAAACCAAGCTGGCGGGCTTTGAGGATCACGTTCAAAAAATGCATGTTGTCGAAAAGATCGGCTTGGGCGTCATTCATCTGGAACGGGACAACCTGTCCGTTCTTATTCGTGATCGTGTAGAGGTTGTTTATGCGCCAGCGCCAGTCAGTTAATCGTCCGATTATCTGCTGTGTTGCCTGGCAGCCCCCGTGTGCGCCCATCTAGCTCCTGCAATATCTGATCAGCCGGTTTAATTTCGTCGTTACTTACTGCCACTGCAGTGAGTTTTGGATGGACATAAGGCGCAGCCATCGCAGCCAGAGCCGCTGCGTCTCTCCAGTCCTGCTCTCCTGGCTCCACGCCCATCTGCGTCTCATACTCTACCCGCATCGCGTGGAGCAGGACTTGCAGAGGCAAGATCTTGTCCGTGTCAATTCCGTGCTCTCGTAAAGTTTTATCCGCCTTCTTAATAGCGTAAGCTCGCTTTTGCTTTACGACGACTTCTGTCTGCGATAAATGGCGGGTCTTAGCGCCCTTTGGCCTTCCAGCATTAGACCGCTTGCCGCCTCTTTTTTTAACGGGTTCTGTCATTCTTCATCAGTCTGGCCAGTCTTCCGGGTGTGACCATATTGTTGACGGCTCATTTTCGCTTGTGATCCAGCGATAAAACCACTCTGCCGTGTCCGTTACGTCCTTGTTGCTTGAGACCTGCTCATCAGCCGAGTGATGCTTAACGGCAAGCTCCAGTGCCTGCACAGCAAGGTCGCAGTCTTTGTTGTCCTGCTCCCGTGCCTCTCGCTTTACGGCCTCAGGCGATGGCCGCCATATTTCTTTCCTCATCAATTAGACGGCGGACACAGGATATCGATGACGGCGGTGATGCTGCCAACATCAGCGTTTGCCGCCGATACAAAAGTTCCGACAATAACAGCGCCGAGTGATAGCGAGCTGGATAGCGCAGCGAGTTTAAGCAACATCATGATGCATCTCCTATGACGTTAGGCACAAAAAAACCGGCGACAGATCTCTCTGCGCCGGGTTCTTGCGATTGAACCATAATTGACATGTAAGTGGTTCCACGTCAATAGATTTTTGATTAAATCAAACGGGAAATCAAAATTGTTTGATTTAATACACATTTTACATGTCGAAAAAAATCAAGAAATCAAATTTTCTTTTAAAATCATAATGTTAAAATCAAACGCAAAAATCAAACTGGAAGTCACGGCTTTTGATGCTCATCTAAAAGCCTTAGCCCCTCATCTGTTAGAACAACGTTTGCGGCGTGTATGGATCTAACCCCACTGTCGAATAAGATTTCATCTACCCATTTCTCATGCTTTAGGACGATTGATTTTAGCAGCCATTCTGGATCCATGACTCAGCTGTAAGAGCCGCTGCCATACTCACAGCCCATGGTGGCGGCGGCAATGCTCAAACGTTGCTGCTTTCTATAAACCACTTGCAGTTACCGCATATTTTATTTTGCTCTTCCATGAATGTCGTCTTCCTTTATGTTCTTGATGGCAAGCTCAAGAACGCGATCGTCGGCTCTTCTGCGGCCTTGTTCAATGTCTTCAATTGAACGTGATGTAAGGCCTAAAACGCGCCCTGCAGCCTCTGTGTTGAGGTCGTGGAGCTTGCGGAATGCCTTCATTCGGTCGGCGTTAGTCATCTAAAATCCACTCATCCTGATTAAGAGACTTATGCGCGACCCCTTCAAGGTAGCCTTCTTTGAAAGAATTTTTTTGCCTATCGTAGATGACTATGGTGTGATGCAAGAAGCCGTCACCCAATTGCTGGTCCGCAAGATCCATGGCGGCTTCAAAATCATCACCGACGTCTATTTCTATGCCCCGAGAAATGTCATACCCAACAATAGTTGCAAAGTATCTTGACTGCATATTAATCATGTATCTATCTCCCCTCAGGTATTATTTTATATTTTTAGATTTATTTTTTACGGCAGCGTCAATTTCACTTACGTCGTACTCTAAGGTCGCCATCCAGCGTACGGTGCTGTTATATTTTTGGGCAACTTCTCTCATTTCTTGTATGGTTTTTGTTTCCTGGATTGCGGTTAAAATCTCTTTGGTTTTATTCTTGTACCAATCATTACTTGATTGGAGATTGTCTGGATCTATTGATGGGTTAAGGCGTAACTGCTCGCTTGCCATCAAAGATACAGCGCGGCCTTCGGTCTTGGCTCTAAGGTTGCGATCTGTGATGCTGTCCTTCTCGATTATTCTTTCAGCAAATGCTTTCATTTTTTTATCTCCCTTACTGATGGTTTAAACATACGGCATATGCCGTATTTAGTCAACAGGGAAATGAAACTTTTTACTTAGTTATTTCGATACCGTAAGCCTCGCTGACAGAGCTGAGGATCATGGCGACCTCGGCAACCGCGTATGCTTTGCGGGATTTACGGTCGGTGTACCGTGTGGAAGTTGCGACCTCCTTGACACACCCTTTAGCGCCAGTAACGCTCATCATTCGGATGATTGCCTCTCTCTCGTGAGAGCGGAGGTTTTTTGACATCTGCTCCAGGTTTGATAGGCCGTCAGACGGCGTTCTCGATCCTGATGGGGCATGAGGGAGGTTGAACTTCTTATAGTCCTGTGTGGTATGCTGCGTCCTGTTTGCGGCGAGCCTGATATCATGTAGCATCCGGAGTGCAGCCTGGACCTGATGTTGGGCCAGGTGGCCCTCACCGTGTATCTGATCGTATAGCATCCCTATTTCTGTGCGGGGCAGTAGGGATCTGAGGGCTGTCATGAACTGTTGGTGCGTCATATCTGCCTCTCTTGTTTGGATTTTACATCATTTGCTACGGCCTCCATTTGATCATGGAGGTTATCGATTTCCTGAATGGTCTGGCCGTCATATGGCAGGCTGGGCCGGAAATCGTAGCCGATATTGAGACCGAGGTTTACACGGCATCTCCGCATCTTTCTGTTGATGCCAAAGCTTATTATGTAACCGTTGAGGCCGTGGTGCTGCAGCATGTTGTAGAGCAGGTTTTCCGTGCGGATCTGATCGACATCAAAAATGTTGCGTGCCATTGTTGGCCTCCAAATCACGAATAACGTTGCAACCAGGGTCACAGAACATTTCGATTGTGGTGGTCGGTCCCTGGCGGTTCTTGGCGACGATCATCTCGATCTTGTTTCGCGATCGGGCGAGCATCTGATCGCGGTCGTATTTCTCGTTGTCATCCCGGAATGGCATGCGCTCCAGGTAGTATGCCTCGCGATAGACGAAAACGACGGCGTTGGCGTCCTGCTCGATGTTGCCGCTATCGCGCAGGTCTGAAAGTTGCGGGCGTTTGTTTTCACGGTTTTCCGTTTGCCGGTTAAGCTGGCAGACGCCGACAACCGCGACATCCATCTCCTTTGCGATCCGCAACAGTCCTGATGTGATCTCACCGATCTGGTTATTGCGGTTGTCACGATAGCGGCCGGTGTCTCTGACGAGGCCGATATGATCGACGATCACGACATCGAGGGACTTTCCGGCCTTCTCCATCGATTTCTTTTGGGCGCGCACCCGGGACTGTATGGCGTCCAGTTTAAGACCAGGTCTGTCGCAGATCGTAAACGGCATGCTGTTGAGATCGTTTGCTGCCCTGGCGATCATATCCCGGCCATTGTCACTGATGTCGCCAGCCTGAATATCGCGGTACTCCAGGCGATTGTTGGAGGTGTAGGACAGATCGGACAGAGCGCGGTAGATGTGCTCGTCACAGCTCATTTCCAGAGCAAACATGAGCACGCCATGGCCTTGCTTGGCGATCTGCAGGCCGAGTGATTGCGCAACCATGGATTTGCCCATCGACGGACGACCGGCCATGATGATCAGCTGGCCACGGCGGTAACCTGACAGCGTGCGTGTGAGGTCTCTGGAACCTGTTGTGATTGTCTCAGGCACCACACCGTTTTGCAGGTCCTCGACGATGCGGAGCGTGTCGTCGGTCATTGACAGCTCTGCATCGACGGGGGTTTCCCTGTGCTGGATCTCGTCGATCTCCTCACGCAGGAATTTTAGAGCTTCCTGGATGTTTTCGCCTGCACAACCCATGGATTTGAGATGTTCGATGGCCCTGATCAGGCGGGCGTATCCGGCTTGGGAGCGGATGTCATCGCCCATGCTGGCGTAGTAAACGAGATGCCCCTTTGACAACAAATTGACCAGCTGAGACCATTTCTCGTGGTCGAGCACCATGCGCTGCTTGAGCGCCATGAATGCGGGCGCGATGCCCTCACTGTGCAGCTGCTGCATCGTCTCGTAGGCGTAGCGGGCAACCGGGTTTTCGAAATCGTCTGGCACTAAGCGCCAACGGTCAATCAGTTGGTTTGCAAAGCCGTTGTCGCTGCAAGCGTGGTACATCAGGCTACCGATGACGGCCGCCTCGAGGCCTACGGTTTCGAGACGTCGGTCAAGCATGGCGGCGCTCCAATCCGTGTTCACGCCTCAAGTTTTCAAAAAATGCCCTGTCGTTGGCCTCTTCGCGCTCAACCTGGGTTTGCGGTTGACGTTTATTGGTTTTCACTGCTGCCTGATAACGCCGGTCCTGATCTCTGCGCTTCATGACGATATCAGCCAGCTTGGATGTGACCTGGGCTTGCAATGGCCTGTAACCGTTGGGCTGCACCCAGGCTGCGATTTGCAACAATGCCAAACGGAGCTGCTCTGCGTCATCACCGAATTCTGCCAGCCACTTTTGGTGCGTATTTCCGGTTAGCAGGATCGTGTCGCCCTGCATTGTGACTTCGGGCTGGACGTGATTGCAGGTGAGAGCGTTAGCCATCTGCTGCTTTGCAGAGATTGTGTTCTCCAAATCGATTTGGTCGCTCTCGCGCGCGCTCGCGTGTGTATTATTTTTATTTATTTCTTTCTTTTCTTTTACTGTGTGTTGATGCGTTGTTGATGGCTGTGTTGAGGCTGTGTTATCGTCATTGTTATGCTGTTCAGCAAAAGCCTGAAACTTGTTGTAATTACAAATGGTTATGATTGCTGGCCTGTTGTTGCCAGCTGTGTTGATTGCTATGCATCCGTTGTGTTGTAGTGTGTGTTGCGCTGTGCGGACCTGTTGCACGGTTCTGGCTGTCAATTTTGCAAGCTCTCTGACGCTGATCATGATCTGGCCACGCGCTACTCGATAAGTCTTTCCGTTCCAGCACTCTTCGCCATCGCGATATTTTGCCATCACGAAAAGTTCTTGGAATATCTGGCGCAATATAGGACTGTCTTTGAAAAGCGGGTGGTCGTAAATCTGCCTATGTATCTTTGCAAAGCCGTTCATGAGCGCCCTCCCGTGACAAACACAATCATGCCATCAGGCGTAAACCAGATCGGCCAGCCCATATTCCTGCAGTCAGCAACAAATCCTTCGATCTGGCCCTTCTCAAACGCGTCGTGGAGAAATTCGCAGCTGCCCATCTGCGTCACGAGTGTTACTGATATGTCGCATTCAAAAGGGTTGTAATGCGTGTCAGTTTGAGTTAATTTCATATCGTTCACATCCAATTCCTTACCTCGAACGCACTAATAACTTGGAAGGCTCAAACATCTGATGTTTCACTCTCCTAGATTGAGCCTTCCTCTTTCCATGCATAACTGCTCCGTGATGCGCGCAATAAGATTTGCCGTCTTCGCGCTCACGGTTGCAGTAGTGGAAATCTTTCTTCAGTGGATCTCCAATCGGGAAGCAGCACTGGTTGTCCGCGCGACCAAGCAGGCCTCGGCGTTCGCTCTCAGGCACAATAACAGCCTCGACATAGCCTGAATGAAGCGACGGCTTGATCGTTGTTCTCGGCTGCTTTTGCTTGCGCTTCTTTTGCGGCTGGGCTGTTCTGACATTTCTTTTCCTGCCACTTATGCCCATCCGGTTCATGAAGCCGATGATGGAATTTCTAGTCCTGCCCAGGCACTCTGCTATTTCTCTCGCAGACGCACCCTCAGCCGCCATTCTCCTAACAACATCTTCCTCATCAGATCCAAAATGCCGGATCTTATTGCCGTTGAGGCTTCGTATGCCATGCGTAGTCATGCACCCCCTAACTGATCCTAGGCTTCTGCGGAGCCTTTCAGCGACCTGGTCCCGCGTTGCTCCTTTGCCAAATAATTCTCTGACGATCTCAACTTCTTCATCAGTCCATTGTTGTTGATCGCGCATCGTGAAACTCCTTAAATGACGTGAGTTATCGTTCATGGAAAACCCTCGTTAACCATGTTAAGTTATTGACGCAGAGAATTAATCTATTGAGGTGGAATGTTACCTTGACACCTGATCGCCTTGTATGCGATCAAGTATGGAATTGACTTCAACGCCAAATACCTTTTCGATGTCTACATCGTACCCCTTATGATGTAGATATATCAGTAAAGGTAGTTGATGCCCCCCCGAAACCTTCTCAGCCTTCAGCATATTGCACACCTGAGCTTCGGTCACGCAGAAGAAACGCGCCGCTTCGGATCGCTTCCCAAGAGCGTCAATCACTTCTGCAACCGTTGTCAGCGTTGCCCTAGATTTATTTCCTGCCATCATGCCTTGAACTTTATTAAAAATTTTTGAACTTTGCAAGATGTATTTAAACAAATTATTGTACCTCCCGCGAAATAAGAAGATCATGCATACGTATGGATAAGTGCAGAAGTAGACATATTTTAACCATGAACGGAATTTTATACGTGCGGGAAAATGTAAATGCAACGAAAGATGAGCTTTACGATGGCAGAAATAAGAAAGCTGTCGCGTATAGGCTTGAGCTAACAAGGCGCTCTAAAGGCTTAAACAAGCAGGATTTCGCGGCTCTGATAGGTGTGTCAAAAAATAGTTACAGCAGCATACTGTCGGCTAACCAGTTCCCAAGCATACCAACAATATACACGGCGTGTGAAAAATTAGACGTAGATCCGAACTGGATACTGATTGGAGACAGCAGCAATCTGCGTCACAGCCTGGCTGACCTGCTATACAAGTTGCATCAAGAGCGTGCAGAATAAAATTCTGCGGATAAAATTAATTTTTTTTGAACAGAAAACTATTGCAAGTTAATTTTTTTTGAACTAAGTTAAGCCTAGACGCCGGGGCAAACGCTTACATCATCCCCACCATAATAACCACAACCGCCCCGGCGTCCAAGGGAGGCGGAAGTGCAAAATCCAAACTCATTAACAATTGATCGCTGCCAGCATGCGCGGATGTGCGCGGCTGATGACACGCCTCCAAAAGAGGACGTGTGTTTTTACAAAGAAGACCAGGGTCACATGGTCCGTGCTGGCCAAAATCTTATCAAAGCCGCACGCCTCAAGCAAAATCACACCGATGGTCGTGCTCATGCAGCAGATGAGCTTTATTGCGCCTTCGTCGATCTCGAAACCGCGCTGGATAATTTCTTCAGTGAGATGGGCGAGGTTTCGCGGTGAGGGATGTTGTCGATCCTCAGACAGGTGAGGTCATCCAGGGGCGTGACAGCTCCTGGGATCTGATAGCTTTTGAGCACGCATTTCTGGAATGTCAGAAGGATTTGCCGGCGGTTATCGGCAAAGATGCCAAAAACCCTCATCTAAAAAGCAGATTTACCAGCCTTCCGAAAATAGTGACAATCGTCAAGCCTATCCTAAATAATCACGGATTTTCGTACAGCCAAGGCTGTTGCTTTTCAGCCTTTACTGAGACGTCTACGCGATGCGCTTACATTGATGTTTATACAGATATCACCCATGCTGAAACGGGCTTAGCTAAGCGCGCCAAGCTTCCTGTGCCTATGCAGAAGTTAGATGCGCAAGCAGCTGGATCTGCTCTTAAGTACGGTCGAAGATATACTTTCCTTGCTGCACTTGGAATTGCTGACGGCGATGAAGATGACGACGGCCAGGCAGCTATGCCGCGCCAGATCACAGAAGATGTCAACGAAAGCCCGGAGCTGGCCAAACTCAAGCAGGAAATGGCCAAGATAAAGCACGCCACAGATCTAGTAGCGTGGGCCGGAGAGCAGAAAATTAAATCGCGCATCAATGGTCTCAGCGAAGGCGAAGCAGAGATGTTGCGGTTTGCATTCAGGTCTCTCAGGGATCGTTTAGTTAAGGAGGCTCAAGAAGCATGAGAAATGAACGCTTCGTAGCGCCAGGCTCCACGCCTGGACCTTGGGAATTGATATTAAAATACCCAGCGCCCGACAATCAGTGCTACTGGTCGATTGGAGATCCGCTTATCGTAATATCTCCATCTGATGGGGCATGGGTAGTAAATGATGGATTTGTCAGCAGCATAGGTAACGCTAGGCTTATCGCAGCTGCGCCAGAAATGTATGCTGCTCTTGCGAACCTTGAGAACGATGCAGGACAGATTGAGAGTAACGCATGGCGTATGGTTCAGGACGCAATTGCGAAAGCTAGTGGCAAAGCAAATCAATGCGGCGATGAGAAATATTACAAAGTCATGTGCGAAGTCTACCCGCCCGGAAAGCAAAAATCTATAGAAACAGTTTTTGTAGATGCATATGACGAAGATGATGCGGCAACTAAAGGTATGAAATCTATATTTATGAAAGGCGAATATATTGGCATCAAGGTTATTGACGTCGAGGTTGAAGACGAATGACCTCATGTCCTCACTGCGGCTGCGATAACGACGCGCCTCCGCGCTCATCAGTTCAGCACCGGCGGTTCTTCGCTGTTGTTGCTGCCGCCTTCGATCAATGGCCGCATGACCACGGTTTCCAGCCCGAGGACAGCGAGCACCTGCGTGCCTACCTGCTAATCATGGCTGGATGGAAAGAGCAAGCAGAGGTTCAGTTCTCGAAGGGCGATCCGGAGGCAATAGAAGCTGCTGCCATCACTCTCAAGGTGATGATGAAAAAACTTGGCAAGCGCGTATTTGCCAATGTTGACATGGACGCCAAGAAGATCATTGGCGTCATGCCTCGGTCCATCGCCTACATGACCAAGCAGGAAATGGACCACTTCGAGGCGTGCCGGATCTTCGGCCGCATCGACGATATCATATGCGCCACGATTTGCGTGGAGAGCACGGACAAACTGTTGGAGGAGGCAAAGAGGGCAGCATGAATTTTGAGGTCAAAAATAGATTTAATGGAGCCGTGCAATTCACGGCTGACATTGACGCGAATAAAAACGAAGCCATCGGATTAAAGTTAGGCCTTGCTGTAAGGTGGGCAATCACGAACGATGCGGACCTGAGCGGTGCGGACCTGAGCGGTGCGAACCTGATCAATGCGGACCTGAGCGGTGCGGACCTGAGCGGTGCGAACCTGAGCGATGCGAACCTGCGCGATGCGAACCTGCGCGGTGCGAACCTGCGCGGTGCGAACCTGCGCGGTGCGGACCTGAGCGATGCGCCATTCGTGATAGAAAAAATACATGCAAAAATACACGAGGCAGCTAGCGGATATGGTGCTCTCGACATGTCATCGTGGCATAGTTTATGCGGAACAACTCACTGCAGAGCTGGTTGGGCTGTGGCTCTGGCGGGAGATGCAGGCCGAACATTAGAATGGGCTTACGGTACACCAGTAGCGGCTGCTCTAATCTACATAGCTAGCGATCCAGAGCTTGAAAAAGTCCCGAATTTTTATTGCGAGAACGAAGAAGCACTTGCAGACATGAAGCGACTGGCGGACATGGAGGCAAAGAGGGCAGCATGAAACTCTCACAAAATGAAAATGAATTTCTGGCTTGGTACTTCGTCGAGACTGGGCGTCGGAGCTTCGGCATTCCCAAAAATCAAGATCTGATCGAGGCGATTGAAGTATGGAAAGAGTTAACAGGCAATGATGTGAGAGAAAATTTTTTTGATCTCGTTGTGGCCATACACGATAGCCAAAAAAATAATGACTAATGAGTTGCAAACGCCCTGGCACCACGAACCACGCAAAAGCTTATCGCCCAAAAAGCGCGCCAAGCTGTTTATGGAGCGTGACGGCAAGTGCCATCGGTGCACAAGGAAAGTTGACGGATCAGACGATTGGATCGTTGAGCACGTTGTTGCCCTCGAAAACGGAGGCACCAACGACTGGTCAAATTTGGACATAACATGTTCGTGGTGTAAGCCTGGTAAAGACAGGCAGGACCACGGCATTGCCGCGAAATCCCGGCGCATTTGCACGAAACATGTCGTGCCAAAATCCGGGCGGGGGAAGCGTCAGGGATTTCGCGGCTGGCGGAAGTTTAATGGAGATGTAGTGTGGAGATAGGCAATGGAAATTCCTGAAGTGTACACCGTTACTGAAGTTGCAGAGCGTCTTAAGCGTGGACGTAAATACGTCTACGAACTTATTAAGAGAGGGGATCTGCCTGAACGCAGCCTGGGTGGCAGAAAAGTTGTGACGAAGGAAGATTTGTTGTGTTACGTGAACAAGCAGCTCTATGGAGAAGGGGTACATACAGAGGCCGCCCGTGCGCCGTCCGTGGCAGAGGTGATGCAAGACAACGTTTCTCATTTGCACAAGGCACGACTGAGCAGGAAGCTGACGCAGAAATAAAGCGCATGAACAATCGCATTATTTATAATAATGCGACCGCAATCACTACAATCCTAGATTACTACAAAAGCCAACGTGAGAAGCTGGCAGAGGCTGGCAAGCGCAAGCCCTGGCGGCATGACACAGACGGCAGGTGTGATCGCCACATACGATCACACATGGGCCATCTCCATGCGGAGGACATAACGCGAAGCCTTTGCATTGAATACGAAGAGATGCGCCAGGAAGATGGCGTATCAACAAACACAATACGTCTTGAGTTAGCACATTTGCGTGCCGCTCTCAACATGTGCGCGAAAGATGATAGATACGAAGGTCTGGAAACTGCTCCGTCAGTTTATGTCCCGACATCAAATGCATATCGTGACATATGCGTATCCCGTGAAGATTTTATTAAGATTGTCAAGTGTTCTGGTTCTGCCCACGTCAAGCTATACCTCATCCTGGCTTGGACGACAGCAGCCAGGCCGTCACATATATTGTCGCTACATTGGTCGCAAGTAGACTTCGGTTTGCGTGTGCTGCATCTGGCGAAACCAGGCGAAATGGTTTCAAACAAGCGCAAGGCGGTGCTGCCGATCAACGAAGATCTCATGTCAGCGCTCAAAGAAATGAAGCCGCTCGCACGCACAGATTTTATTATTGAGCACAATGGAAGGCCGGTTAGTTCGATACGCAATGGCGTAAAGAGAGCAGCCAAGCGGGCAGGCTTTCCGGAAATGTCTCAGTACGCAATACGCCACTCGGCAGCGTCTCATATGGCGATGTCTGGTGTGCCTTTGGAACAGATCGCTCTCTACATGGGAGATGACGTTGCAACGGTACGCAAGCATTACTTGCATTTGACAGCCGGGTTCATGGCACAGGCCAGTCAAGCACTGAGGTTAACAGAAAGGTGAATGCGGCATGACAGAATTTGAGATGGACCTGATAATGGGAAGCCATTTGTATGAAAATACTATGGAATATTATAAGGCAAAAGGAGAAGACGTCAGTAAGCTAATGCATCAAGTCTGGGACCTGACACCCTGGATGTTGGATGTCCATGAAGGATCAATCCCTGACATGAGATACTTAGAAATGATCAAGTGGTGCCATGAAAGATGGGGTAAGCCAGCTTGGTGGCCATCAGGTCAGCCAGGAGCATGGCAGCGAGGCGGTGCGACAGTGAACGGTTTCACATGGTGGGGATTTGACACCGTAGGAAAGATGCAAGAATTCGAAATTAAGTGGCAACCATGAGGTGGTTCACATTGAACCACGGCTAAGGGAAAAAGATGAACAGGAAGGGGCTAAAGAAACAACATGGATCACTCAGGAAACAGCTAGAGCATTGAAACTATTAATAACCGCAGTGATTACAAATCAGGTGCACTACCAATTGTGCTATTGCGGCTAGCTGGAATATTT
>CAWUIN010000010.1:0-41240 GCA_963922535.1 uncultured Hyphomicrobiaceae bacterium | reverse complement strand
GAAAGCCAGGACTGGGCTTCAATGCTGACCCGCATGTACATGCGCTGGGCGGAAAAACGCGGTTTCAAGGTCAGATTGATTGAAGAAAGCCCTGGCGAAGAGGCTGGCCTTAAATCTGCAACCCTCGAAATTAAGGGTGAAAACGCCTATGGTTGGTTGAAGACGGAAAGCGGCGTTCATCGCCTCGTGCGTATTTCGCCGTTTGATTCCAATGCCCGCCGCCACACGAGCTTCGCCTCCGCTTGGGTTTATCCTGTCATCGACGACAATATCGAGATTGAAGTCAACGAAAGTGAATGCCGGATAGACACCTATCGTGCCTCGGGCGCAGGCGGCCAGCATGTTAATACAACTGATTCAGCAGTTCGTATCACACACGTGCCGAGTGGTATTGTTGTGGCCTGCCAGCAGGAGCGCTCGCAGCATAAAAATCGTGCAACAGCCTGGAATATGCTGCGCGCGAGACTGTATGAAAAGGAATTGCAGCGCCGTGAAGCGCAGGCGAATGCCGAAGCCGCAACCAAAACCGAAATCGGCTGGGGACATCAGATTCGCTCGTATGTCCTTCAACCATACAAAATGGTGAAAGACACGCGCACGGGCGTTGAGAGCACCGATCCAGACAGTGTGCTTGACGGCGATCTTGACAAATTCATTGAAGCTGCACTGGCACACAAGATTTCCGGAGCGGATGCAATCCAAATCGAAGATTTAGAGTAATACCGTTTAAAGCATGGCAAGCGCACGGCAGGAGGTTAGCGCGCGTTACTGTCAGCCTTGCTTTCGGATAGGCCGGGAACGGCAAATCTGGCAGATGGTTTTTCAATCGATGCGTCAAAAATCCATGCGGCCGTAAAAATACCGACAACTAAAACAAACACACCGACGATAAAACGCCTCCACAGAGAGGCAGCAGTAAGGCTCTTTGGCAATTCTTTTGAAGCGCTGATAGTTGCAGTGTCAGACATATTTTAACTTCCCCACAGAGATCGATCATACCAGGATTTGACTATTGATGGTCGTTCCTGCGCTGATATTCAATCGGGGTCAAGCTGCCGAATTGTTTCAGATGCGATAATGCTTCATGCGTTGCTCGCAGGACGCGCCACAAGATAGGTAGGAATATTAAAACTGAACATTAACTGAACAAAGACGGCGGTTGCGAACTTATTGGTCATACCGCGCATAATTCCCCATTACAGTTGCAGTTTGGCTACATTCGTCATTATCTCCACATCTATGGCATACTGTGTGCCTAAAGATCACGCAGTTGCTCGCCCTGCAACGAAAAATATCATTCGATCAAGACCTGCGTGTAATATTCGCGTAATATCATCGCACATAGATAATGCTCGGAATGATCATCTGGGGTGATCATCTGGCACTTCGTAAGGCTTGATTGCGGCCATATGGGCGGCCATGTGGAATGTGGAGATACGGTTGATGATACCCAGCCAGCCGGAGGTGTTGATTGTTGGTGCTGGCCCAACCGGGCTTCTCGCTGCGCTTGAACTCAAGCGATATGGCATTCATCCGCGCATCGTTGACAAGGCTTTAAGGCCTGGCCAGTATTCACGTGCGCTCAATATCAATTCACGCAGCCTGGAATTGCTGGAGCCCAGCGGTATCGCGCAACGGCTGCTGGCCTGCGGCAATCAGCTCCGGCGGACGTATCTGGTTGAGAAGGGCTCGACTTCGATTACGCTGCATATCGAGGCTTTGCAGCATCGCTATCCCTTCACATTGATTGTGCCGCAAACCACGACGGAAATGCTGCTGATGGAAGCCGTTTTGCAGAGTGGGATGGCAATCGAGTGGAATACCGAGTTGATGGATCTAAGCTTCGCTGGCGACGTTGCAACGGCGGTTCTGGCAACGGCAGACAGAGTTGAATACGTCATCCCGGATTATCTGATTGCAGCGGACGGGGCCTACAGCGGGGCACGCCATTTTGCCGGTCTCAACCTGATGGGTAAATTTGAGCCGATGGTTTTTGCCCTTGCCGATATTCGCTATCAGATGCCGCGCGATCCTTCATCTGCAATTATTGAGTTGCTGCCTGGCGGGGCCGTTGCCTCATTTGCGATGGATGCGCATACAATTCGCCATATCGGAACCTCAAATAATGCCATCGCGTTGATACATCAACGCCGGGCGGGCGGTGAAGTTCTCTGGAGGAGTGAGTATCATGTGAAGATGGGCTATGCCTGCCAGATGCAGCGCGGCAATGTCTACCTGGCGGGCGATGCCGCTCATGTTTCCTCACCGATCGGTGCGCGTGGAATAAACCTCGGCTTCGAGGATGCAGCCTGGCTTGCCTGGCTGATCAGCAGGGGCGAGGCCGATGGGCGCTATGCAAAGGAGCGGCTGCCGGTTGCCAAGCGCGTCACCAATTTCACACGCCGGCAGACTTATCAACTCTTTAAGGCAGCAGGGCCAGTGCAAAAACTGGTGCGTCGTTATATTGCAGCGCCCCTTCTCGCCATACCGGTTCTTGAACAGGCCGCAATCCGCGGTTTGGCCGGCCTCGATACGACCGATCCGCCCTGGCTTGATGACACGGCCTAATCATGCCATTCAGAAAGTCTCTCAAAAATCCTCAGGGTTTCCTCGCTGACGTGGTGCTCCATACCCTCAGCATCGGCACGCGCCGTCTCGGGACTTACACCGATCGATATAAGAAAGGCTTCGACGATTTGATGGCGTCTGCGGCTTTCCTCAGCAAGAGCGCGGCCTGCGTCAGTCAGAAAAATTGCGCGGTATGGACGCTGCGTTATAAGTTCTTCAAGCTGTAAGCGCTTGAGCATTTTGTTGACGGTTGGTTTGGTCACACCTAAACGGGCCGCGATGTCGACCGCCCGCGCTTCACCGCTATCGTCAATTAGATCAGCTATAAGCTCAATATAATCTTCAACAAGTTCATTACGCCGGGCTTCGCGAACCTGCCGGAAGCTCGTTGCCTGATCTTCCACCGTGCTGAGCACCGGCTCGGAAGGGGGCTTTGGAATTTCCGTTTGAGGGGCTGATTTTGATTTTGATGAGTGCACTTTAATTCACAACTTCTGGGTTTCCAAAAGTTAGCCTTATCTATCTTAATTTCTATGCAATTTCAAGTTTCAAACCATCGATATTGAGTGATTTTCCTGTTGATTTAAGCGAATGTAATCTGCATTGCTTTTATTCCGGTGACATCGCCAGTTTCTATCTGGTGCTGTGAATGGCGAATAGAATAAGGCAACTCGCCAGAAATACGAGCAGCTTTCGCCTGAGAACCGACATCGATACCGACATGAAAGCCTCAGCAAAAGCGTTGCCAAACGAATGGAAGGTAAAGCGCCATGAGTGAACCCTGCGATCTGAGCGCCACAGAAGCGCGCCGGCTGATTGGCATCAAGGTTCTATCGCCAGTAGAACTTCTCGACAGCTGCCTCAGGCGTATTGCGGCGACGAACCCTGCGCTCAACGCCATGGTGTCAATTGATGAAGAGGCAGCCCAGCAGGCCGCCAGGGATGCAGAACAAGCCGTGATCGACGCGACGCCTCTCGGGCTGTTACATGGTCTGCCGCTTGGCGTTGAGGATCTGCAGGCAACCGGCGGCCTGAAAACGACATGGGGCGCGTTGCTTTATAAGGATCATATCCCGGATCAGGACGAGGATGGTGTTGCAAATCTGCGCAACGAAGGTGCGATCATCCTTAGCAAGACCAATACGTCGGAATTCGGCGCAGGCGCCAATACGAAAAATCTTGTTTATGGCGCGACCGGCAACCCGTTTGATCCAGTCAAAACGTGTGGCAGTTCCTCCGGTGGCTCGGCGGCGGCGCTTGCGAGCGGTCAAGTGCCTCTGGCGACCGGATCTGATTACGGCGGCGGCCTGCGCACACCGGCCGCGTTCTGTGGTATTGTCGGCTTTCGCCCTTCCCCGGGACTTGTTCCGGATACAGGTCGTACCGCTCTTATATCGCCGTTCGCGGTCAACGGTCCAATGGCGCGCACGGTGCGCGATGCCCATCTTTTGCTTAAGGCGCAAATTGACATCGACAAACGCGATCCTTTCTCCAGCGACGATGCCATGGGCCTGCCTGAACAGCTGTCCGGTGTCGATCTTGGCTTGCTGCGTGTGGCTTTTTCCGCTGATCTTGGATGTGCACCGGTCGATACCGGTATCCGCAAAGTCTTTGCAGAACGCATCAAGGCGTTTGGTGGAATTTTCGGCGAGGCAGCGGAAACAACACCTGATTTTGGCGCTCACATCCATGAGGTTTTCGAGACACTGCGTGGTATCGACTTTCTTGCAGCGCATGGCGTGCAGCTTGAAAAGCATAAAGATCTTCTCGGTTCCAACATCATTGACGATACTGAACGCGGTATGCAGCTCACAGCTCGGGATGTTGCCCTCGCTTATGCTGAACAATCCCATATTATGCGGCGTTTCAGCGATTTTTTCGATGATTTCGATGTGTTGATCTGCCCGGCGGCGGCTGTTTCCCCATTTCCCCATGAGCAGCTTTCGGTGAGTGAAATCAACGGAGAAACAATGCCAACCTCTATGCGCTGGCTGGCCATTTGCTACGCACCGACAACCGCACTCGCCTGTGTGGCCACATTGCCTTGTGGTCTTGACCACCAAGGCATGCCATTTGGAATCCAGGTGATAGGCCCGAACGGCGCCGATGCACTTGTCTTAGAAGTTGCCTGCGCTGTGGAGCAGGTTCTGGCCGTGAATAAGACCACGATGAGAGCCGTGCCCGATTTTGTGAAACTTTCTGCAACACAGGCAGGCTGGTGAGGCAGGCTGATGCGCTTGTTTTCACCCATGCCCTCGTTGCGGCACCGCCGTGCGATAAACCCAGGGCATCGGCTTTTCGGCCTGGTTCTCGCGGTTTAGCCAAAGGCGCTGGCCGGCAGCAATGTCCATATGTAAAGGATATAGGCAACAAACATAATACTACCTTCCTGCCTGGTAATGCACATGTTGGAGCGTGCAAAAACGATTAAAGCAATGGAAGTTGCAAGCATTAGAAAGTTATCATACCACACAATTGAAGTCGGCACGGAAGTTGGCGCCAGGAGCCCCGTTATACCACCGACACCCAAGATGTTATAAATGTTGGAGCCAAGGATGTTTCCAACCGCAACTGCCGATTGCTTACGCAGCGCGGCAACAAGCGATGTAACAAGTTCAGGCATCGATGTGCCAACCGCGACGATCGTCAAGCCAATCACTTCTTCGCTGATACCGTAATTCTCTGCCATCTTGACCGCGCCATTGACAAGAATTTGGCCGCCGTAAATGAGTATGGCCAGCCCTGCGATGGCTATAAGAAGAGCAAGAGTGATCGGTTTGTAGGCATTCATCCTTGCCTTGAGCTGGCTGTATCCCTTTATTTCTTCCTGCGATAGAGCCGTAGCATCCGCACCACCGGCTGTTTCAAACTGCTGCTCCTGCCGCCATGCGTAGACCAGATAGCCAATCAGCCACGACAGAAACAGAAATCCGACGATGCGATCCAGCGAATAGACGAGGCTGATAAAGCAGAAGGCCGTTGCACTGGCAATGACGACAACGCCGTCCCGCGACAATGCCTTTGGGGTTATACCAACTGGCATTACCATGGCCGATAAACCGAGTATCAGCAGGATATTGGCAATGGATGAACCAACAAAATTGCCGATCGCGATGCCGGGCGATCCCTGCAAAGCAGCATAAACGGAAATTGCCATTTCCGGCGCCGACGTGCCAAAGCCAACCAGAACAATGCCAATCATCAATGGCGAAACACCAAAGCATTCAGCGGCCTTTACAGCGCCGCGGACCAGCAACTCGCCTCCCAAAACAAGCAAACCGAAGCCAATAATAAGTGCAAGAATCGGACTATATTCAGCGATCAGACCCACTCCGGTCTCCTGTTAATTAAGATATTCGTGATGACTGCGGACTTCTTTGTGAAGAAAAGAGCCGGATGCGAAGCGCGACCATGGAAGCGTGCGGTGCCCTGAACGCTTGACGTTTGCCAAGGCCGTATCAGCACGCAGTGTACTGCTCTTAGATTTAATGGGAACTGGTTTGGAACACGTCAATGGAGAAGCCTTGTAAATACAGAAAACCTGTTAGATCGCAATGCTCAATTGCCACATCAGCTGCAGCTGCAACAACAGGTTTTGCCCTAAAAGCACCTCCCAACCCGGCATAGCCGATCATCGCAAGGTCATTGGCGCCGTCCCCTACGGCCAGGCTCTGGCTTTGTGTGAGATCGTGGGTTGAGATAAACTCTTCAAGGGCGGCAAGCTTTGCCTCGCGTCCCAAGATCGGTTCAATAACGCAGCCGGTCAGGTTTCCTGCCTTAACCTCCAGTAGATTGGCCCGATGCGTATCAAACCCGGCACGCTTGGCTATCGCTGCGGTAAATGCCGTAAAGCCGCCGGATACAAGGGCACAATAGGCACCATTATGCTTCATTGTCTGCACGAGTTCCCTAGCCCCGCCAGTCAGCGCAATACGTTCGTTAAGCACGTTCTCAATTGCTGTTACGGGAAGCCCCTTTAAGAGTTTAACGCGCTCGCGCAATGCAGTTTCGAAGTCAAATTCGCCTTGCATGGCACGTTCTGTTATACCACGGATCACTGAGCCGACACCGGCTAAGTCAGCCAGTTCGTCAATACATTCCTGCTGGATAATCGTTGAATCCATGTCTGCGACGAGAAGCGATTTTTGTCGGCCCGGACCGGCCGCGACTATGTTCACATCAATGGGATGTGTGGCAAAAGCTCTGCGTAAAGCAGCCAGCAGGTCACGAGATTGTGTAGGCGTCGCTTCAGCGACGACCTCACATGCGATTTCTGGAGCCAGCCATTTGAGCGCGCCAGCGCACTCAAGCTCCACAAAGGTACTTATTTGCCGCAACAAATCTTGTGAAAGGCAGGGCGCAGTTGGAGAACAGGTGAACACAAACGCAAACTGTTGCATCATAATTGCACTCATTGGAAATAAGGTTTGGCAGATTGAGTTAACACGCGGCCAAGTTTGAGAATACACAAATGACGAATAACAAGGCTATCCTCATTGCAGGTCCGACGGCATGCGGCAAGTCCAAGCTTGCAATCGAATTGGCAAAAAAAATCGACGGTGTTGTCATCAACGCCGACAGCATGCAGGTCTATCAGGACCTGAATATTCTTACCGCACGTCCGCAACTGGCGGATCTGGCCATTGCGCCGCATCGTCTGTACGGCTTTGTCCCAGGAGAGGAAACTTATTCCGTGGGGCGTTTTGTCGAAGATGCAGGCGCAATCATTGCCGAATGCAACGAAACCAGGCAGATCCCTATTCTGGTAGGGGGCACCGGCCTCTATTTCAAGGCGCTGTTGGATGGACTTTCGCCAATTCCACCAATTCCACCGGCGGTACGCGCGCATTGGCGCGCGGAAGCCGATCGTATTGGTTCGCAAAAGCTCTACGATGTGCTGAGCGAACGCGACCCGGAAATGGCAGAACGTTTAAAGCCATCCGATCCGCAGCGTATCGTGCGCGCCCTTGAGGTGCTTGACGGAACAAGCCAGTCGCTGGCCTACTGGCAAAGCATACCAGGGGTGCCGACGATTGAGAGTGAAGCTGCCATTGGTATCGTTGTGGACCCTCAACGAGAGACAGTTTGCCGCAACAGTGATCTGCGGCTTGAATGGATGGTTGCTAACGGCGCGCTTGCCGAAGTGGCAACTCTGATGGCCAAGCAGCTCGATCCGGCTGCGCCAATTATGCGGGCGCTGGGCGTTCAGCCTCTCATGGCTCATTTACAGAACGAGCTCAGCCTGGACGAGGCAATCGCAGCCACCAAAGTGGAAACACGGCACTATATCAAGCGCCAGCTCACATGGTTCAAAAGAAATATGATTTCGTGGAAATGGCTTAATGAGCAACAAATAGAAAGTTTTAAGGAAAATATATTGCAGATTATTGAATAAGCCTTGATTGCTGTTGTTCATCACCTTATCAAGTTTATTTCGCTGATATTCTTGGATAGGGAGAATTCCGGATGGCACGCATAATGACAGGTGCGGAGATGGTCACCCAGGTCCTGATTGATCAGGGCGTTGAAATGATATTCGGATATCCGGGTGGCGCCGTTCTTCCAATTTACGACGAACTCTATCAACAGGATAAAGTACGCCATATTCTCGTGCGCCAGGAAGGTGGCGCCGTTCATGCCGCAGAGGGGTATGCGCGTTCCACTGGCAAAGTCGGAGTTGTGCTGGTAACCTCCGGTCCCGGCGCGACAAACGCCGTGACGGGGCTCACAGACGCTTTGATGGATTCAATTCCAATCGTCTGTATCACCGGGCAGGTTCCAACTCATCTTATCGGCTCCGATGCATTCCAGGAATGCGATACCGTCGGCATCACGCGTTCATGCACGAAGCACAACTACCTGGTAAAAGACCCCAATGAGCTGGCGCGTATACTCCACGAAGCCTTTTACGTTGCACGGTCAGGGCGACCTGGACCGGTCGTCATCGATATCCCGAAAGACGTGCAGTTCGCCAGCGGCAGTTACGTTGGGCCATCCCAAGTTAAGTTTAAGACCTCTTATCGCCCGAAGCTCAAACCCGACGCAGACAAGATCAAAGCTGCCGTCGAATTGATGGCGGGTGCCAAGAAACCGGTTTTTTACACTGGCGGCGGCGTTATCAACTCCGGCCCCAAGGCATCGCAATTGCTGCGCAACCTGGTTAGCCTCACCGGATTTCCAATTACGTCAACGCTCATGGGGCTTGGCGCCTACCCGGCCAGCGGTCCGAAATGGCTGGGAATGCTCGGTATGCATGGGACGTATGAAGCGAACATGACGATGCATGATTGCGACGTCATGGTTGCAATTGGCGCACGCTTCGATGATCGCATCACGGGCCGTCTCGATGCCTTCTCGCCCAACTCAAAGCGCATCCATATTGATATTGACCCCTCCTCGATCAACAAGACTATCCGCGTTGATATTCCAATCGTGGGAGATTGCGCTTACGCGATGGAAGCAATCATCGAAACATGGAAAGCTGAGACGCCGCGCCTCGACAAAGCCGCGCTCAAGGCGTGGTGGAAGGAAATTGATGGCTGGCGGGCGCGCAATTCACTCGCCTATCAGAGTTCCAACGATTTTATTATGCCACAGTATGCTGTCGAACGTCTGTATCAACTAACCAAGGACCATGAGACATACATTACCACAGAGGTGGGCCAACATCAGATGTGGGCGGCGCAGTTCATTGGCTTTGAGCATCCCAATCGCTGGATGACGTCAGGTGGCCTCGGCACCATGGGCTACGGCTTGCCGGCCGCAATCGGTGTACAGCTTGCCCATCCCAAAGCACTTGTCGTCGATGTTGCAGGCGATGCTTCGATTCTGATGAACATTCAGGAAATGTCGACCGCCGTTCAACATGGCGCAGCCGTTAAGATTTTTATCCTGAACAACCAGTACATGGGCATGGTGCGCCAATGGCAGCAATTGCTACATGGCAATCGGTATTCGGAAAGCTACACCGAATCGCTTCCCGATTTCGTTAAACTGGCGGACGCTTATGGGGCAACCGGTATGCTTTGTGATGATCCGGCAAGCCTCGATGATGCGATCAATCAAATGATCCACACACCCGGACCGGTCATATTTGACTGCCGCGTGGCCAACCTCATCAATTGCTTTCCAATGATCCCCTCTGGCAAGGCCCATAATGAAATGCTGCTTGGCAGCGATGTCGACAGCGCGGAAATCGAAGCGTCGATTGGCGCGGAAGGCAAAAACCTTGTGTAGCAAACCAAAGACGCGCAAGGAGCCATCGGGTAGAAAATCATCGAAGCAGAAGACAGACAAAACCGTGCAGCCTGATTGGCAAACGTTGTGGGTTTATTTGCCGTCGTCCACCATGATGGGTTCCTGCATCAGGCGGTGATCGTGATCACGGCTTATCCGGCTGGGTCTGGATATGCACAGTTTGGTTTACGCCGTAGGCGATGAAACGTTGCGCGCAGATCCAACTTGTCGTAACTGCATTGCATGACAGAGACAGTTCTTATCATCGACTTTGGCAGCCAAGTTACACAGTTGATCGCCCGGCGCGTGCGTGAAGCAGGCGTCTACTCTGAAATCGTGCCGTTCAACGCTGCGGAGACAGCGCTGGAGCGCCTCAAGCCGCAAGCCGTGATCCTTTCCGGCGGCCCCTCCAGCGTGACGCAGAGCAATACTCCCAGGGCACCTCGCTGGGTGTTCGAATGCGGCCTGCCAGTGCTTGGCATCTGTTATGGTGAACAGATCATGGTTGCACAACTCGGCGGTGGCGTTGAGATCGGCAACACCCGTGAATTTGGCCGTGCCAACCTTGAAGTGACAGCCGAGAACCCTCTGTTTGACGGTATCTGGAAAGCGGGAGGGACCCATCAGGTCTGGATGAGCCACGGTGACCAGGTCACCAGTCTGCCGGATGGTTTTGAGGTGATCGCCGTTTCAGCCGGTGCGCCGTTTGCCGCCATAGCCGACGTAACCCGCAAATTTTACGGTGTGCAGTTTCATCCGGAAGTGGTGCATACTCCGGATGGGGCACGGTTGCTTGCGAATTTCGTGCACCGTATCGCCGGGCTGGCCGGCGATTGGTCGATGGAACACTTCCACACCAGTGCCGTCGAAAAGATCCGCGCACAGGTTGGCAGCGGCCGGGTGATTTGCGGTCTGTCCGGTGGCGTCGATTCCTCTGTGGCAGCGGTGCTGATCCACGAGGCGATCGGCGATCAGCTGACCTGCATCTTCGTGGACCATGGCCTGATGCGCCTCAGCGAGGCAGATGAGGTTGTCTCCTTGTTTCGTGGTCACTACAACATTCCGCTTGTCCATGTTGATGCTTCAGAGACGTTCCTCGGTGCGCTGGCCGGCGTCACGGATCCTGAGCAGAAGCGCAAGACCATTGGCCGTCTGTTTATCGAGACGTTTGAGGCAGAAGCCGGCAAACTTGGCGGGGCGGAATTCCTTGCCCAGGGGACACTTTACCCAGACGTGATCGAAAGCGTTTCCTTTACCGGCGGTCCGTCGGTAACGATCAAATCGCATCACAATGTTGGCGGTCTGCCAGAACTTATGAACCTCGAGCTGGTCGAGCCGCTGCGTGAACTCTTCAAGGATGAGGTGCGCGCGCTTGGTCGCGAGCTTGGGTTACCGGAAACTTTCGTTGGCCGCCATCCGTTCCCGGGGCCCGGCCTTGCGATCCGCATTCTCGGCGAAATTACGGCCGAGAAGGCTGACATCCTGCGCCAGGCTGATCTCATCTATCTTGATGAAATCCGCAAGGCCGGACTTTACGATGAAATTTGGCAGGCCTTTGCCGTGCTGCTGCCGGTTAAGACGGTCGGTGTGATGGGAGACATGCGCACCTACGACTATGTCTGCGCGCTACGTGCTGTGACCTCAACCGATGGCATGACAGCGGATTACTACCCCTTCCCGCACGACGTGCTCAGCCGTACAGCCACCCGTATCATCAACGAGGTGCGCGGCATCAACCGGGTTGTCTACGATATCACGTCAAAGCCGCCCGGCACCATTGAGTGGGAGTAATTTTTCTGATGAAATCTTATGACGAATTGAAAGCTGAAATGGAAGCAATTCAGCAGAAAATAGTTGAAGCTAAGAATAACGAACGTGCCAACGCACTCAAAGAAGTGAAGCGTCTTCGCAAAGAGTTTAGGGCGCCCAGCAAAATAAACGCTTCAATTTTAGTTGGAAATAGCTTGCGATATGCGGCTTTGGCTCGTAAAATTGAAGCGTTTATTTTGCTGGGAACCCTTAGCTTTATTGCTGGGGTGCTCAAAAGCTCACATGTCGAAGGTAGGAAGAAGAAATGAGAATAGGCTTGCTAACATATGACTATGCTCATTTAAAGACAGAGCAACTTGTATGTAGGTATATTGAAAATGACAAGGTACAAGTAATTAATTTGTACGCTTTGCCATTTAAAGCCAGAAAAGAAAGAGCAATTATCATTCCTCATCGGCCAGACATGAGCAACTCAGTTCCAACCGAAAGTTTAGCGGAATTGTCTAAAGTGAGTTTTCAAAAGTGGGACGGCAAAGAAGATATAAGCGCAAGCAATGATATTTTTGTAATAGGTGGAGCTGGCATTATAGATGTTGCATTCGCAAACGGTAAGCCGATTGTTAACGCGCATCCAGGTATAATTCCGCTTACGCGTGGCTTAGACGCCTTCAAATGGGCAATTTACAATAACGATCCCGTAGGAAATACACTTCACTTAATTGATAATGAAGTCGATAAGGGAGAAATATTACAGATCAAGTACACTCCTGTATTTACATCTGATAGTTTAGTAACTCTCGCACGAAGGCATTATGAAAACGAAATAGATATGCTAGCAAATATACTCGATATCATTGACAGCCGAATCGTATCTACTGATATTGAAAAGCCTGCAACTATGAGAATGAGCGCTGAAATAGAAGCAAAGATGGTTCGTAATTTTGACGAATGGAAATTAAAGATGGCAAATATGAAGACGCATTGAAAATGATCTGTCTGATTTGAGGTAATTCAATTGCTTAGAATATTGAATTGAAATAGTTACACAAGCGTAAGAAAACTGTGCAGATTGTTGATAGATTTGCACATTACTTACACACATACTATTGCTGTGACGTAAATTATTGATAGCAAGACAAAAACAACCAACTTTATTACTGAGTAGGAGTAGACGGGCTGGTGTGCCGCTGACAATATGCTAAGCTTTGCGCTCCCATCGGCCGTTTTGGCCTTGTTGCCAATAGGTAACATCGCAGCCGGTATCACGTGCCCGCCGCCAGGCTTCGCGGGCTGCCTGTATGGCATCGCTGATGCGTCCATCAAAAATATAAACGATACGGTCATAGCCGGCAAACGTGTCGAGATCAGCGCCTTCGACAAGAAATCTGACAGTCGCTGCGTTCGGATTGTCCGTGCCTGATGTCAAAAAAATCGGCTGGCGCGCAGCATTGCCCTGCCTGACGCTGCCATGCGGCAGGAAACTGTCGTCGCGATAGGTCCAAAGATGCGTGTCCAGTGCTTCCACACGCTCCTGCGAGCCAGCCTGGACAACAACGCGCCAACCACGCTCAAAGGACTTCTCAAGTAAGCTTGGAAGAACACGTTCAAGCGGTTGATGCTGCAAGTGGTAAAAGAAAACTTCCGTCACCAGGCGTTCCCATGCTGCCTGCCTTATACAACAATTGACGATGGGCCGGTTTTTGCCACTCAGCGCAGGCTGCTGCGCCTGTCACGTTTACCGTAACCATAACGTATAAGCGTATTATAGCAGCGCGGCGACAACTGGCCAACACTTGCCTGCATGCATGAATGCATTTCAGGAGTACCTGGCTTATAATGACGGCACAGCCGTTTGTAGTCGTATCGGCAGGCTTTCTGTACGGCCATGGGCACTGCGTTTGCCGCAGCATCGTATGGATCTGAGAGGGAAGTCACGGCCATAACTGTGGCTGTGAGAATAAGCGTGTTGCGTAATGCCAAAAAACTTCTCTTTGTTTGCCGGGTTTTCACGTCGTACGATTTCTTAGGATCGTATCAAGTCATTTGTTATTCCAACTTGCAGTGAAATCCGGCAAAGTAAAGTTTTAGTCCAGCATTTAATGTCGCAACGGCTGGTTAAGTTCGCAGTGGTTAAGCGCTGTCAACAGCATGATTAATCACGATAAACTAAACCTTTCAAGCTTTGGTTGATGCAGTCACTTCGCTGTCCCGAATACAAAAAGCCGCTCATGAAAGCTTTAAGGCGAATTTAAAGCCATCAATCCATCCATACCTGTCATAAGCTTGGCCCCGTCATAAGCTTGGCGATCCGCGTGATATCCAGCAAACGGAGCATGACATTGTACGTCTGACAGTTAAGTTATGATCTCTTAACCGTTGGATACACAACATTAATTGGTGGCTTGATGCTGCGTATTGGTACCAAGTGATATGGTATCGCCATCTTTACGCGTTGCAACATCGGATTGATCAAGTTCGCTTAAAGCTTCATCGTGCTCGATGATCGCTGCTTCGAGCTTCTTGCGGATATCATCAATTGATGCGAGCAGGTTGGCCTGACGCTGTGCAGCTGAGCGCGCAAACGTCGAATAAGCAAAATGGGAGGCCTCCCGGATGCCGGTGCGTTCCTCTTCGGCAATCACCTGACGTCCCAGCTCATTAGCCATCTGCTCAAACTCATCGATCATCTGTTTGAGCGCTTCAACTTTCTTAGATTTAGATTCAACTTCAAAACGTTTCAGATTTAACGCAGTTTCACGAACTTTCATGCTCGACACCTTTTATTTTATCAAACATGCGACTAGAAAACAATTTTCATGCCAGTCGCGCAATTCTGTAATTTTCATCCTGGCAGGCACTTGCTTCGTCCAGTTCTGGCGGTGTATTTCTGCCTTAACCACCGTTTATCTGTAAGGTATTATGCATTATCTCCTGTAAAGTTGCAGTAAAGCAAGAATTGCGCAAATGTTGAATAAATGTATCATAATGATGCTCCAATCTGTAACAGTCTTATATTTATTTGATTATGCAGGATCCGTTAACGTTCAGCGCGCGAGAAGCGGGCCGATTTCGCCAAATCTCTGCGGGATATGGAGAATTCTCTTTGCTGCACAAGTGCGTTTGGCTAATGGGATATCCCTTTGCCTTATGCAAATGCACCTTGGCGAGCGAAACAGTTCGCATTCGCCGGCTTCGGACGGCAATTGACGGCACGCCCTTATGCCATGCAGCAATAACCTCTTTTTTTCGCCTGCGAAATTATTCATCTGCAAAAAGCGGCCTTTAACACGGCCAACCGCATTTGAGAATAGCATTATGCGCGTATTGGCATTTTACGGCGTATTTTTTGATTACGCAGACTTCATACTTTATGCAGATCGTCCCTTCAACAGAAACACGGCCTTTTCTCCGAAAACGTTTTGGAGCCTGATGAAGCGGTTAATCGGCAAGCGTCGACCGGCACTGTTGAATGCAACGGCACGTTCAACTTCGGCGTCCATTTCCCTGCACAGATCGGCAAAATCGGCGATCGTGCATAAATGTGCATCCGGGCTTGCGTGCCAGGTTTCGGGCAGATTTCTGGTTCTTGGCATGCGACCGGTGAGCAATAGTTTTGCGCGCACTTCCCAATGGCCGAAATTTGGGAAGGACACGATCGCATGGCGGCCAATACGCAGCAAATTCTCAAGCACTTTTTGGGGAAATCGTGTCGCCTGGATCGTCAGACTGAGAATGGCGTAATCGAAAGCCTTGTCGGGATAGTCGTTAAGATCGTTGTCAGCATCGCCCTGGATAACGGAAAGGCCGCGAGCCACACAGGCGTTCACTTTTTCCGGCTCGATTTCAATGCCGCGGCCATCGACGGAACGCGTGTCGCCCAACAATTGCAACAGCGCGCCATCGCCGCAGCCGACATCCAGGACACGTGATCCAATGGAAACCATTTCCGCAATCAGCAGGTGATCGACACGATGGGGCATGCCTGTTATGGGATCGCACGTGGATGGCAGGCGAGATAGCATCAATTCTCCTTTAACGATCTGTTAGGCGATGCCGCGCTTGCGGGCCCCGGCAGCAAGAAAACCACCGATCGTTGCAAACATTTCAGGTTCGTCCAGCAAAAACGCGTCGTGGCCTTTATCGCTGTCGATCTCAACGAAAGATACGTTTGCGGCAACCGCGTTCAAGGCCTGGACAATGGCTTTGCTCTCGTGTGTTGGATAGAGCCAGTCACTGGTGAATGAGACAACGCAAAAGCGTGTCTTTGTGCCATGAAAAGCGTTGGCCAGAATGCCGCCATTGTCGGCGGCGAGATCGAAGTAGTCCATCGCCCTCGTGATGTAGAGATAGCTGTTAGGATCGAAGCGGTCGACAAAGGTCGATCCCTGGTGGCGTAAGTAGCTTTCAACCTGGAAATCCGCGCTGAAAGAAAACGAACGGTCGTCACGATTTTGCAGATTGCGGCCGAACTTACGATGCAGAGCGTTCTCCGACAGATAGGTAATGTGCGCGGCCATACGCGCCACTGATAAACCGCGGCGCGGCATACGGCCATGCTCAAGATAATTGCCCTCACACCAATCCGGGTCTGCCATGATGGCTTGCCGGCCGACCTCGTGAAAGGCAATGTTCTGCGATGAGTGCCAGGCTGCCGTTGCAATCGGTACAGCTGAATAAACACGTTCACCATACCGTGCGGACCATTCAAGCACCTGCATGCCGCCCATTGAGCCGCCAACAACCGCAAAGAGTTGATCAATGCCGAGGTGGTCGATGAGGCGGGCCTGGGCATTCACCATATCAGCGATCGTGACGATTGGAAAATCCAGACCGAATGGCTTGCCGGTTTCAGGATTAATCGATGCCGGTCCCGTTGATCCCATGCAGCCGCCGATGATATTGGAGCAAATAACAAAATAACGCTCGGTATCAATCGGCCGGCCAGGGCCGACCATATGTTCCCACCAGCCTGTCTTGCCGGTAATCGGGTGAATATTGGCTGCGTGTTGATCGCCGGTCAGGGCATGGCAAATTAAAACCGCGTTAGAGTGATTGCTGTTTAATGTGCCGTAGGTCTGGTAGGCGACGACAAGCGGGCATATGTATTTGCCGCATTCGAGCATTAACGGTGCATTGACGGCAAACTCTGCCGGCAAACTGGAGGGCTGGCATATCTTGTTCTGGGAGCTTGCAAATGTTGCTTGCCTTAGTGCAGTGTTCATGAGACGAAATAATCCGAGGCTTCTGTTATAAGGACAGAAACTGCTTGTTGTTAATATCCAGATATAGTCATGCCGTGTAATAATGTCATACGTAAAAACGTCGAGATGACAGATTCTTGCCGATCATCGTTTAATTTTACAGCCATTGCAGATTACTCGCATACAGTGGTAAATATCTAAAAAACGAAGTTGCGCAGTGATGAACCTGCATAGTATTGCGAATTTCATCTGCAAGTTCTCAAGTCCTTCCGCATTCATTGCTTGAGAAAATTGCGCGCCAGAAATAAAAGCGCAAGACACCGAGATCAGGGCGTGTCGTCACTTGGGGCGCCCACCCTTATGTGATTAATACGCGTTGCCATTGGCTGCGTAAAACAAAGAAAATTTATCTGGTGAGTACCGACAATATGAGCACAAATTTCCCACATCCCAGAAAAGGTGTTCTGGATATAAAAGCTTATGTGCCAGGCGCCCATGCTGCTACAGGTTTTGCAGAACCAATTGTGCTGTCGGCCAATGAAACCCCTCTGGGCGCCAGCCCTAAAGCTATTGCGGCATATCAAGCGGTCTCCGGCAGGTTGGAGCGCTATCCGGATGGCGCGGCAACAGAACTCAGAGAGGCAATCGCCAGGACCCATGGTCTTAACGCCGATAACATCGTCTGCGGTGCCGGATCAGATGAACTTCTCAGCCTGATCGCGCAGGCATACCTCGGTTCCGGCGATGAGGCAATTTATACAGAACATGGTTTTCTCGTTTACAAGATCGCCATACTGGCTGCCGGTGCAACGCCTGTTGTTGCGCCTGAAAGTCATTTGGTCGCGGATATCGATGCTATTCTTGATCGCGTCACATCGTCAACCAGGATCGTCTTCCTTGCCAATCCTAATAATCCGACAGGGACGTTTGTGCCGATTGATGAGGTTCGCAGGTTGCGCAAGGCGCTGCCTGGCGATGTTCTTCTGGTGCTTGATGCAGCTTATTGTGAATACGTCAGGCGTAATGATTATGAGCCCGGAATGGAGCTGGTTGCGACAACGCCGAATACCCTTATGACGCGGACATTTTCGAAGATATACGGATTGGCGGCCTTGCGGCTGGGCTGGGCCTATTGTCCAGCTGAGGTGGCGGATGTGCTGAACCGGGTGCGTGGGCCTTTCAATGTCAGCGCTCCAGCTATCGCCGCAGGGGCGGCTGCGATCGCCGACCTGGAGCACGTTGAGCGTGCTTTGCAGCATAACAATATCTGGCTGCCGTGGTTGACTGCGGAGATTCGTAAGCTTGGACTTGAGGTTACCGACAGCGTTGGCAATTTCATCCTCGTTCATTTTCCTGAGGGAGCAAAGAACGCATCTGCTGGCGATGCATTTTTGAAAGCTAACGGCATCGTTGTGCGTAGCACTGGAAGCTACGGTCTCAGCCATTGCATGCGTGTAACCGTTGGTAGGGAACATGAGAATAAAGCCTTGGTTGAGGCACTCAAACGTTTCATGGCAGACGGCTCTGAAGAAACCGGCGAAAAAGCGGTTTGATATTACCGCAATATCTTTCTGTAATTTCATTCACAGCACACTTTGCCAGGCAGGTGGAAAACCAGAATGAATAATTCGCACTTTGAGAAACTTGCGCTGATCGGGCTTGGTCTGATTGGATCTTCTGTCAGCCGGGCAGCACGGCGCGGGGGGCTGGCAGATGTCATCTCAGGCGCCGACATGAGCGCTGCGACGCGGGAGACTGCATTGCGTCTGGGGTTGGTCGATAGCGTCCATGAAGATCCGGCAGAGGCTGTCGATGGCGCAGATCTTGTTGTTCTGTGTGTTCCGGTTGGCAGTTGTGGCGCTGTCGCAAAGGCAATGTCTGCCGGCCTGCGCGACGGTGCGATTGTCAGCGACGTCGGATCGGTTAAAGTCTCGGTTATCAAGGATATTGCACCTCACCTGCCGGCAACGGTGCATTTGGTGCCGGCGCATCCGATTGCAGGCACTGAACAATCAGGCCCTGAGGCAGGTTTTGCAGAACTGTTCGATAACAGATGGTGCATTTTGACGCCTTTACATGGGACGGATGAGGCGGCCATTGCCCGGCTTAGAGAATTCTGGCAGGGGCTGGGCTCCAATATTGATACGATGTCGCCGGAGCATCATGATATGGTTCTTGCCATCACATCTCATCTGCCGCATCTCATCGCCTATAACATCGTCAAGACGGCCGATCACCTCGAGCGCGTTAACGATACCGAAGTCATTAAGTATTCGGCCGGCGGCTTTCGCGATTTTACGCGCCTTGCATCTTCCGATCCCACGATGTGGCGCGACGTTTTCCTGAATAACAAAGATGCCGTTTTAGAAATGCTGGGCCGCTTTACGGAAGACTTGACAGACCTGCAACGTGCCATCCGCTATAGCGACGGCGATACTTTGTTTCAAATTTTCAGCGATGCCCGCAGAATTCGCCACAGCGTTATCGAGTCTGGTCAGGACACTGCCGCACCGGATTTTGGCCGTAGGCCCGGCAGTGGAGCAGGCATTATTGCACCGGACTGAATTTATACGAGCGAGAGGAAGCATGCTTGGAGGGGCGCACAAAGAAGACGACCTATGGGTATTTGCCTACGGCTCGCTGATCTGGCGGCCAGGTTTTTGTTACGATGAGGTCTGTGCAGCTCGCATCATTGGATTTCAGCGTGCGTTCTGCGTTTATTCGACCCATCACCGTGGCAACGATCAACAGCCTGGTCTTGTGCTGGGATTGCGACGCGGCGGCATGTGTGATGGCATGGTGTTTCGCGTCAAAGCAGGTTTGCGCGATGAAACACTTCGCTATCTGCGGGCGCGGGAGCAAATCAGCGGCGTTTATCGCGAGACGCAAGTTCAAGTTGAGATGCACGGACAAAGCTTTACGCAACGAGCCATGACGTATGTCGTGGAAACGGCGCATCCCAATTACGCAGGACACCTACCATTTCAACGGCAGGTGCAAATCATTCGTAATGCGCGTGGCCGGTCGGGCGCTAACGTCGAATACCTGGTCAACACAAGCATGCACTTGCGCGATTTATCGATACGTGACCGTAATCTGGAACGTCTGGCAGCTGCTGTTGGCGGACTGTTTGCTAACACTTTTGGTGAAACACACGTTTTGCATCGCCGCAGCGCATGTCTCGCAGCCACCATGAGATCGCGTGTTTACGCCGGCCCAAGGCTGCGCCCATACGAGCGCCGGCGTTTCTTATACCGTAACCGGTTGGAGTAAAGATATATTCATATCAAAGCGTGCAACACCACGCATCAGACGCTGTGGGTTTCAGATGGTACGGCTTCATAGCGTCCCATCACAATTTGCGTCTCACCGTAAACGCGCTGAAAGAAAGGCGTGACGGCGGCAGGTAGCGCGATCTCCAGGCCAGCGCGTTCCTCGAGTACCACAAGTGCACGATCCGCCAGCCAGAAGCCAGAAATAGCGCTTTCAAGCGCGCGCGTGGCAAGGCCACGTCCGTAGGGTGGATCAGCGAACACAAGATTGAACGCCACGGCTTGCCTTGAGGGCCCAAGATTTGCTGCATCACGGCGGAAGATGCGTGCTGCGCCG
The DNA here is from genome assembly GCA_963922535.1 of uncultured Hyphomicrobiaceae bacterium. GTDB lineage: Bacteria > Pseudomonadota > Alphaproteobacteria > Rhizobiales > Hyphomicrobiaceae > Tectiglobus. The sequence goes on along the minus strand of CAWUIN010000010.1, from coordinate 20,856 downwards.
CCGAAGCCGAAGGCGGTGAGGTTTTCCTGGATCAGCGCCCGCGCGGCGGCTGCGTTCTCAACGAAAACGCAGGACGCAGCGCCACGCGAGAGCGCTTCAAAGCCGAGGGCGCCAGTGCCGGCAAACAGATCAAGCACGTGCGCGCCGGTAAGCTCAAAGCCATCCACGCTGTGCGCCAGAATATTGAACAGCGCTCCGCGGACTTTGTCCGAAGTTGGCCGCACTGCATCGCTTTTCGGCGACGCCAGCGGGCGGCCACGATGGCTGCCGCCGACGATTCTCATTTCTGTACCTTGCCGTCCCGCGTTCTCCCGGCTACGCCTTTTGCCGCACGTGGGCTTTTGCCGCCACCTTTCTGTTCTGTTTTGAGTTTCGCGCGCGGCGCTGCGGCCTCGCGCTCAAGCCTGGGCTTCAGGATTTGTGGCGCTTCAAGCCCGAACTGCTTTGCAACAGAACGGCCCAATTGATCGATAAGAACGCGGCGCTTTACCGGTTCGGCCTCGCCAGGCTTCAGATCAAGCAATTGAAACGGTCCAAATGACAGGCGGATCAGACGGTTCACCTGCAGGCCGAGGCTGGCCAGTATCTTGCGCACTTCGCGGTTTTTGCCTTCGCGCAGGCCGATTGAAATCCAGCAATTGCCACCTTGCATGCTGTCGAGTTCTGCTTCGATCGGGCCGTAGCGGATACCGTCAAGTGTGCAGCCATCCTTGAGAGCGGTGAGTTCGGCCTGGGTAATGCGGCCGTGCGCCCGCACCCGGTAGCGCCGCATCCAGCCGGTCGATGGTAATTCAAGATGGCGGGCAAGGTTGCCATCGGTGGTCAGTAGCAATAAACCCTCGGTGTTGAAATCAAGCCGGCCGATGGAAATGACGCGCGGCAGGTGCGGGGGCAGGTTGGCAAAAACCGTTGGCCTGCCTTGTGGGTCACGGTGTGTTGTCACCAGCCCTTTGGGTTTATAATAGCGCCACATCTGCGCAGGCTCGCGAACTGGCAGCGGTTTGCCGTCGACGACAACCTCATCCGCCGGCCCGATATCAAGCGCGGGCGAGGAAATGGTGGCGCCGTTCACCGTAACGCGTCCGTCTGCAATCCAACGTTCGGCATCTCGCCGCGAGCAGAGCCCCGCAGCGGCGATGGCCCTGGCGATGCGCATGCGATCTTCCGCGCTCTCTGGTTCGCGATACGTGTGCCCCGCTTTGGCGCGCGGGGACGCTTTATCCGCGCGCGGCTTTGTGGCGGGTGAGCCGCTGTCTTGCCTGCGCGCGTGCGCTTGTTTCGACTCGGTTTTAAACTGTTGCGAGCGGCCTTGACCTGCAGCGCTTTTGCGCATGACATTAAATTCCTGGTTCAGAAGATTCCTGATTGAGAATTTGAGTATGACATTTCAAACGCCGTCAAGCCATATGGCCTGTGCATTAAAGGAAGCGCAATGCGCTGGAAATCGTGGAGAAATACCGGTGGGGGCCGTTCTCGTGGCACCCGATGGACGGATTATGGCATCCGCGGGTAATCGTACACGCGAATTGCACGATCCAACGGCGCATGCAGAAATCCTGGTCATTCGCCAGGTGTGCCAGGCCATCGGCTCAGAACGTCTGCCGGGCTTTGATCTTCATGTATCGCTTGAGCCCTGTACGATGTGTGCAGCCGCCATCTCTTTTGCCCGCATCAGGCGGCTCTACTTTGGCGCCTCGGACCCTAAAATGGGGGGCGTTGAGGCAGGAGCACGGGTGTTCACGCAGCCAACCTGCCATCATACGCCTGAGGTTTACGGTGGCATCCGCGAAAGCGAAGCGGCTGCCCTTTTAAAGTCATTTTTTCTTGACCGTCGTCAGGTATAAAGAATACGGCAGGCAGAGCAGGCCAAGGTAGCCGTCGCCTTAGTCGTCGTCGCCTTGGCGGTTCTTATTAACGGCCTCTGCTGCACATTCATGAGATCATGAAAGGAGGGGGGTGAGATGTCGCAAAAACTCCCAATTCCACTGCGGGCCACTTCGCTCACGCCCAATCCAGAAAAAATGCCGCGCATCGGTTTATGCCTGGGCGGCGGAGGCGCGCGTGGGCTTGCCCATATTCTGATTCTCGAAGTGTTCGATGAACTGGGTATACGCCCAGCCGCAATTGCCGGCACTTCAATCGGGGCTCTGCTTGGTGCCGCCTATGCTTCCGGCCTGTCGGCGACCTACATTCGCTCACTGGCTGAAGAAACGCTCAGCGCACGCTTTGACCTTATCACCCAGCTCTTTTCCGCTCGCACGCCGCCCTTGCAGAAAATTTTCAGCGTTTTTCCAATGCGCTCGGCCTTGCTGGACCCTTTGGCGCTGCTGGATCTCATTTTGCCAAAGCAAATGGCTGCGACGTTTGAGGAGTTGGAGATTCCGACCAAGATCATGGCAACGAACCTGGCAGCGCGCGAGCCGCACATTTTCAGCGAAGGAGGTTTGCGTCAGGCCCTGGCGGCCAGTATTGCGATTCCGGGTCTGTTTTCACCGGTCGATGTCAATGGCGAACTCTTTGCCGATGGTGGGATAGTTGATCCGCTTCCCTACCGGATTCTGCCTGACGACATTGAATTGGTGGTTGCCATCGACGTCAGCGGTGGTGCACGCAGCGTTATGGAAGGCAAACGCCCGTCGATGATATCAGTGCTCACGCAATCGGTTCTGATTTTGCAAAAAACCATCATTCAAGAACGCCTGCAGCAGACCCGGCCAGATCTTTATATCGAAATTACCCTTGAAAAATATGGCGCCCTTCATTTTCACAAGGCTAAAGACATTCTTAGAGATGCTGGGCCCGCCAAGGCCGATTTTCGCAGCAAGCTGGCCCGGCTTTTGAGCAGCGAGCCGGCCGAGACCTGATGAGGAATACGGGCTTTCAGCAATCTCCTGGCGAGATATTTATCTGTGTATTTCATGATATTATTATCAAATGGCAGGATATAGTGTGTATATTTATTTTGTTTTAACCATCATGATTTTCTACAGGGTCTTTCACGGATGCGTTTACGTCTTTGTACCTTCAATGTTGAGAATTTATTTATACGTCACGATTTCGGTGCTTTCTCCAATTGGCGCGACGAGAAATATCTTGATCCGATTGTCCAGTTTCATGCGCCCTACGGCAGCGGCGATCTGACCGAGTTCGAGCGCTTCAAGCGCACGATCGAAACCGCCGCTATCGCTCAGGATGATGACAGACGCCAGCATACCGCACTTGCCATGCTGGATGCCGACGCCGATGTCTATTGCCTCCAGGAAATTGACAACTTTGCCGCGCTGGAGCGTTTCATCCAGGCTTATTACGCCAAGGTTGGCGGCGACAGCCTCACACATCGCGTTCTGCACGAAGGCAACGATTTTCGCGGCATCGACGTGGCAGCGCTCAGTACCAGGAATTACCCGTTTTATACCCGCTCCCATGCCATGCTGACACCGGCCTGGATTGACGATACTGCCAGCGGCAAGGCGCTGCTGGCCAAATATAAAGCAGCCAGAAAATGTGCAGATGAATTGCATGGCAAGCGGATCTTTCGCCGCGATTGCCTTGAAATCGTAGTGTATTTGAAAGGAACCGAAGTCACCGTTTTTAACTGTCACTTCAAGTCGATGGGCAGTGGTGACGACAAGGGGTTCGCCATGCGCCAGCTTGAAGCGGTGACCGTACGTGAGATCATCAACCGCAAATTTGACGATCCAACTAAGGCCCTGTGGGCAGTAGCTGGGGATCTCAATGACGCTCAGCGGCATATCTTCGTCAGCCGGCGCGAGGGCCATCCTGAAACCGTAAAAAAACATTCACCTTCCGGGCGTAAGACCGGTTCAGGCATTGATCCATTGCTTGACGATGGTTTCGGTATCAATCTGGCGGAGCGGCTCGGCGAACTTGAGCGGTGGAGCCAGTTCTATCCGGCAGGCCAGACCAAATCGCAACTCGATTATATCATTGCTTCGCCAGCTCTCGCCGCTCTCATTTCCGAAGAACCGCGCTTCATACGTGCAGGTCAGCCCTATCGCGTCCCCAATACCAGCGATGTACAGCGCTATCCGCGCATCGGCTGGGACCGGCCGAAGGCATCGGATCACTGCCCTCTGGTCGTTGACTTTGATATTCCTGCCGCAGCAGGCGTTTAACGGCATTGGAACAGAGCAACTCGAAAGATGCTACAAACACAATGCGGTAATTGACAACACGGCCTAATGCATTAGCTCAAGCGCCACCGCTGTCGCCTCGCCGCCGCCGATGCAAAGTGATGCAACACCACGGCGCTGATCGTAGCGTTCCATTGCATTGAGTAGTGTGACGATAATGCGGGTGCCGGACGCGCCGATTGGATGGCCGAGGGCGCACGCGCCGCCGTGTACGTTGACTTTATCATGCGGAATGTCGAGTTCCCGCATGGCGATCATCGCGACGACAGCAAAAGCCTCGTTGATTTCGAACAATCCAACGTCGCCAATGGACCAACCGGTGTCATCCAGTACTTTCTGGATTGCTCCAATGGGGGCTGTGGTAAACCACTGCGGGGCTTGCGCGTTGCTTGACGTTGCAACGATTTTGGCGCGCGGTGTGAGCCCGCGGCGTTCGGCCTCGCTTAAGCGCATCATGACAACCGCTGCCGCCCCATCGGAAATCGAGCTGGAGTTGGCTGCGGTAACGGTGCCACCGTCTCGGAATGCCGGGCGTAAAGTTGGAATTTTATTAATATCCGCCATAAACGGCTGCTCATCGCGGCTGACGGTCGTCTCTCCTTTGCGTTCCTTGACCGTAACAGGTATTATTTCTTTCGCAAATGTACCGTCTTCACTGGCTTTTTTCGCACGCGTTAAGCTTTCAATGGCATAAGCATCCTGGGCTTCACGTGTGAACTGATAATGCTGAGCGGTGTCTTCGGCGAACGTCCCCATCAGCCGGCCTTTGTTGTAAGCATCCTCCAGGCCGTCAATAAACATGTGATCCTGCACGACAGAATGACCAAGCCGCTGGCCTGAACGCATCTTGGGCAGGAGGTGCGGTGTGTTCGTCATGCTCTCCAGGCCACCGGCCAGCATGACATCCTCAGGGCGGGCATGCAGGATCTCATAGGCAAGCATAACTGTCTTCATGCCAGAGCCGCACATCTTGTTGACGGTCGTACAGGGAACACTGTCTGGCACCCCCGCCCCGAACGCGGCCTGCCGCGCCGGTGCCTGGCCCTGCCCGGCAGGCAATACGCAGCCCATCAGCACTTCGCTGACGTCTTCAGTTGCAAGGTCGGTCATCTCGATTGCAGCCTTCAAGGCAGCCGCGCCGAGCTGTGGGGCTGCCAAAGCCTGTAATGCACCCTGAAAGCTTCCCATTGGCGTGCGCGCACCAGCGACAATAACGATGGGATCAAGGTTGATACTGGCCATGGTGGCTGTCTTTACCCAGTTGTTTAATCTGCTGATTAAAATGCAGGCTAGAAAATATTAATCGGAAACCTGTTGCGGAATTTAAGACAGTAAAATGGACTACCGTTTTTGCAAAGGTTTAACGGAGTTGCATTGCGTGAATAGGTAACGCTCAATCAACCCTCAGGAAATCCCTGATCCCGTTGATAATCTGAGTTCGGTTGCTGTAACTGGTTGTCAAATCCTACGAAGACTTCAAATTCGCCGGCTCTGGAGCCTTGCGGAATTTCAAACGTCACAGTTCTGACCTCCGAGAAGTAACTGATTGGATTTTCCAGGGAAACATCACCTGCAATCGTGAATTTTTCCTCGGTTATGCGTTCTCGTTTGGCATCTGTGATGAAGATGGTCACGGGCAGCGTAATACGCCCGTTTGTACCTTTCGGACCCATCAGAATACGGCCGGAGAAACCATACTTTACAGTTACACGTCCGGGTTCGACATAACACTCGCGCGCAGTTTGTGTGATCTCACCACGATGAACGACAGCAAGTCCGTCCCCAAACTGTCCGTCTGCGTACTTGGTCACGATATTGTCACGCGCCCAGACCTCAAAGCGCGGACATCCGTGTGCGATATCGACAGTACCGGATACCTCAGTAACCTGACCATTATGATTTTTCGCCGCGGAAAGCAGTTGCTCTTCGGTCACATTCTTAACTTGCTGTGAGGATTCCTTACCAAACATGCCGCCGCTCAGGCCGGATGTTAAGGATGACGTTCCGCATGCTGAAAGGCTGAATGCTGCGCAGATTATAAGACACGTGATGCTAGCAGGAGATCGCATGGGCCGGTTGTCGTGTTTCACAGTTATCCCCATAATAACTATCAGATCCTGTCTCATTATAACGCAACGTATATTCGTATACATGCGCATATTGAATAATATAAGGCGCTAAATGTGTCGAAACCACTTCATAACTCTCGACACATCGACATCAACTATTTAGCTATCGGATCAATGCAAACAAACCGTGTGGATGAATACATATGAATGATATGCGATTCGCTTCTGACGTGGCATCACAAGAACGTGCCAAGCTCAAACTTCTTATGGCTGCTCCACGTGGCTTTTGCGCAGGTGTGGATAGAGCCATTCAGATCGTCGAACTTGCACTGAAAAAATATGGTGCTCCTGTCTATGTTCGCCACGAAATCGTTCATAATCGTTACGTTGTAGACAATTTGGAGGCCAAAGGCGCCATTTTTGTGGAGGAGTTAGACGAAATTCCAGAAACAGATGCACCTGTGATCTTCTCGGCACACGGTGTGCCGAAGTCTGTCCCTGAGAATGCCAGACTGCGCAATATGTTTTACATTGATGCAACCTGTCCGCTTGTGACAAAAGTGCATCGGGAAGCTGAAATGCACCATAATGCAGGGCGTCAGGTTTTGCTGATCGGCCACGCAGGCCATCCGGAAGTGGTCGGGACCAGCGGTCAATTGCCTGCTGGTGCCATTACATTGATCGAAACCCTTGCCGATGCGGAGGCCTTTGAACCGCAAGATCCGCAAAAGCTTGCCTATGTCACGCAAACGACGCTTTCGGTTGCCGATACGGCCGAAATTGTTGCAAAACTTCAGGAACGCTTCAGCAGCATTGCAGGCCCTCACAAGCAGGATATCTGTTATGCAACGACCAACCGGCAGGAGGCTGTATCGGCCATTGCCGAGCAGTGCGATTACATGCTGGTGGTTGGCGCACCAAACAGTTCAAATTCTAAACGCCTTGTTGAGGTTGCCTTGCGTGCGGGCGCCAGAAAATCCGCATTGGTGCAACGGGCTCAGGATATCGCCTGGGACGAGCTTGAAGGTGCGAAAACTGTGGGGATTACGGCAGGTGCCTCTGCACCGGAGGTTCTGGTTCAGGAAGTTGTTGACGCACTTGGGCAACGTTTTGATACAACCATTGAAGTCGTGACGACGGCGCAGGAGAATGTTGCCTTCAATATTCCCCGCGTCCTGCGTGACGCCCGTGACACGCAAGAAGGCTGAGAGGCGTATTTTGGCCGTTTACACCGAAGTCTCCGATGACGAGATGACTGCTTTTATCCACAGTTACGGCCTGGGGGAACTGCTGTCATTCAAAGGCATTGCAGAAGGCGTTGAAAATAGCAATTTCCTGGTCGTCACAAGCCAGGGGCAGTACATTCTTACACTCTATGAGAAACGGGTTGATCCTGCGGATCTGCCTTTTTTTCTGGGGCTGATGTCACATCTGGCCGCGCGCGGCTTAAGCTGTCCGGTGCCGCTTGAAGATTGCAAAGGCCGCAAACTTCGCAAGCTTGCCGGGCGGCCAGCGGCACTTGTCACTTTTCTTTCCGGCGTTTGGGTGCGGAAGCCCAAACCCGTCCACTGCTTTGGCGCGGGAGCAGCACTCGCCCGTCTTCACAAAGCCGGAGCGGGATTTTCAATCACACGTAAAAATGCTCTCGGGCCAGCTGACTGGATGCCTTTGTTCCAGCAATTCAAGGAACGCGCCGGAGAAATTTACGATGGATTAGATGGCATTATCGCGGATGAGTTGGAGGCCCTGCTGCCGGCGTGGCCTGAGCATTTGCCGGCTGGCGTCATTCATGCCGACCTTTTTCCCGATAACATGTTTTTCCGCGGTGAAGAGTTTTCAGGTATCATCGATTTTTATTTCGCTTGCAATGATTTCTTTGCCTATGACCTGGCGATTTGCCTTAATGCCTGGTGTTTTGAGCCTGATTTTTCATTCAACGTTACTAAGGGCCAGGCACTCTTGAAAGGCTACGACCAGGAACGGCGGTTGACGCCTGTAGAAAAAGAGGTGCTGCCAACGCTGGCCAGAGGGGCTGCACTGCGTTTCCTGTTAACGCGTGCCTATGACTGGTTGCACACGGCACCGGATGCCTTTGTCAAACCGCACGATCCGCTTGACTATCTGGCCCGGTTACGTTTCCATCAAACCGTCACGAATGCTGATGGATATGGAATGAATATATCGTAATTCGGGGGATCCACTATTTGGCTAAAAAAACTGACGAGAAAATTGTATACCATGATCTTGAAGTGCTTCTCCAGTTTTACGCATTACGGGATCGGGCGCAGGCCGGTGGAAACCTGGAAAGAGATGTATCTTGGCTGAGCACCCGGAAGTAACAATCTATACAGACGGCGCCTGCTCGGGCAATCCCGGTCCTGGCGGCTGGGGGGCTATCATGACGTCCGGTCCGCATCGCAAGGAGTTGTCTGGTGGTGAAAAAAAGACCACCAACAATCGTATGGAACTCATGGCGGCAATCGAAGCGCTTGAGGCGCTCAAGTTTCCATCCAGTGTTGCGCTTTACACCGATAGCACTTATGTGCGTGACGGTATTACGAAATGGATCAATGGCTGGCGCCGCAACGGTTGGAAAACGGCAGCGAAGAAGCCGGTAAAAAATGCTGAACTCTGGCAGCGGCTGGATGAAGCAACAAACCGCCACAAGGTTGAATGGTACTGGGTCAAGGGCCATGCCGGCCACCCCGAGAACGAGCGCGCGGACGAACTGGCGCGCGCTGCAATACCTTCAGGTCGATAAGCCTGCTGCCTGTCAAAAGCGGTCGACACGGTACGGGTGAATATCACAGAACGTCGGCTGTTGCGTGATGATTTCGGCGAGCAGGCGGCCGGTTGCCGGGCCGAGCGTCAGGCCAAGATGGTGGTGGCCGAAATTTGCCCACAGGCCAGGATGGCCTGGGACACCGCCGATCATTGGAAGCATATCTGGCAGCGAAGGGCGCTGGCCAAGCCAGATTTTGGCATCAACACGCTCCGATAATGGAAACATGTCACGCGCGGCAGGCTCGATTCGATCAATTTGTACCGGCGTGGCCATCGCATCGATCGAGGCGAACTCTGCGCCTGTGGTCAGCCGGATGCCTTTACGCATTGGTGCTATGACAAACCCATGATCGCTGTCCAGCACCGGGCGTGTCAGGGTCGCATTGCCTTTGGTTGAATAATGCATGTGATAGCCCCGTTTGACCTGCAGCGGAACGTGGACGCCAAGCATTTTCAACAGTACGCCTGACCAGGGACCGAGCGCGATAACGCAGTTGTGGGCATGAAGCGGGCCATTGACGTTTTGAATTTGCCAGCCGCCATCGGCCGCCTCCAGCGTGCATGCATCGCCGGTCAGGAATGTGCCGCCAAGAGATTGAAACAGTTTGGCATAGGCTTTGCCGACGGCCTCCGGATCGTTGATGCTTGCAGGGTCTGTAAAATGAATAGCGCCGGCGAAAGCATTGCTGAGATGCGGTTCCAGTTCGCTGAGTTCTGCCGGTGAAACATGGCGGAAGCTTGAGCCAAACCGCTCGTGGGTTTCTTGCTCGGCCTTGATGCCTGCCTGCAGCGTGGCTTCATTGCGGTAAAGGCGAAGGTAACCGTCATAACGAAGCATGTCGGCAATGCCGGCTTCTTTCATAAGTGCTTCATGTTCTGCCAGACAACGGGAGATGAGCGGCACATTTGCCGTCGCGGTACGCAAAATCTTGTCTTTGGAGCCATAGCACCAGTACTGCAGCAACCATGGTGCAATTGTTGGCAGCGCGCGCCAGTGGAGATGGGCCTCGGTGCTTCTGTTGAGGGCTACGTCAATGATTTTATTGACATCGCGCGGAAACGTATAGGGAATATAAGCTTCCGACTGGATGATCCCGGCGTTGCCATAGGATGTTTCCTCGGCTGCAGGGCGGCGATCGATTAGCGCGACGCTCTGCCCGCTTTTGAGGAGATGGAGAGCGGTTGATACGCCGACCATGCCGGCGCCGAGAACGATACTATCGAATTTCATGATAAGGCTCCAACTCCACGTCAGTTTTCATGTTTTACACCGATACCATGCTTGGCCCAATTGATGCGGCACGGTAAGCTTGCTAAATCTCAATGGGCCTCAGGGTTTCCTGCAGATTACAGCAATCCTGCAGGAGACTTAAGAATAAACGCCAGATCTAAGAATAAGGTTGCGAAAACTATAATGATACCACGCTATTCGCGCGCTGAAATGGCGGCCATCTGGCTGCCTGAAACCAAATACCGCATTTGGTTTGAAATCGAAGCTCACGCAGCCACGGCGATGGCTGAATTAGGTGTCATACCGCACGAAGCTGCCGAGATCATTTGGGCAAAGGGTAGCCAGGCTGAATTCGATGTCACACGGATCGACGCAATCGAAGCCGAAGTCAAACATGACGTTATCGCTTTTCTGACGCACCTTGCCGAGCACGTCGGACCGCAGGCACGCTTTGTTCACCAGGGCATGACGTCATCGGATGTGCTGGACACCTGCTTCAACGTTCAACTGGCGCGGGCAAGCGATATCCTTCTGGCCGGCATCGGGCGTGTGCTTGGTGCACTCAGGCAAAGGGCTTTTGAGCATAAGGATACCCCCACCATCGGCCGCAGCCACGGTATTCATGCTGAACCCACAACGTTCGGCGTCAAGCTGGCATTTGCCTATGCCGAATTTGAACGTTGCCGCCATCGCCTTGAACGTGCGCGCGAGGAAATTGCGACCTGCGCCCTCTCCGGTCCCGTAGGTACGTTTGCCAGTATCGATCCGCACGTTGAAGCTTATGTCGCAGAAAGGCTGGGCCTTATGCCGGAACCGGTTTCCACGCAGGTCATCCCGCGTGACAGGCATGCGATGTATTTTGCCACGCTCGCTGTGATTGCCTCGTCGATCGAGCGCCTTGCCACCGAGATCCGTCATCTTCAACGCACCGAAGTGCTTGAAGCAGAGGAGTACTTTTCACCAGGCCAGAAGGGCTCCTCCGCGATGCCGCACAAGCGCAACCCGGTGCTGACCGAGAATCTAACCGGACTGGCGCGGATGGTGCGCGCTTATGCGCTGCCAGCGATGGAAAACGTTGCGTTGTGGCATGAGCGGGATATCTCGCATTCGTCTGTCGAACGCATGATCGGCCCGGACGCAACCGTCACGCTGGATTTCGCGCTTCACCGTCTTGCCGGCGTGATAGAAAAACTGGTTGTTTATCCACAGCGTATGCAGGCAAACCTCGACAGATTGTCAGGCCTCTACAACTCACAGCAGGTTCTGTTGGCGCTCACGCAGGCGGGGATGGATCGCGAAAGCGCTTATCGCGCCGTGCAGCGCAACGCCATGAAGACCTGGGATGAAGGGAAAGATTTTCTCAGCACGCTTAAGGCAGACGAGGAGATCGCAACCTGTATTTCAAATGATGAGCTTGATAGGATATTTAACTTTGCTCATCACACCAAGCATGTTGAAACGATTTTCAACCGGGTCTTTGGTGAAAGCTGATAGACCACTGATGTTGCCTATAGGTGACATGAATTTGGTATTATAAAGTATTCGCATTTTAAACGGCGTGGATATTACTGGCAATCTGCTTTTATAGTTAATTGCAGATTTCTGGGGGTGTTCATGTGTGTGCGTTGTTTTATCCGAAGAGTGCGCTGGGTCCTGTGTGGGGTGGCTGCAGCGTTTGTGCTGCCCTATTATGGATTGCAGGCCAGTGAGGGGCAAATCGCCCATGCGCAAGATAAGACGTTTGTGATTGTTGCCGGTGGCGATCTGGGGTTCGGCGGTAGCGATCAACCGGTGAGTGCCATGGGAGGCTACCGCCACCGACGGTTGATCCCATGGAAGGACATTGGCAAGGGAATAGAGCCGTTGCTTGACGGTGATATTAATTTTGCTAACCTCGAAACTGTCGTCACTGGCAACGCCAGACTTGTTCCCGCCGATAAGCGCTTCCGCTTTCAGATGCATGCTGCCGGTGCCCGCCGTATTGTCGAGATGGGCTTTAACGTTCTTTCCACAGCAAATAATCACGCACGCGATTACGGTCAGGCCGGCATGCGTGAAACACTGCAGAGCCTCAACGGCTTGAGGGCGGCCGGACTGCTCGCATTTCCCGGTATCGCTCGCGGGCGTATGGCGGCCTTGCAGCCCGTGACGTTTAAAGTGCATGGCGCATACAACATTGCTATTTCAGCAGTCGGTATTGGCGGTGTTGATCCATTACAGGAAAGTGCGAGATACGGACAGATCAGCTACAATCGTCCCAGGGACTTTACCGATGCCGTTCAGGCATTGGCTCAAGCCAAAGCGGACTATCGCATTTTATCCGTGCATTATGGTGCTGAACTGCAAATCCGCCCGTCTGCCAACGATATCCAAAAATTGCGTGACCGCGCAGTACGCGAGGCCGGGGTCGATCTCGTTCTCGGGCATCACGCGCACGTTGCTGCCGGCGTTCAGGCTGTTGAGGGCAGGCTGATATTCTACGGTCTTGGCAATCTGTTGCATTTTGGCATGCAGAATATGGCAAAGTTTGATGTCTGCCGCGATTTCGGTTTAATGGCGCGGATATATCTGTCGCAAAACCAGGACGGCGGTTTGAAGGCCCGTGCCGTCAAAGTTATTCCGTTGGCTGATATGCATGAAAATGCACACCCCATGGCGCCATTGGAAGCACACAAGCGCATCGCGGTTATCAACGGCCTGGCAGATCAGTTAAGCGATGCAGAAAGCGGTGCAAAAGGCCTTAAATTTGTCCCCCAAGCCGATGGTACCGGGCTTTACTGTTTCGCCGCTGCAGACAACGCCGGCGGCAAAATTGCCGGGCTTTGTAAGGACTGGGCGAATGCAGGCCACGACAACCGGCCGGTATTTCCCGTCCATAATTGTCGATCAGTGCGCGTTTCGATGTCGGCCACCAAAAAGCGCCAGGTTAACCAAGTTAACAAGGTTAAGTCGAATTTTGTCAAAGATTACTTCGCCAGAACTTACAATCACTGAGAGGCGATGTGCCGGCTGCCCATGAGTGATGTGCTGGGGACCATCTGGAATTGATTGGAATTGAGCTAATCCGGCTTATATCTGCGCTGGATTAGGTGTAATCAAGCTTATAGCTTAATTCAATGCAGCCGGAGAGACAGCCATGCCACAGGATCGTTGGGGCAATGATATAACGACCACATCGCAGGAGGCGGTCGAAGCCTACAACCGCGCGCTGATCGAATTCCTGGAATACCGTCTCACGCTTGGTGATACCGTCAAATCAATACTCGCGGCCGATGCCGATTGCGTGATGGGGCTATGTTTCCGCGGTTATATGATGATGCAGTTTGGCTCCATTGCTCCTTATCCGAAGGTATGCGATGTGCTTAAGAAGGCAGAGGCGTGCGCCGGTGATGCAACGCTGCGCGAACAGCTGCACGTAAAGGCGCTCGGCAGCTGGCTCAATGGACGAGTGCGCGAGGCGCGCAGCCACTGGGAGAGCATTGTCGTTTCCTCCCCACGCGATCTTCTGGCTCTTAGGCTTCATCATTTCATGAGCTTCTGGCAGGGCGACCGTCTGGGGCTGCGCGATTTACCTGCCGGTGCGCTTGCAGCGGCCGAGGACAGCATGCCAGGCTACGGATTTCTGCTCAGCATGGCCGCATTCGGCATGGAGGAATGCGGAGATTATGTCCGCGCTGAGGAGTATGGCCGCCAGTCTTTTGCCAGCAACAACAACGATCTTTGGGCAGTACACGCAGTTGCGCATGTGCTGGAAATGCAGTGCCGCCATAAGGATGGCATTAGCTTTCTTGATCAGCCTTTTGGCACATGGGATGATCGCAATCCTTTCAAGGACCATGTCTGGTGGCATACTGCGTTGTTTGCCCTGGAGCTTGGTACGTATGACCGTGTGCTTGACATATACGACCGTGAAGTTGATGCCGGCGATTCCGGCTTTTATCTTGATGTGCAGAACGCGGCTTCCATGCTGATGCGCCTCAAACTGTACGGGGTTGACGTCGGCAACCGCTGGCAAACGCTGGCAGAGCTTGCAATGGAGCGCCTCGGCGACCATGTCATGCCGTTTACGGATACACACTTCGTGATGGCTTTGATCGGCGCCGGCAGGCTCAACGATGCTGCAAAGTACCGGCAGTCATTTGCAGCGTTTGCGGAAAATGAACAGAACGATGCCGCACAGGTGGCCCGTAACATAGGTGTGCCGCTTGCCAACGCCCTTTATGCTTACGGCGAAAAGCATTACGGGGAAGCTGCGGATACCATTTATGCAATTCGCCATGATTTAGCTCCGATTGGCGGCAGCCATGCACAACAGGATATATTCCATCAGATCCTGATAGATGCTGCCACGCAGGCCGGTAAGGTGGATATGGCGCGCAGTCTTTTGAACGAGCGCACATTTCTGCGGCCTGGAACTTCATGGGCCTACGAACGCCTTGCGGCACTACAATAAAGGGCGCAGTTGCCAATAAATGCTGCGTTATCGGGTCAGAACCGAATTTATAATGCCGCGTGCAATTGCCATGGAGGCCGTATCCTGCTCCATAAAGTTATGATACGGCAGCTTTCCTTCATTCGGCGGGCGCTTCTGCAGCAACAGCAGACGCATTAGGTGCCGTCAAAGTCAGCCGCAGCAATGGCGGCACCAGCAGCAACGTGAGGATCGCTGAGAAGGCGAGGCCGCCGACCACCACCGAGCCAAGCCCGCGATAAAGCTCTGATCCGGCACCGGGAAACAAGACCAGCGGCAACATACCAAACACGCTTGTCAAGGTACTCATGAAGATTGGACGGATGCGATTTTGTGTTGCTTCCATGATTGCATCTTCAACGCTCATACCATCGAACTGCAGGTGATATTGAGCCTGGTGCACCAGCAAGATTGCATTATTTACCACGATACCAACCAGAATGACAAAGCCAAGCAGTGTCAGCATGTCAAGCTGTTGCTGTTGAAACATATTGAGAATTACCAGCCCCGCGACGCCGCCAGCGCCCGCCACCGGCACCGAGATGAGAATGACGAGGGGAAGAACGAAGCTTTCGAACAGGACGGCCATTACCAGAAAGACAATTACAAGTGACAGCAGCAGATTAATTTTCAGCGCATCCCACGTCTTGGTAAGCTGGTCGGCAGCGCCCGTCAGGTTCATGCGTACGCCCGGCGGCACGCCTTCCTGCAACACCGGCTCCATAACATTGGTGCGCATAATTTCAAGCGCCGTCTCAAGCGGCAGGTTGGCTGCCGGTCTGACTTCCAGCGTAATCGTGCGCAGGCGTTCCCGGTGCCGGATCGAAGTCGGCCCAGCCGTCAGCTTGACGTCGGCCAGTGCCGAAATCGGTATAATACGTCCATTCGGTGCCACCACCGGGTAGCCGCCAATATCCTGCGTTCGCCGGTTCTCGTCGAACGATGCCAATCCCTTCAGCGTTAGATCGATACGCTCCGTCCCAATTGTAATTTCCTTCACCCTGACGCCGTCATTATAGGCATCGAGGGATTGCGCCAACGTCTGTGCGTCAACGCCGGCGTCCGCCATACGCACACGGTCCGGGATGGCCCGCAACTCCGGCGCACCGAGTTCGAGGCCTGGTTGCGGCCTGAACTGATTGCCCGCGTCGCGTGGGAGATGCCGGGCGATATTGCCGGTAAGGCGTAAGGCGACCTCAAGGATATCCTCCAGCCTGTCGCCTGAAACGTTTAACTCGATCGCGCGTCCGCCGCCAATGCCGCGGCCGAACAATGATCTTTTATTGATAAAACCGAAGGTGCCCGGTTCAGAGAAAATCGGCTGCGACAGTACGGGAATGAGTTCATCCACCCGCGCCGGGTCTGTGGCGGCACCGCCGAGGAATGTACTCCCGCGAAACGAAACGAAAAAGAAGTGGCGCATGGCCGGCGGTTCGCTTAAATTGCCGGTTTCCTCCTTCTTCCAGAGCGGTTCGGCTACCTTTTCGATCCGTTCGGCAATTTTAGTTGTGGTTTCAAGGTTATAACCGGGTGGTGGCAGGATAACGCCGAACACCAGATTGCGGTTGCCTTCCGGCAAATACTCGAGTTTTGGCAGAAACGTTACAGCGCTCCAAACGGCGCTTGCCGTAATGGCTGCAACCAGAGCGATGCCGATGAAACGGCTTGAGACCGTTAGCTGGGCATAGCGGCTGACCAGCCACGAAAACAGCCGCCCGAAATGGTCAACGATTGGCACGGGCTGAACGCTCAGCTTTGATTGCCCCGGCACCAGAAGGCGGCTCGATAATGCCGGAATGACCGTCACAGCGACGACGAGAGATAATATTACCGATACAGAAATTGCCACGGCGATGTCACGGAACAGCTGGCCTGCCTCCAGCTCCATCACAAGCAGCGGAATGAAAACCATGACGGTCGTCAAGGCGGACACCAGGATTGCCCCCCATACCTGGCTTGCTCCGTGATAGGCGGCATCCCGCGCGCTCATGCCTTTTTGTCTGAGACGGTAAATGTTCTCCAACACGACAATGGCGGCGTCAACCACCATGCCAACTGCGAAGGCAATGCCAGCCAGCGATATTACGTTCAGCGTCCGTCCCAGTGCTGCCATTGCAACAAAAGATGCAATGATGGACACCGGAATTGCCAGAGAGATAATCAGCGTCGCGCGTGGCGAGCGCAGGAAC
Organism: uncultured Hyphomicrobiaceae bacterium; assembly: GCA_963922535.1. Lineage (GTDB taxonomy): Bacteria > Pseudomonadota > Alphaproteobacteria > Rhizobiales > Hyphomicrobiaceae > Tectiglobus. The sequence goes on along the minus strand of CAWUIN010000010.1, from coordinate 3,958 downwards.
AGAAGCAAAATGAAGGCCGCCAGCAAGCCGCCGATCCAGATATTCTGAATCACCAGCTCGATTGCGCCGTCAATGTAAATCGTTTCGTCGTAGACTTGTGTCAGTGTCAGATTTTCCGCTGCCACGGGGCCTTTACGCAGTTCTTGTAAAGCCTCTTTGATGCCCTGCATGACGGTGATGACATTGGCGCCGGTTTCGCGCACGGCGTTAATGGCAATTGCGGGTTCGCCCATATGCCGAATTGTGGTCTCGGCTTCCTTATAACCGAAACGGACTTCTGCCACGTCGCGCACATAAACACGCCCTATGGCGGCAGTGTCGTCACCTGTGGTGGCCGCTGTAATCGGGTTTCCAAGAGTCGCATCCGATTGCGCGGCCTGCGCCGCGCCGCTGCGCAGCACAACGTTACGGATGGCATCCAACGTGTCGAGCTCCCCTTCGACCCGCACAACGTATCGGCGCTTTCCTTCATCGATGTTGCCAGCCGAAACCGAAACACTTTCACGGCGCAGTTTACTCAATACTTCCGGCACGGTAAGGCGAAATTTGGCGAGCCGCTCGGGATCCATAAGAATTTGTAATTCCCGATCGACACCGCCGTAAACATTGACAACTGCAACGCCATTGACGCGTTCGAGACGCTCTTGAATGATATCCTCAGCAAACGGGCCGTAATGCGCCATCTCCTGTGTAATGTTGCCGGGGGCCCGTTTGAGGATGATCCACGCGATTGGATTGTCATCGGAACCAGACGTGTTTAACGTTGGTTCATCGGCCTCACTGGGATAGCCGGTCACACGGTCGAGGCGGTTGGACACCAGCAGCAAGGCTCTGTCCATATTCGTGCCGATGGCGAACTCAAGCGTGACACGTGCCCGTCCTGTAGACGATTCCGAGATCATCGTTTCAAGACCGTCAAGGCCTTTGAGTTCCTCCTCCTGCCGATTGACAATCTCACGCTCGATTTCCGCCGGTGCTGCCCCTGCCCAGTTCGTCTCAATCTCGATGACGGGCTTGCGTACGTCAGGGATCAGCTGGATGGGAATACGTGTCAGGGCAAGCGCACCAAACAGAACCGCCATAATTACTGCTGCAATGACAGCAATTGGCCGTTCGATGGCAAATCTGATCGGGTCCATTGTTATCAATCCTTAGTTAACTTCATGGCCCATCCTGCTCTGACGAGGGCAATGTGGCAGGATATCCGGGTTAGCCCTGTATCTTCGCCGGTATTTTCGCCGGCTGCTGCGCCTCGACTTTAAGTGGTTCAACATCCTGGCCGGGTCGCAAGCGTTCGTTGCCCCTGACAACGACCATTTCTCCGCCTTTGAGACCAGATAAAACTTCTATCCGCTCGCTTACGGCCTGGCCTAACTCGACCTGCCGTGGCATCGCCTTGCCATCTTCAACAACATAAACGGACCAGTTGCCACCGGTCTGCAATAATGCGTCTTTGGGCACCGCGATCACCTTGCGCGGCGCACTTACGGGCATTTGCAGTGTGACCGTGCTGCCAACCGCGATGTGTGCCTTGTGCAAATCGCCAATCTGCACCGTGAAACGGACAGGGCGTGTACGCGTTGAAACATTCTGCACCGGAATAATGGAGCGCAGTTCCACATCCTTGTGGATTCCACCGTCAAAAAGCGCTGTCACTTTGGTGCCCGGTTTAAGTCCGCTGGCGATACTGCCTGGCACGTCAGCTTCGATTTCCAGATTGGAAATATCAAGCAATGTGCCGATTGTGCCACCACCGTTCACATACTGGCCCGGCTGTGCTTGACGGGCGATAATAATGCCGTCGAATGGCGCTTTGATCGTTGTGTGAGACCATTCATAATCTACCCGGTCAAGGCTCGATTGTGCCGTCTGCAATTCGGCACGCGCTTTTTCCGCCTCACTACGCGCCTGTGCAGCGGACTGTTTGAGATCATCGTATCTGGAGCGTGAAAAAGCGTTTGATCCGCGCAGCGCCTCCTGGCGTTCAAATGCCAGTTCGGCAAGGCGGAGTTTGTCTTCCGCAACGCGAATTTCAGCCTTGGCCACCTTGACCAGAGCCTCCGCTGCCCGGCGCTCAATGGCAAGGCGGCTTTGGTCCAGCTTAACAAGCACCTGCCCCTGGCTGACGCGGTTGCCGACATTAAAATTGACGCTCGTGGCAACACCATTGATAATAGCTGCGATCTGGCTGCGCCGGGTTGCAACAAGCTGGCCGATCACGGCCTGGGTGTCACGAATTTCGCGCTCGTCGACAATGTCAACCAAAACCCCGGCAGCGTCGCGCCCTTGCGCGTGGACGGCTGGCGTCGATATCAGAAATGCTGCGCACAGGGTGGCGAAGGCAAGTATACTGTAATGAAACTGACGTTGCATTTTACGATCCAACTTAAATGGTAACTCCCAAGGTACCCATCAGAAAGATGCTCTGAGAGTGAGCTGAGCGATGATTTTTTCTGTTCTTGTCGTTTTGCTCAACGCCTGCGCCTGTTTTGCGAGTAGCTGATGCGAAATACAAGGGTACCTTGGGAGTTACCTTAAATGAAGTATTCATACGGCGGCTTTGCATGAGCCTTTCGTGATTATGAAAAGTAAGGCTAAGATCATTTATTGTCGAACAACATTTTGTTGTAATGGCGATAAGTTGTTCTCCTTTGTATGAATTCGATGCGATCTAACCTGATATGGTAAGCGATACAGACCACTCGTCAGGAAATGCACGGCTGTTTATTCACTCTCATCTTCGCGACCAACCAACGCCAGTGCACGGCCATTGATGCCCATAAGATGCAGTTGACGTACCAGTGCCTCTTCACGTCCATGTGTGACCCAAACCTCCTGCGCACCGGTATCGCGAATTGTTTGGATGAGTTCCGGCCAGTCGGCGTGATCTGAGATAACCAGCGCTAATTCGACACCGCGCTGGCGCGCCCGCCCGCGCACACGCATCCAGCCGGACGCCAGCACAACCAGCGGATCAGCGATGCGCCGTGACCAGCGATCATTCAGTGCGGAAGGTGGACAAAGGACTATCTCACCTGCCAGCTTATCGTGCGCCTGTGAAACGAGGCGCAGTTCGCCAAGCTCGATACCCAATTCAACGTAAAGCGTGCACATCGCCTTTAGTGCGCCATGCAACCATATCGGCCGCTTATAGCCAGCCCGCCGGAGTAAGGCAATCAAACGCTGGCATTTGCCGAGACCGTAGGCGCCGATCAGATGCGTACGCTCCGGGAATGTTGCGACAGAATGAAGCAGACGTGCGATTTCCTGTTCAGCAGGCTCGTGCCGGAACACTGGCAGGCCAAACGTCGCTTCGGTCACAAACACATCGCATGGTACAACTTCGAAGGGACGGCAGGTTGGATCAGCCGCGCGTTTGTAGTCGCCGGACACTACGGCCCGCTGGTCAAGATGTTCGATCACAACCTGTGCACTACCAAGGACATGGCCGGCCGGGGCCAGAAAAATTTCGGCGCCGCCGAGCCCACATCGCGCACCGTACTCCAGAGGTTGAAATGTGCCGGCTGCATCGTTGCCTTGGCGGGCCTGCATGATGCGTACCGTCTCCGGTGTCGCAATCACGTGGCCATGGCCACGCCGGGCGTGATCGGCATGGCCATGGGTAATGACAGCGCGTGCGACGGGCCGGTGAGGATCGATATAAAAATCTCCTGGCGCACAGTAAAGACCGTTTTGATCCGGGTGTAACCAGCGCTCAACCGACAGATTCGGAACTGGTGCAGACATGAGATCACCATGATCAGGGCAATCGGGTGAAAAAAACAGATGACAGCAGCGTAAACCTCTGAGTCAATGGTGCAAAAATGATTCGCACTTTTGAGGTTAGATATATGCAAGCTGCTCCAGAACCGGAACTTACAAAAGATCAAGGCATTGATTTCTTTTCATATTTCTCTGCTCTTGAAGATCCCCGCCAGCAAGGCAAGGTCGACTATCC
>CAWUIN010000009.1:0-42853 GCA_963922535.1 uncultured Hyphomicrobiaceae bacterium | reverse complement strand
CCGGTACTAATAGCTCGATCGGCTTGAACGCTCTCATTAAGCAATGCTGATCTTTATCTTACTGCGTGTCTTATATAAATTCGATATGTAGTCAGGCAAATATTATGACATAACCTTACGAAATGACCAGAAAATTTTCACCCACTCTTGAAATTCTGATCTGACAAGTCAAGTCTTATGAATTTTTTAATAACCATGGCTTAAGATCATATATTTGTGTGTGGGTGAAACACTGTAAATTACTGCTTCGTTAACCTGGTGATTATTGCGGGGTGGCTGCACCCGATCCCATTCCGAACTCGGCCGTGAAACGCCCCAGCGCCGATGGTACTTCATCTTAAGATGCGGGAGAGTAGGTCGTTGCCAGGTTTACCAAGCAGTAAGATACATACTAGATTTCAAGATCCCCTCTAAATGATAACTTATATAATATAAGTGATAAACACACGCATTATGTTGTGCGGACATCACGTATTCAGAACCATCGATTGATGGAAAATGTTGAAGAAAACAAGATAACATGTAAATTGTCCATCCTATGCATCATGTCAATTGCATGCGCATTATATCGTTTCATAACGATTATGAACGCAACTTAAAAATATCTCCAAGGAAAATATAGTTTTAATTTGACTAACGCCATGCACCTCATGCCTCAACGACATCATAGATAAAAAAGTCTTTATTTCTCAGCTGAAGTGACGAACGAGGACACATGCCATTGTGTTCACGCGCTCAACCGTAACAGGCAGCCAAGCTACGCATCTACAATGGACGTTTGAAAGATCGTATATCGTCGCTATTACCGCCCTACACACGATATCGGCTGCAAAGACAAACACCATATGAAATCCACATTCGGCTAGCCCCTCATCACTGCCCAAAATGTTCAAGGTATGTAAATACCGTCGAATTGGACTGAGCTCATAACTGCTGAGACTTGCTGAAGCCGCACAAGGCGCTAATCAACTCAATTTCTGATTGTGCGGCCCGGCTGGTATAACAAAGAATGTGATCGTCTGAGATCACCGGCCTCAGGCACAGCGCGATCGGCGAACGCAGCTGGCGCTTTAAACCGCCTACCCCCGCCGCGCCGAGCATAAAATTGCACTTCTGGCTCAAGGTGTGGGCACTGTTCGATTTTTGTAGATGTGATGCCCCTGAGCCGGGTTTCGGCAACCTGATCCCCAAAATGCTGCCAGACTAGAAAGTCTCCATGGCCAGTCGTTTCTAGCCACAAAATGGCTGACCCACAACCCATATGAGTTGACCGCACGGCAGCCCGTAACAAGCCCGCGGATTTAGATAGATCAATACTCTTGCGGCCGGATATTATTATCAGCGGGTAATTCAATTCTGTCCAACCAGCTATGATGGTTGAGCGGCACTGCCCCGCCGTCTTCAACGGCACGACTGATATGCTAATGTGCCGGAGACGACGGGCACATTAGCATATCATCTTTTTCGATCAGGCTGCCTGTTGCAGAAATATCTTTACCGTCAACGGTGCGCAATAAGCTGAATTGCTCTTCGTTGGCTATCAGCGAAAAGGCGCCGGGCCAGAAGACTATGCGAATACGCTGCGAAACTCCGTCAGAACGTTTAGCCAGCACAAGAAGCAAACTGCCAATACGTACGCCGCCGTATATCGAAAGCTTTAGCACACCTGCACAACATTGGTCCAGATCGCCAGAGGTAAACGACCTCAAACTTCCAGCCCTTACACTTGCCTCTCCTCCGCAGCGTCCTCGACAATCTTATCCGAAGTGAGAACGCCTTAAAACATCTGAACTGTGCTGCCGTGGAACAGCGCGCCCACGGCAAAGTACAGCGTTTCCTACTTTACAGAAATTATCTGACATGTTGGTAACGATGTGCTTACTGCACGTTAAACGGAGTAGTACATGTCATACTCAACCGGATGAGGCGTCATATCTGTGCGCGCAACTTCTTCCATCTTTAATTCAATGTAGCCGTTAATAAGATCGTCAGAGAATACATTACCAGCTTTGAGGAAGTCGCGATCTGCGTCGAGGTTCTGCAGCGCTTCACGCAATGATGTAGCAACGGTTGGTATCTCAGCCAGTTCAGCAGGTGGCAGATCGTAAAGGTTCTTGTCCATTGGATCTCCTGGATGGATCTTATTCTGGATACCATCGAGGCCAGCCATCAACATAGCCGAAAAAGCGAGATATGGGTTTGCAGTCGGATCTGGAAAGCGAATTTCAATACGCTTTGCCTTAGGCGATGTGGTGTATGGAATACGGCATGAAGCAGAACGATTCCGGGCTGAGTAAGCGAGCAGAACCGGGGCTTCGTAACCTGGAACCAAACGCCTGTAAGAGTTGGTTGATGCGTTGGTGAAAGCATTGATTGCCTTTGCGTGTTTCAGTATACCGCCGATATAGTAAAGGCAGGTTTCAGATAGATCAGCATACTGGTTGCCGGCAAATACAGGCTGGCCGTTGTTCCAGATTGACTGGTGACAGTGCATGCCGGAACCGTTATCGCCGTAAATAGGCTTTGGCATGAACGTTGCTGTCTTACCGTAAGCCTGCGCAACATTATGAATCGCGTACTTATAGATCTGCAGGTGGTCTGCAATCTTCACCATTGTAGCAAATTTAATGCCCAGCTCATGCTGCGCGGAACCTACTTCGTGGTGGTGCTTTTCAGTAACAACACCCATTTCGGACATCACGGAGAGCATCTCGGAACGAATGTCCTGGCCACTGTCAACAGGTGGAACAGGAAAGTAGCCGCCTTTGATCCGCGGACGGTGGCCAAGGTTACCCATTTCGTATTCACGATCTGAGTTTGATGGAAGCTCGGAAGAATCGATCCTGAAACCTGTATCGTAGGGATCGGCGCGAAATTTAACGTCATCGAATAGGAAGAATTCAGCTTCTGGACCAAAATATACGGTATCGCCGATACCCGTGAACTTGACATAAGCCTCAGCCTTCTTCGCCGTACCGCGAGGGTCGCGTGAGTAAAGCTCACCAGTCGATGGCTCGATAACATCGCAAAAGACAGCCATGGTTTTTTGTGCGAAAAACGGATCGATATGTGCGGAGGCAGCATCCGCCATCAGGAGCATATCCGAAGCTTCGATACCTTTCCAGCCGGCAATTGACGAACCGTCGAAAGCATAACCTTCAGCGAACATGTCTTCGTCCACAACAGCCGCATCCGCAGTTACGTGCTGCATTTTCCCGCGCGTATCAGAAAAGCGGAAATCGACGAACTTTATGTCGTGCTCTTTGATAGATTTGACCAGATCGGCAGGTGTCGTCATGAGAACTCCATTGCTCCGTTGTATCGCCTTAGTAAGTGATGAAATATCCAGATCAGGAAAGACACGCGATCTGGATTGTATCAGTTCTTCAGATCGCCGGGTTTACTTTTTTATGCCGTGATAAAATTGATGCGGCATACTAAACAGCATCGGAACCGGTCTCACCGGTACGAATACGAATAGCTTCCTCTACTGTGGAGATAAATATCTTACCGTCTCCGATACGACCTGTTTTAGCTGCGTTTTGTATGGCTTCAACAGCTTTGTCGAGCTGGTCGTCTGATAAAACAACCTCAATTTTCACCTTTGGCAAAAAATCGACAACATATTCAGCACCACGATACAATTCGGTGTGGCCTTTTTGACGACCAAAACCTTTTGCTTCAATGACCGTAATGCCCTGTAGTCCAATCTCTTGCAACGCCTCTTTCACTTCGTCGAGTTTGAACGGCTTTATGATCGCCTCAATCTTTTTCATGAACTTTATCCTTCGTTCCTACACAATGCTGTGCACGAAACACCATTAACATAGCCGGAAGACACTATCACCGCCAGACTGTAAAATTAAGCATGGCCTATGCCAATTCCTAAGAAATTAGTCAAACTTATGATTTGGCTGGATTATATGCTACATCACATGGATAGTCGGCAACCTTCTCCCGACGGACGTGGTTAACGATGATACACTGCGCAAGATTTTTCATCAATTATATCCGTGAAGCACCATAAAAGTGCGACCAAACAATGAACACCCATTTCGATACGTGCCAAATTATCATGCATTGGCACGAGACAGGTGTAAAGTAATCAATGCGGATTTGGCGTAGTTTTGAAATGACCATTATTTTTGCGCCATACTGGATTGAGAAGATACTCTATCTTGTTTGGCTGGAACCGGCATCGCGAGTTTATCGATCCAAACTTGAATTGCCTGGAATGAGCCTAAACGGTAATGATCTGAATGACCGGCTTGCGCGATAGCGACAAATTCCTTGGGCTGATTTGCAGCAGCAAACAGCCGCCGACCTTGGCTAAAAGGAACAACCGCGTCGCGCTCACCATGAACAATCAAGAGCGGCACGCGAATTCTATCTATCATAGAAAGTGAGTCGTAGCGATCCTGCAAGCCAATCTTCACAGGCAAATAAGGATAATGATGCCTGCCGGCATCAATTAAGCTCGTGAAGGGTGCATCCAGAATAACGCCACCAACTGTACGTTGCGCAGCAACCTGCACGGCAACACCTGAGCCTAGAGATTCGCCATACAGGATAATATCCGAAGCTTCAACTCCGCGACGGCGCAGATCATCATAAGCAGCAAGCGCATCGCTGATATTGTTAGCTTCTGTTGGTATTCCATCTGAACCGCTATAACCGCGGTAACTCATTATGTATACACCACGCCCACTGCGGTGATACGCAGCCAGACGGTCGCTACGGACGGCCAGGTTGCCACTGTTCCCGTGAAAATAAAGTATGGTTGGTTGAAATGGCGAAGCCTTGCCGTACCAGGCAATAACGTCAATGCCGTTCGGGCGATGCAAGACACATTCTTCAAAGCCCTGCAGCCCGATGGTTGATGGTGAAATCTGTGTCGCGTCGGGGTAATAAATGAGCTGACGTTGATTTACCCACAGGATCGCAAGCCCAGCAACAACTACTGTAACCAATGAAAACGCCAAAGTCAGCATATGGATAAGAGCCTTCCTCGCAACGCCTGCAACCCGTTATCCGCTACCGAACCGGTAGCCGTAAAAATTTTGTCATAAAACATATATTTCAGATCCGATTCTGGGCGTGTCATATATATGACGAGATGTCATCGACATTATCCTGTTATGATAAACTGTTGATACTGTATGGCACTAGGGCACGCGAGAAGCACGACCTGGCGAAGTCAACGTTGTTGGCGTTACCTGGATGAATGGATATGGCGCAGGCATATCCGTCCATATGGACATTGCGAATGCAAAAATATATTTCAATGCGCCACGTGAACCGAGTGACTTCGCCAAATTACACTTTAAGTACCGAAGTTTCGAGCACTACCTTACTGAACGTAAAGATGCTAAACAGCGGTGTCGCATGGTAAACGTCAACACGTCGCAGGCTGCATACATGTCGGGGGAGTAAAATGAACCGTGGTTCGCACATCTTCGTCTTTTTGATTTTTATCATTCTGGGAATGTCGTTTTGGGCAACAACCATATCTCTGTATCTTGAGTTCTCGGCATCGGACAATTCCAAATCGCTCAATGAAGCGCTGTGGCTCAAACTGCTGACGCATTACAGCGACCTGTTTATATTTTTTCCGGTGTTTGGCACTGTGGCATTAATCGCTTTTTATACACCGGCCTCCGTTTTCGTTGATATGTACTGGAATACAGGGCGCCAGAAGAGTGAAAGTATTCCATGGGCGCGTTTGCGCTTTATGTTCTGGTTTGCTGTTATAATCACTGTGAGTTTTGCTATCAGTGCTGGAACGCATGACGTAGCCGAGCGCAGCTTATGGCAGCTCAAACCATCAGTGTTAATTGACGATCAGGGCGAGGGATGTGTAGGCAAACAATGCGCCACGAGGGTCTCATTCATTGATGGGTTAACCAACGTTCGCCAGGCAAGCCAGGTGCGCACTAAATTAACCGATCTTGCCAGGAAATGTCAGCCAGACAAATTCGTTGAGCCGGGCGAGAGTGCTCAGAGCAAACGTTATTGCGCTGCAACATCCACATTTGCTGGCCATGGAGAAGATCTTGAGGGGCGTTTGATTGATGATGAGGCTTGCTGTAAGGCACAGCTTGCTTTTGACACTGCCGTAAAGCAAGCCTACAGAACAGATAACAGTCAATCGTTCACAGACAAGCTTCAGGCACAAACGTGGCCGTTCAATATTTTCTTTCTTGTAATCTTGCTGGTTATAAGCGCATTGCTGGCATTCCGCCGACCGCGGATCGAAAAGGACTATGCCGACTGCGCCCGTAGTATCGACCGCGGCGTCATTATTGGCGTTCTTGCCGTGGCTTTCCTCACAGTCATGAACCGCGGCTTTCTGGAGGCTACGCAGCTTCTGCACGGCGCGAGCGGTGCCGCATCCTTACACCGCGGCCCCGACTTTTTCATCGTCATGTTTGCAATCTGGGCACTGCTTATTCTGTTCTCCTTCGTCCATCCAGCCAACGAACAGGCCGAAGTCGTATCGCGCGTTCTCGGTGTCATTTTCAGCGTGCTGTTTGTTTTCAACGCCGATACCATTACCAATTATGGCATCCGCTACCTTGGTGCCGGCGCCGGCATAAGTGAACTTATTAGCCTGATCGCCGCAGCGATTGTTTTGGTAGGCACTCTGATCTGGCTCAAGTATCTCAGGTTCATGGATGCCAACGAGACAAAGCAGACGGGAGGCAAAAACTAAAGATCCTATGGGGCATTGGCTTGCTGATTGCAATCACTACTGCTGTAAGAACAAAACAGCATTACAGAGTTTGCCCCATGCCTGAAGCAGACGATCTCAGTCAACGCCAACAAGCGTTTGATCAGCAGCGTACGCGTGCTGGCGTTATTGAGACAAATTTGAAGCAGGCGTGTTAGACCGGGATGAAAATTGGCGGCCATGCGCGAGAGGGGCTGGGCAAATAGACGTAAAGCCTGTAGTCTTAACGCGTCATTGATTAGACACGCCGCCCTGGTTCAGATGTGAATATTAAATAAGCCTGAGACCGCAAATGCAGCACTTCATCGTACGTCTTATTCTGGTGCCACTTGGCTTTGTGCTGGCAACTATGGTCAGTATACTTACACTTATTACACTTGGTTCGGAACGTATTACACATGCGCTCCAAGATCCGCAAGATTTCTCTCTGGTAGCCACCTATAATATTATGGAGTACGCTATTTTGCTGACGTCGACGATAACAATCGTCCCTGCATTACTGATTGTCATTCTGGGTGAGATTGCTCGTCTGCGTTCTATCATTTATTACATCGCAGGAGGCGGTCTCGTGTTAGGTTGCATTCCACTTTTCGCACAGCTCAGTCATTCAGGCGACATATCGGCATTGGCCAACACAGCCTGGCCTGTTTTTGCGACGGCAGGATTTCTCGGTGGTTTTATGTATTGGTTGGTTGCAGGACGAAATGTCTGAACTTGAATAACGGAATTGGACTTAATTTGTATTGCAGATAACATACATCACGACCAAACATTTTAATCAATCGCATTGCGATGCAGGCTGGTCTGACATACGAAACAGTTGGACAAGTTAAAATTGTACACACAAGGCCGCCTGGCATCATTAACGAGCTTCAACGGTCATTGGAGTGTAACACACGGAAAGACAGACTATGTTGAGTTTTCTCACAGGCTTACTCCGCGTCAGTTTAGGATTTGTGTTAGCCTGCCTCGCAGCGGGTTTCATCATCGTCCTGTTTGCCTTTACACCTGCAAAGTTGATTGATGCGGACGCTGTGTCCTGGGGAGAGACAGGAATTTTGGCGCTTCAAACCGCAACAATGGCAGGCTATCTTGCCTTGTACGTTGCAACTCTCCCGATCATATCCAGTGAAGTAATGGGGATTCGGCACATTTTTTATCACTGCTGTGTCGGTATAGCCACTGCAGTCGCAGGTGTTGGGCTGCTTATAAGTGGCGAAAGCTCTGAAATGCCAACTATTTTATACTTTTATGCCGTGGCCGCATTTTTGACAACGGGGTTGTTTGCGGGATTTGTTTACTGGCTCTTTGCTGGTCGTTGGGCTTATCGTTCGCCTGGACGGGAGACTAGAATGCGCGCGACCGCGCTCCTTTACCCATCGTCACCTATCCCGCCTGCATCGCCTGCATCGCCTGCCCAAGTGCCGTAAAAGCCGTCACATGACAGCACCACGGACCCATTGCATTCCACCGAGCATTCCACCGAAAAATATCCTCTACAGCCTGATAACAGAGCTCCTGCATCTTTGACGAAACCGCACTTTCCAGAGCAGTTCCCGCAGCCGGACGATAAGGTCTCGACGCCTTTAGCGCAACCGCCGCAATCGGATGCTACGCCACAGCCACCCTCCCAGTCACTCGAAAAAGAGCAACAGCCTCCTCTGGAACCGCATCAAAATCAGCAATATTCGGTCAATAAAGAACAGAATGGCCACTCACCGGAAACCAAGCCTGAAGAAAGGAGCCGACTGCCATCCGTTCATAAGCCAAATGAATAGGGCATATGCGAGCTGACGACACGCCCACTCAAATAAATGCTTCGATTTTCTGAGCCAAAGCCGCATGTCGCGAGCCATTTAAGCGTCAAAGTTAAAGCGTTCATTTGAGTAAGCGCTCCTGAACGATAAAATCATGAAATGATACACTTGCACGGCATAAGCAGACGCCTTTGTTTGGCCCATCACCCTGAACGCAGCTTTTTCCTGACGCTGGATTTGAAAAAATCAAGCAATACTCAATTTCCGTTACACGAGCGCTGAAAGAAAATAGCGCGACTAAGGCGCCCCTAATATAGCTGTTCAATTCTGCTGTCCATATCTTGTATAACGCGCAAAAAACATGATTGAAGTCTCTAATGCCAAGTTATGTCCATGTTTACGAGTCATGATTGCAGCCTGTGAAAGCTAAGGATTTAGAGGTTTACATGAACCTGTGACGCTATTGGCAGAAATGCTCAAAGCATCTGCTCAGGTGGTCGAAGGCACGTATGCCAAACTGCGCTGTGTAATGATATGCTACTGCCTGCGCCTTACCACCAGGTCTGTGTTCCGGCTTCCTGCTGCCTACGTTTGCGATAGTGAAGGCCTTTAGAAAAAGATCTTCAACAGATAAAAGGAATACAAAGGATGAACAAGTCTCCAACCAAATCGTATTGGGGACAAATACATTCTCGCACGCTGTTCATCGCAGCATTATGGATGTTGGTATTGGTGTTGTTCTTGCCGGCCCACGGCTTTGAACCCAATTCATCATGGCACAAACGCCAGCATCACCAACCAACGGTAGCATTCAAAACCTACAGTCCTGCTAGCGACCTTGCTACGCATAGCTCCTTCAAAGGTGCTCTTTATCGCAATCGCGACACCTCAGTTTCAAAGATGCTGGTAAAAACTGAGGCCAAGCCGCAAATAGTACCGTATAACTGGAATGCAGAATATAAAAACGGGCAACTTGTTATAAGCGGCCATGTGCCCATGCAAAGTGATCGCGACGCAATAATCGAGGTTGCAAAGGCAGAATTTGCCCGTAGTTCTATTGTCGATAAAATGCTTGTTGGCAAAGGCGAACCACACGATTGGCTGGCCACCGTCACTCTCGCAATTCGCCAATTGGCGAAGCTCAAGGAAGGCAAGGTCCTGCTTGAAGATACAAAATTAACGATAACCGGCATTGCGCAGCACCAGAAGACGGCTGAAGATATTCGCATCTCGTTACGTACCAGGCAGGCTGCACTTTACACCATTCAGCAGGATATCAAATTTCTGGAGGCAAAAAGATCGGTTGTAGAGCCCTTCAAAAGTACGATAACTTACAAAAATAAAAGTTTCAGGCTCCTCGGCCTTGCACCAAGCCAGGTGAAGCTGGATCAGATCATCAAAGTCATTGAAACGGAGCTTCCCCGTGCGGCGATCGTCAACAGAATGACCATTACTGCGGGAGCAACGGAAGATTGGCTCAATTGTACATTGGCCGGCTTAAATAGCCTCATCCAACTTGACGAGGGTAAATTGGAGGTTGTCGACAGTGAACTATCGCTCACTGGTCTGACACGCGACGAGGAGATAGGTGAATTAATTCCTAAGCAACTGCGTGCTGCGGTCAATCGTTCATGCAAAGAGACCGTAAAATTGTACGTTGATGTCCCACCGGAGCCAAACCTTGACTGGCGTGCGCTGCACAGAAACGATACATTATTGATTGAAGGAGAAGTTCCGAATTCAGCCATACAAGACGATTTGGTCGAAAGTGCCAGCAAATTATTTCCTAACTCCAAGATATCAGTCAATATGCGCGTTAACCCTGGCCGTTCTGAGAAATGGGCGCAGGTGGCTAAAATCGGCCTGCAATTACTTGCAAAATTACGAAATGGGGAAGCACGGCTCATCGCGCAGACTTTGACACTGATTGGTGAAGCCGAGGATACAGCCGCCGATACGGCCATCCGCCAGCAGTTGAAAGCAGGTATCGCAAAGGGTTATCATGCCGTTGCACAGATTGAGGTAAAATCGGCGGCGATGCTTTGGTCTGAGCGCGAAGCCAGACGTAACGAGAAAAACGCTGCAGAGCAGGCCGAAAACCAGGTGCCAACTGCGTCTCAACCACAACAAACGAAAGGGACTGCGCCAAGCTCCCGCCCAGAAATGGAAACCCAGCAAGGAGAGACAGAAAATTTTGCAAGGCAGCCTCCCGCCCCCAAATCTGAGCAGATTAAGGCTACGCCCATTCAATCTCAGCCGTTGCAGGCCGAACGTCAAAGGTGCCAGGAGGCACTCGACGAGATAATGCGCACAGGCACCATCTCATTTCCAGCCGGTAGCGACAAGTTCAATTCCGACAGTCTGGCCACGCTGCAACGTCTTACGGATATACGCGATCTATGCGAAGGTCGTATCGTAATTGAGATTGCAGGTCATACGGATTCTCTTGGATCGGCCTCCAGAAACCAGGATTTGTCGCAAAGGCGCGCCCAAATGGTTCGCTCATATCTGATCGAACAGGGAATGTCCGCGGCTCAGCTTTCGACACGCGGTTATGGAGAAGAGAGGCCTTTGGTCCCCAACACGACATCAGATAACAGAGCCCGCAATCGTCGCATTGAGTTCCACGCCATAATTAATTAACTCTGACTGAAGCAGTCTGAGTATAGCGATGCAATCACAATCGATTAAAAAGTTAATTGAGGCATAAATGGATCATTTGATCATCCATCTTATTTGGTATATTGCAACAGCATTCATTCTGGGTACAGTTCTCGGGTGGTGGATTTACGGTTCATCCAGATAATTGTGACTAAAGGTACCCTCAGAATAAATGCTTCATTTTTCATGGTAAACGCCTCGCAGGACGCAGCTTGGGCTCAGAAAACTGAGGCATTTACTATGTTGGGCATCCTAATAAAGGTTCTGAGAGAAAATTCTGTCGCGTAACGCTTTTTGAACGCACTATCAAAGGATTTTCGACAATGCCGTTGTTGCTGATCGAAGCAGCCATGTTGCTTTTACTCGCTTACCTCTCAGGTGTTTGCCTGGGGTGTTTTCTGCGGTGGAGCACGTGTGCATCTACTCATGTAGAAGAGCAACAATCAGGCCAGATTTCCGTCTCACCACCCAGCGTTCTCCATCATAACACGACGTTTGCTGCCGCCCCGTCGACGATGGATAAAAATCCTGCTCCGGCCACATCTGTTCCGGTTTCAAGACCCCTGCAGACGATAGGCATTGCCGCCCGCAAAACTGCTCATCACAGCGAAGCGCAGATGGTATATTGGCCGATTGCCATGAGCCCTGAAGGTGCAGCCGCTGTCGCGCCATTAATTGCACATCCTGATCCGGGAAACCCTCGCCTGGCAGATCACCGTGCAGCGCAGGATCTAACCCGTATCAAAGGCATTGATGGCGCCACGGCAAATCTTTTATTACGCAAAGGCGTTACTCGTTACGAGCAGATCGCCACCTGGAACGAAAATGATGTGGCACGCATCAATCGTTCACTCAGCGGAATAACACGTATCCAACAGGAAAATTGGATCGAACAAGCCTGCATTCTTGCGGCAAGTGGACAAACGCTTTTCACACGCCAATTGCAGGGGACACGTTCTGCCACCGTCGGCAGCCGTAACTGGCAGCCAGACAGCACTGTTCTCGCTCCCAGGCACGAGACAGAGACTACGTTGACGGTTTCCAGCCGTTCCGCCGACACTGCGCCAATAATAGCAGCTGGCAGACCTGGCGAGGGTCTTGGTGACGATCTCAAGCGCATCCGGGGAATTAACGAACAAATCGAAGCCAAACTCAACCATTTCGGCTTTAACACCTACGAACAGCTCTCAAATTGGACGCAAAGCGACATTGAACGCGTAAGCAGGCATTTGGAGTTTCAAGGCCGTATCGAACGTGAAAACTGGATTGAGCAAGCAAAAGTTTTGTCCCTCGGCGGCCAGACGGAATTCTCACAGCGTTTTGATCGCGGTGAGTTCCAGCAGCCAACAGCTGTAATCGATACAGACCACTAGCCAGAAAAGCCTGCACGCGTGCTGCGCCCCTGTCTTAGGGCGACCCCCCTTATCGCAAGGCGACTAAATTCGTCTCCGCTAGCCTTTGCAGTTTGACTGCGAACACGTGTTCAGTTTCTGCCAGCATTTCCGGTCGCAACAATCACCGCATTGACAGAAAATCGATGGGTTCACTCGTCAATGCAACAACTGCCGTTTTCTGCCTTGATTGCCATCGAAATGGCCCACTGCTTTGTGTATATCGTCGTGACGATACCAGACGGATGGAAATCATAACGGAAGTTTGACTAATGGATTTAATCTGCCGCTACGTGAGTTCTGGTTGTGTATTGGTTCTGGGCGCGTTTCTTGCCGGCAACGCGGCCCATGCGCAAACCGTTCCCTCTGTTGTGATTGTTATCGATGGTTCCGGTTCTATGTGGGGCAATCTTCCAGGCACTAGTAAGTCGAAATTTACAGCATCAAGCAATGCCCTGCAGGAGACCTTAAAAGGCCTGTCTAATAAGCCGGATATCGGACTGGTGGCATTTGGCCAAAAGCCTCGCGGTGGCTGTAATGAAGTTGAAACCCTGCTTGAAGTCCAGACTTATGACCCGGACCGCATTTCAGGTGCAATCAAACAGATTAATCCGCAAGGCCGCGGCCCGGTCGTTAAAGGGCTCAACAAGGCTGGTAAGATTTTAGATGTATCGGCTCCACCACGCAACATCTTCATTATTAACGACGATCCTGACAATTGTAATAAGGACATTTGCGCGGCTGCAAAAAGTCTCAAACAACGCCTGCCCGATATCAGAGTACATGCCTTAACTTTAGCTCCCAAGCAGGCCGATAAAGGCGCAATGGCGTGCCTTGCAGAAGTAACTGGTGGACGCGTCATTGAAGCGGCGAATGCCAAGGAGGCTGTTGCTGGCATGCAGGCGATCATGGCCGATATAAATCGTGATGGATCAGCCCCATCAACCGCGCCTGGGGCCACCGCCTTTGAAGATAATGGCACCGCAAAAGCTGGCGCGTTAAATTTGCCGCTCAAACGCGAGCGTGCAGTGCCCAACACACCCGGCCTCATGCTGCAAGCGCTGTTGGAAGAAAACGGCGCCATATTGCAAGATGGATTGATGTGGAAAATCATTCGACTTGAAAACAACGTTGAAAAAGTTATCAAACACACGACAGAAAGTGCCCCCTCTGTTGCACTGCAGCCTGGTCGTTACAGCGTTGCTCTGAGGACGGCAGGTCTGGTGCGGCATCAGGAAATCGAGGTCAAAGAAGGCCGTCGCACGGTCGCTCCGTTTAACCTTGAAGTCGCAGCTATCGCACTTTCAGCCGTTCTCGTTGAAGGCGGCCCACGCGTTGAAGACGCCAAATTCACAATCTCGAAAATAGACGGTTCAACACCGGATGATGTGGTTTGGTCAGGGATGGCGCCACGCGTCCCACTTATTATCAAGCCTGGTGAATACAAACTGGAGGTATCTGCTGGCCGTGTCAGTCAATCGCACGCATTTAGCGCTTCGGCAGGCGAGCAGATTAATTTGATTGTGCCTCTAAACGCCGGCTATCTTAAAATCAAGACAACCCAGTTAGACCAAGCACTGCTGGTAAACTCATCGGCTGTCGTAAGCATTCAAACCGACGATCCAACAAAACCGTCCGGCCGCCGCCTGGTGGCACGCTCCATTCAGGCAAATCCTAATTTTCTCCTCGATCCGGGAACCTACTATGTGAAGGCTGAAGGAGCACCATCGGCAAACGAAGAACGCGTTGTCATCGCTGCAGGCCAGATCGTTGAGCGCATCCTGACGGTAACGCGCATGCGCCTGAGTGTGACGTCTCGCTTCCAGGGTAGCACCACAAAAATCAACAAAAATATACGCTATCGGATTTGGCCGTCTGAAACCAATACAGTCCCAGCCCTTACCAGCTCCTCGCCTGCACCTGAATTCGATCTTTTTCCTGGTCGGTATCGAATTGAAGCGCGGGTTGGAAAGCAAAACGCCGTGACCGTCAGAAACTTCGAAACAACGCCATCGCCTGACGGGAAAATTGTACTGGACCTCGACGCAGGAACAGTCGCGTTGAAAACGCCGCAATTGTACCCTGATACATCCTGGGAAATAAGGGATGCCGCAGATCAAACTATTTGGCGAACAATGAAAGCGCAACCAACGCTTACATTGAAATCAGGACGCTACAAAGTTATCGCAGAAGTTAAAAATGAGATACTGACTCGCGATATCCTGATCGAAAGCGGGCGCCACATCAATGTTGAAATAGATTGATTATAAATGGCAATTGAAAGACACGCTTCCGCCCTATGCGTCAAGTCCAGAAGCCTGGCGGATATCTTGCGTTGGAAACCAATGGCAATCACCCTTAGCCATACCAATACTCTGTCATATTTTATATATCATGCTGACATGCTGGGATCTCGCTCATTGCAAGTCAGAGCGCATACGGCAGTGTGGGGTGCCATTAGCAAGCCACAACGGCGCAGGCAAAATACGGGCATCCTCTCACATGCCTTCTGGTCAGTGAGGGCGTCCGACAGACTTGAGCGTACGCTGCATAGCCCGTATCCGGCTTCTTTGCTGCTAACCAAAGCGTGTAATCCTGAAATGGCATTTAAAGCGAGACATGGCACTTGTAAGTTTATATTGATTGCCATGAGTGTAATATACTTTATATCTCTGCTAGTTTTTCATGCACACGCGCAAATGCCAACCGGTGCGCAGGCTGTTGAGAATACGGACAGCCCGTTTCCCTCCGTCTCACAATTATCAGATGACAGCCTCTTCAGCCCAGCAACGCCGGGGCCGGCTGGAATTGATGCAGCGCCTATCCAACTCGTTTCTTTCTTGACCGAGGGAGGGCCACAGATCAATCAAGGTGTCGTCTGGCGTATATTTACGCCTGATGAAGCAGGCGGCAGCCTCAATCTTATCAAGCAGTTTAAAACCGCAACTCCAGTCATCGAACTGCCTCCCGGGGTGTATATGATTAACGTGGCATTCGGCCTTGCGCATTTAACGCGCAGAGTTGAAATTGCTCCTGGTAGTCAACGAATTGAAAAATTTGTAATAAACGCTGGAGGCTTACGGGTCATCATAAAACCGAGTTCGGATATTTTCTCGGGTCCGATCAATGCAACCTTTGATCTTTATAGTGACGAACGTGATCAATTCGGAAACCGGCAAAACATTATGAGCACCATGCGTCCAGGCCGCATCACCAGATTGAACTCCGGTATTTATCGGATTGTCTCGCGTTTAGGTGACGCTAATGCCATCGTTGCTTCAGAGGTGACGGTCGAAGCTGGCAAATTAACCGAGGCCACCGTCTTGCATGAGGCCGCCAAAGTGACCTTCAAGCTGGTGCAAAGCGCTGGTGGCGATGCACTGGCTGATGCACAGTGGGTTATTCTGAACCGCAGCTCAGATAAGGTTGTGAAAAAAACAGCAGGTGCCTTGCCAACACACATCTTTGCTCCTGGCGATTATGCAATTCGTGCAAGTTGGGAAGGCAATACCTACGAAAGTGATTTTACAGTAAAGTCAGGCCAAAATATCGAAGTTGAAGTGCTTATGAGATAGTATCGGTCTCCAGATGTAATGAGGTACTAATAGTAGAATAAAATTATCCCATCTTGAATTATTTAAAAATACTTGAAAAGTGGCAAGAAAAAATGCCGCGTGGCACGACAGCCACGTTGTTTAGCCTTCACCAGACCAGGACGAGTTGGCACAGATTTAGTCACGCGATTGCCTTAATCAAGCCGTTAGAGCTTTGCATATGGTAAGTGACCTTAAATCACTGTGCTGGAAATACGAACTTACGGAAATGGGCGGCTATCTTGGACCGCACCACAGGGACTAGAACTAGGGAATGTGGAGAATGATGAGATTGAGCAAATTGTGCTTACATGGCATTAAGATAGTCGTCTCTGCCGGAGTCATGCTGTGCGTGGCATTTACAGGTGGGGCATTCGCGCAAGCGGGATGGTTTAAGCTTTGTAACGATCAGCCTTTACTGCGCAAAAAAGAAGACGGTAAAGTTGAAAAATTCACCAAGAACATCTGCAATACCGTACACGAACGCTGGAACCCCAATACCGGTAAACTGAACCTTGGCGTTTCCGTCAGTAAGGTTGAGGGCGAAGAAAAGTTAATTCTGTCGTTTATCGTGCCGACCGATGTATTGATCGAAGCAGGTATACACGTCGCCATTTTCGACAAAGAGCAATTTGAAAATTTAAAGACTAAAAAAGACCAGGCAGATAAAGCAGATAACAAAGACCGTAAATCATTGCGCCTGAAATATGTTTCATGCAGTGCAGATGGTTGCCATACAGAAACTGAGGTTACACCAGAACTTCTGGATGCCATGATCAAAGGCGAGGGCGGCCTGGGAATTTCATTTGTAACTTCCCTGAGACGTATCGTTCATTTCCCGCCATTATCATTCGCCGGTTTCGGCGATGCGCATAGCGGTGAACCTCTCGACAACAAAAAATATGCCGAAGCACGTAGAGGTTTGATACGCCAGGTACAAGAGCGCATCCGTTCACGGCTGGCAGAGCAAGCAACCGGCGGTTTATTACCAGATCCCCAAAAGGTTGAATAGAGTTAGCTCTTGAATGGCATATGTTAAAGCATAGTGATGTGATCTTCACAGTGCTTTAATTCAGCCTTACAGAAATTAGAAAGCTTCAGGGCGGCAAATGCCAGTGCCGCCCTGTTTCATTGTAAAACTTGCTTGATAATATCACCCTTCAACAGTCGCCCAAATGCTAGAGCGTGCCGCCCGCGAACGCGGTTATCCTGAGCGCCTGGTGGTTGACAACGGCCCGGAACTGCGTGGGCGCGCGATGGAACGTTGGGCCTCGGATCATCGCGTTGAGCTTTACTTTATCGATCCGGGCAAGCCAACGCAAAATGCTTACATCGAAAGTTTCAACGGCCGTTTCCACGAAGAATGCTTGAACCTGGACTTGTTCACGTCTCTTGAGGAGGCCCGCGACATCATCGAAGACTGGCGCATCGATTACAACGAAGAGCAGCCGCATTCTTCGCTTGGCTATCAAACACCTTCTGAGTTTGCAGCCAAGCGTGCGCACTCACTTCAGGCCCACCAACAATATGGCCCGCCCTCGCCCACCTGAATGGGCGAGCGAGCGAGGGCGGATCCGACGGGATGGCTACAGCGGAGCAAGCCGTTTAAAACAAAATACTTGACAAATAAGCTCAGATTGCATGTCAATAAGAACGTATTGCGAACAAATTCTCTTTATAAATGGCCCTGAGATCAGAGGCAGCTCATACTCCCGTATGTCACGCTAAGACCTAAATTCTCCAGAAAACTATAAAACTTGTGCCCCAACCGGCAGCGAAGCGCCAATTAAAATTTTATTGGTTGAAAATCATAGAGTTAAGCTGCCCCTAGCGGAAACATCCCAGTAATCATGTAAAGTCTTAATATAGCGGCAGGCTCTTATGTTTTAAATACGGGTAAACACAATTCGATCAAGAAACCGTTCGGATCTGAGACATATGCAGTCTCAATCGCCTTCTGAAGTGCGCCGGCAACATCATCGGTCTCAAAGGCAATTTCAAATGTGGGCGCATCCGGCAATGCATTGGAAGGAGATTTTCCCAACTTTTCTGTCAAGCTCCGCGATGCAAAAGCGAGTATCGTTACACCTGTATCGAGCTCGCCATAATCGCCACTCTCATGGAGCAAGCACCGCGACAGGCTGAATGCTTTCTCATAGAATTCGAGGGTAAATTCGACATCTTCAACGTATAATATCGCGTATTTGAATTTCACCGTCATGCGCACATCATCGCGTTCTGATCTACATCCGTTCTAAGTAAGCTGCCTCCGATCCCAGAGCCAATCATAATGAGATCGTGTTCGCAATACATTCCTAAAATACATAATTAGAACTTCTTTTTCGAGCGCTTTTTTTAACGCCTTATACAGTTCAAAACGGATTTACGCATCTTTTGTTCTTCTTCTTAAACATTAAAAGAACAAAATATCTTTTACATTTGCTTTATTTTAAGGGGCAGATGAAGACAGCAAAAGAGATGACCGGTCTAAATCCGCAACCTGGCCACTACGCTACCGTGCAGTCAAATCATATGTGTCAGCCATTTGCAGCTTGATATAGAGTATTACCATCTCAAAAATGTTTTGAAGCTATTTTTATTTATAAACAGAAGAGTGATATAAAATATTTATTTTAATAAATATTCTGGCCATAACCTTATCGTTGGGCCAGAATACCTATCTGTTATTTTTGTGATTTCCGACTTTTTCTGCCCGTTCCTACGTTATCCTGCGTTATACAGGATCATCTTGCATATTAACGAACAGAAGGCAGGATTTACCATTTACTGTGATTTTTCTATCGTGATCTTGCGAACTTCTTGAACCACAGCATCAATTTCTTCTTTCGTTGGTTTTTCTTGTTTTATCCATTCCTGAAGCGCGGTAAATATTTCATCTGGAGATTTGTCCTTAGTTTCAAAAGGTAACTTATTCTCCTGATTCTCCTGCGCCATTGCCTCACCGCCAAACAAATTAAAACCAGATGTTGGCAGGACTTGAGCTTTCTTAATTTCAGGCCTGAAAAGTTCCGCTCGTTTCTCGTTCCATCTTGGACCGCCGAATAAAATTCCCGCATATAGGATCTTGGCAAGCTCTACATCAGTACCACGATTGACCGCAGCTTCGAAAAACATCTCATGCACTTGTTGCCAAGGGCGATCTTGCGTCTCGCAATAATAGTCATGTAACACGGCAGCATAGAGATATGGTCCTGAAAGTGGCGCACCAACGACGCTCCAGAGCATTGGTGGTATCGAAGCCCCATTAGAAATATATCCACTCGGTACGTCCCAGTCGACGCCTTTACTGTCGGTATAC
The DNA here is from genome assembly GCA_963922535.1 of uncultured Hyphomicrobiaceae bacterium. Lineage (GTDB taxonomy): Bacteria > Pseudomonadota > Alphaproteobacteria > Rhizobiales > Hyphomicrobiaceae > Tectiglobus. The sequence goes on along the minus strand of CAWUIN010000009.1, from coordinate 23,402 downwards.
CCAAAAGGTTTCTTCAGCATGATCAGTTCGACAACTTTACCATCCCCTGTGGGAATAGAGTCGAACATAACCTCTAAACTGCCACGGAATTCACCCTTACCAACTTCATTGGTAGTGTTGACACCAACCCATCTGAGCACAGTGTTTTTGGTCGTTAGTGGAGCGAGATTATAGCCTGCCGCGATCACAACCAGGATTACTGCTGTGGCAATAAAATATTTTCGCACTGCCTGAACTCCTAATGCATGAATTCTTCATCAACTTTAAGGATATAGAAATATATTATTTACAAAAAATAAGATTATAATATGTCATAAAGTAACTATATTCAAAAATTTGAGTAGTGAATTACGATGAAACGAGCATTGGTATCATGACGTTACCTGATTTTTACAGAAAAGAAACTGATAACACCTGTTTCTACTGCAAAATTAGGGGTACTTTATCGGCAGTCACACCAAGTACCGATTTATAAAATCATGCCCACATTCGCATACGACCCATGTTTCCTATAAAAAATAAACGCTTCAATTTTCCGAGCCAAAGCCGCACATTGCGGGCTATTTCTCACTCAAATTGAAGCGTTTATTTTTATAGAAAACATAAGTCGTAAAATGCCACCCATTCTTTTCATGCCATATGTGAACAATCACTGGCTTTCAGCCAGTGGTTATTCACGCTTGTTCAAGCCTACGGTTCGCTTTTACTTAAAATTAAAGCTATAGGTAAGACCTGCAGAGGCTGAAAACTGATCTTCCGTTTCAATTACTGGACTGTCGGCTGCATCTCCAACCAAACGGGCGTAACGCCCGGTCATGTTAAATGCCCAACTTTCGGAAAAATTTATTCGCGTTCCGAGACTGGCATAAACATCCTTGATACCGGCATCCGCATCAAACTGCTGCAGACCAGCTGCTGATGTGGCTGCCTGGCTTGCACTTACGCCGAAATATGAGTCCATATATTCATCATCAGCATATGTCGCACCGGTCCGCGCAAACATTACCACATTATCCGTTGGTTTCGCCTCGTATTCAAGTCCGAATTTCAACTGACCGCCATCGACATCACCGGTTACGGTTCGATGATAGGAAACACCCGCGTAAAGAGTTGACGGCCACAGAGCAACGCGCGCAAAACCACCAAGCACTAAACCACCATCGACATAGCCAAGTCCAACGAGTTTGTCACCGTCCTCCTCTTCACGATCAAATCGGTAACCGGCAAGTGGACCCAATTCAAAATTTTCATTATTCAATATTTTGAAGCGAATGTCGTCAGAACCGCGGACATCAACGAACCCGGAATTGCTGAAACGTGGAAATATATAAGGGATTACAACGGCACGATATTCATCAGAACCTTCGTATTCAGGGCTAATTGCCACAGTTGTGCCCAGCGTCCAGGTCAGCGTCTCTTTGCCGCCAGCGCCAGAGGATGGCTGGCCGGCAATTGCTGCTGTAACAAATGCCGTCGACAAAACCCAAAGTCCTGCTAGAAAAAAGCAACGCTTCATCGTTAGATTTCCCAATCTTTCAACATTCATCATATTCACCTGAGAATTCATACCGCAATTCTGTCTATTACAACAGATCTAAGATCAGTCAAACTGGTCTTAGATCTCTGAAGATATACATGTTGTGTCTGCATAGTCACAATAAAGCACTTTGCCAAGGTACAAGTTGGTTATATTTGCACATTAAATTCTGCTTTGCCATTATCGTGATCATGCGCATTGCAGTACTTCAGACGCCCGCATCGTTTAGTTTAATGGAACTGAGTTTATGAACGCTAAAGCAACAGCCGTCGAGTCGAGCAACCTGATTGCTGGCGCAACCGGGGATTGGGAAGTTGTCATTGGTTTGGAGGTCCACGCGCAAGTCAACTCACGCGCCAAGCTGTTCTCCGGTGCTTCAACCTCATTTGGCGCCGCCGAAAACAGCCATGTGTCCCTCATCGACGCCGCAATGCCCGGCATGTTGCCAGTCATCAATCGCGAATGTGTTGCCCAGGCGATCCGCACTGGGCTTGGCCTGAACGCTCGCATCAATACCTATTCCGTTTTCGATCGAAAAAATTATTTCTATCCCGACCTGCCGCAAGGTTACCAGATTTCACAATACAAACAGCCCATCGTTGGCGAAGGCGTTGTGGAAATCGACGTTGACGGTCACGTGCAAAAAGTTGGGATTGAACGTCTGCATCTGGAACAGGATGCGGGCAAATCAGTGCACGACATGCATCCCGATTACTCTTACGTTGACCTGAACCGTTCAGGCGTCGCCCTGATGGAGATCGTATCCAAGCCGGATCTGCGTTCAGCACGTCAGGCACAGGCCTACGTTGCAAAGCTGCGCAGCATTCTGCGCTATCTCGGCACCTGTGATGGTGATATGGAAAAGGGCAATCTGCGCGCCGACGTTAATGTTTCCGTACGTTATCCGGGCGGGTCGCTTGGCACCCGCTGTGAAATCAAGAACGTCAATTCAATCCGTTTTATCGGACAGGCCATTGATGTGGAAGCGCGTCGCCAGATCGATATTATTGAAGATGGCGGTGAGATTGAACAGGAAACCAGGTTGTTTGACCCGAATGCGGGGATAACGCGTTCAATGCGCTCTAAGGAAGAGGCTCACGATTATCGCTATTTTCCGGATCCGGACTTGCTTCCCCTGGAATTCACTGAGGCATACGTCGCTGAACTCGCAGCCAGCCTGCCAGAATTGCCGGATACCAAATTCGAACGGTTGATCCGCGACTATGCCGTGACACCTTACGATGCCGGTGTTCTGGTGGCTGAACGTGAAAGCGCCGATTACTTCGAGGCTGCCGCCGTATGGCGCGACGGCAAACTGACCGCCAACTGGGTCATCAACGAGGTGTTCGGCCGCCTCAATAAAGAGGGCCTGGAGATCGCCTGCTCACCTGTCAGCGCCGCGCAGCTCTGCAGTCTGCTGGGCCTCATTCAGGATGGTACGATTTCCGGCAAAATCGCCAAAGACGTGTTTGAGATCGTCTGGAACGAAGGTGGCAATCCGGCTGAGATTGTCGATCGCCGCGGCCTAAAACAGCTCACCGACACCGGCGCCATCGAGGCTGCCGTTGACCAGGTGATCGCCGATAACCCGGCGCAGGTTGCCAAGGTTGGCGATAACCCGAAACTCGCCGGCTGGTTCGTCGGCCAGGCGATGAAAGCAACCGGCGGCAAAGCCAATCCGCAGGCCGTAAACGAAATTGTAAAACGCAAGCTTGGACTTGATTAGCTCCCGTTAAAAAGTTAGGGAACACATCTGTTATCACAGGTTGCACTTTGACTGGCACTTCCGGGCACTGCCCAAAGCTGTATCTGAATGGAAAACGTTTTTGGACAGAGTGTTTATATCTGCATGAAATTTAAGGCCAGCATCAATAACGGCAACGATTGCTGTCACACTTCGCAAGAACAGACTCTCGGCCGCTTCAGATTTAGGGAACTGGCTGGCGTGATCGCACGTAAAGATTCTGCGGTTTTTTGGACTGATGAATAGGGACAACCGGAAATTCTGCAACACTTCCCGTTAATGCGGCATTGCGGCTCGATTGGGGCGGTTGATTAGTGCTTTAATCGCGTGATAAGAACATAGATGAATTATTGATGAGCGAACGATTTGGATTGTTTTTCAATCGTTAGCTAGCAATATTGTTGAGATCGGGTTAATGGTAATAACTCTATTAACTAAGAGAGTTTGAATATTGGCTATGAGCCCTCTAATGCACGAAAGCGCACAACGTGGCGACTGAAGACCAAATGACTGCAAATGTGCCGGGGCGGTATGCGTCGGCTCTATTTGAATTGGCACAGGAGCAAAATCAGCTTCATGTCGTGGAAACGGATATGATAAATATCCAGGCCATGCTCGATGAGAGCGATGATATGCGCAGAATAGTGCGCAGCCCGGTTTTTTCCGCTGAGGATCAGATCAGAGCCTTTGAAGCCATACTGGTCAGGGCGGGGGTCTCCGGAATAACTCTGAATTTCGTAAAACTTATTATCACTAACCGCAGGCTGTTTGCGTTGCCGGAGATGATAAAAGCTTTCCGTCTTTCAGTCTCCAGAGCACGCGGTGAAGTGCAAGCCGATGTTATGAGCGCAACCCCGCTCAACGACGAACAGATGAGCACTCTCAAACAAACCCTCGCGTCTTCTACAGGTAAAAACGTACAGATCAACTCCAAGGTTGATCCTTCATTGCTCGGCGGGCTGATCGTGAAGATCGGCAGCCGTATGATTGACTCCTCGCTTCGCACAAAACTCTCCACGCTCAAAATTCGCATGAAAGAGGTTGGCTAATGGACATCCGGCCCGCTGAAATATCCTCAATTCTCAAGGAACAGATTAAGAATTTCGGCCAGGAGGCGGAAGTTTCCGAAATTGGCCAGGTTTTGACGGTTGGCGATGGTATCGCCCGCGTCTACGGTCTCGACAATGTTCAGGCCGGTGAGATGGTTGAATTCGCTGGTGGCTTGCGCGGCATGGCCTTAAACCTCGAATCCGATAATGTCGGCGTGGTTATTTTCGGCGATGACCGTAACATTCGCGAAGGCGATACGGTCAAACGCACCGGAGCCATTGTGGAAGTCCCGGTTGGCAAAGGCCTTCTTGGTCGCGTAGTCGATGGACTTGGCAACCCAATTGACGGTAAGGGACCAATCGACGCTTCAGAAATGCGCCGCGTTGACGTCAAAGCACCTGGTATTCTGCCACGCAAATCCGTACACGAGCCGATGGCAACCGGACTCAAGGCTGTTGATGCGCTCATTCCGATCGGCCGAGGCCAGCGCGAATTGATCATCGGTGACCGCCAGACCGGTAAAACAGCTATCATTCTTGACACTTTCTTGAACCAGAAGTCACTGCACGAAGGTGATGACGAGAGCCAGAAACTCTATTGCATCTACGTTGCCATTGGACAAAAACGTTCAACAGTCGCTCAGTTCGTCAAAGCGCTGGAAGAAAGTGGCGCAATGGAGTATTCAATCGTCGTTGCTGCAACGGCATCTGATGCGGCGCCAGCCCAGTTTCTTGCACCGTTTACAGGCTGCGCTATGGGCGAATACTTCCGCGACAATGGAATGCACGCACTGGTCGGTTACGATGACCTGTCCAAGCAGGCGGTTGCCTATCGCCAGATGTCATTGTTGTTACGCCGCCCTCCAGGTCGTGAAGCATATCCGGGCGATGTTTTCTACCTGCACTCGCGCTTGCTGGAACGCGCAGCAAAACTCAACGAGGATAACGGTCTCGGCTCTCTCACAGCGTTACCGGTCATCGAAACTCAGGCCAACGATGTTTCCGCTTATATTCCAACCAACGTGATCTCAATTACCGATGGCCAGATCTTCCTGGAAACCGGACTTTTTTACCAGGGTATCCGTCCTGCCGTAAACGTCGGGCTTTCCGTCTCCCGCGTTGGTTCTTCGGCACAGATCAAGGCCATGAAGCAGGTTGCCGGATCCGTCAAAGGCGAACTTGCACAATATCGAGAGATGGCAGCTTTCGCGCAGTTTGGTTCCGATCTTGATGCAGCAACGCAGAAAATGCTTGCGCGCGGAGATCGTTTAACCGAACTCCTGAAACAGCCACAGTTTTCCCCTTTGAAAACCGAAGAACAGGTTTGTGTAATCTTCGCCGGCACTAAGGGGTATCTCGATAAACTGCCCGTATCTGCAATTAGTAAGTTCGAAAGCCAGTTCCTCGTTTACATGCGCGATACAGGTAAAGATGTACTTGAGACAATCCGGTCCGAAAAGCAGATGTCAGCCGACACTGAAAAGCAACTAATCGGTCTGCTTGACGATTTCTCAAAAGGTTTCTCAGCCTAAGTTAAATTGGCTGTTTGCGTTACAATGATCCTAATGAGGGGCGGAAGATTTTATGCCAAGTCTTAAGGACCTTAGAAACCGCATCACCTCGGTTAAGGCAACACGGAAAATCACAAAGGCCATGCAGATGGTTGCGGCGGCAAAACTGCGGCGGGCTCAGGAAGCCGCGACTGCAGCACGCCCCTATGCCGAACGCATGGTCAATGTGATGGCCAATATCAACAAAGGCCTGCCAAGCAAGGAAGGGGTTTCCCCCTTGCTTGTCGGAACTGGTGATGACAACGTTCATCTTCTCGTCGTGATGACAGCAGAGCGTGGCCTTTGCGGTGCCTTCAATTCGAGTATAGCACGCCTTGCCCGACAGGACATCATTCGCCTGCAAGGCGCAGGCAAGACAGTCAGGGTTTTGTATATCGGCCGCAAAGGTTACGATATTCTAAAGCGCAGTTTTGCCAATCTCACTGTCGATCTCATAGATCTCAAGGAAGTGAAACGGGTTGGGTTCGCCAACGCCGAGAGCATCGGTAAGCAAATCCTGCAAATGTTCGAAAACGGCGAATTCGACGTGTGCACGTTGTATTACGCTGAATTCCGCTCCGTTATATCCCAGATCCCGACGGGTCTGCAGCTTATACCTGCGAATATACCGGATGATGAAACCGCATCGCAAGAGACAGCGCTTTACGATTACGAACCTGGGGAAGAAGAAATTCTCGAATTCTTGCTCAATCGCAATATCTCGACGCAGATCTTTCGCGCACTTCTTGAAAATGCCGCTTCAGAGCAGGGAGCACGCATGTCGGCGATGGATAACGCAACGCGTAACGCAGGCGAAATGATCGATAAGCTTACAATTAGCTACAACCGGCAACGCCAGGCACAAATTACCAAAGAACTGATTGAAATCATCTCCGGCGCCGAGGCGCTGTAGACCAACTTCGTGCACGAGGACAAAACTTATTATGGCTGAAAATATCGGACGCATTCGCCAGGTCATGGGCGCCGTTGTCGACGTGCAATTTGGCGACCAGCTACCTGCTATTCTCAACGCGTTGGAGACGACAAACGAGACGGCAAAATCCAAAGACAACCCACAGGGCCGCCTGGTGCTTGAGGTTGCCCAGCACCTCGGTGAAAATACCGTGCGCACCATTGCTATGGATGCAACTGAAGGGCTGGTACGCGGACAGGAAGTGCGCGACACTGGAAATCCTATATCTATTCCGGTCGGCGAAGAAACACTTGGCCGGATCATGAATGTTATCGGTGAGCCGGTGGATGAAGCAGGCCCGATTAAATCTCAGCAAACCCGCCAGATTCACGCATATGCACCGGAATTGACCGAACAATCTACCGAGGCAGAAATTCTGGTCACGGGCATTAAAGTTGTTGATCTCCTGGGTCCCTACGCAAAAGGCGGAAAGATTGGTCTGTTCGGTGGTGCCGGTGTGGGCAAGACTGTTCTGATCATGGAGCTTATCAACAACATCGCGAAGACGCACGGTGGTTACTCAGTCTTTGCAGGTGTGGGAGAACGCACGCGTGAGGGTAACGATCTTTATCATGAAATGATCGAATCCGGCGTAAACAAAGATCCGAAAGAACATGACGGCTCTGCAGCTGGATCCAAATGCACGCTGGTTTACGGACAGATGAATGAACCTCCAGGCGCGCGCGCGCGCGTTGCACTTACCGGGCTCACGGCAGCAGAATATTTTCGTGATCAGGGCCAGGACGTTCTGTTCTTCGTAGACAATATTTTCCGTTTTACTCAGGCAGGTTCAGAAGTTTCTGCCTTGCTTGGCCGTATTCCTTCTGCGGTGGGTTACCAGCCAACCCTGGGAACCGATATGGGAGCCATGCAGGAGCGCATTACCTCGACCAACAAAGGGTCGATCACTTCGGTACAGGCTGTTTATGTTCCAGCTGACGATTTGACCGATCCGGCGCCGGCCTCTACGTTTGCCCACCTGGATGCGACAACGGTTCTTAACCGCTCAATCGCTGAAAAGGGTATTTACCCAGCTGTAGACCCGCTGGATTCTTCGTCGCGTATCTTGGATCCACGTATTCTTGGCGAAGAGCATTACACGGTTGCGCGCAACGTTCAGTCTACGTTACAGCGCTACAAGGCACTCCAGGATATCATCGCGATTCTCGGCATGGACGAGCTTTCCGAGGAAGATAAGATGACGGTTGCCCGCGCACGTAAAATCGAGCGCTTCCTTTCACAGCCGTTTGACGTGGCCAAAGTATTCACTGGTTCGGACGGAATTCAGGTCAAGCTGGAAGATACAATCAAGGGTTTCAAGGGGCTGGTTAACGGTGATTACGATCATCTGCCAGAGCAGGCCTTCTACATGGTTGGCACGATTGAAGAAGCTGTTGCAAAGGCTGAGAGGCTGGCGGAGTCCGTGTAACTTCTTATTTGAATACCGTGTCGGGTGGCTAAAGTGAATGCGATAACTGACCCGAAGCGCGAACATATCTTCACGTGCGTAAATGGATATGAAAAGCGCGACCTTTATTTCGCCCGACACGAAAATTAAAGTTAAATTGTTCAAGATATAAGCGTTATCGTAATTACCGCCTTGTATCGACTGAAAGCAGCTTGTCTCACAGATTTTGCATTCAAAATCTGTGAATTTGGGTCGTATCAGGCATATGAGAACAAACCACTGAAATTTTACAGGAATTGTGATAACATCGGAAACATTGACATAATCAGGAGATTTCTTGCTTAAGAAGTCTCAATATCTCAGATGAAAATTCCATTTGACGAAAAGGCGGATATTTCTATCACCTGGGATATATACATATAAATTGCTGTAGCATTATGGATGTGGCATGGCTCAAGATAACGGTGAACGTGTAATATCAAACAAAAAGTTCGGCCGTTGCTGCAAAGAACTTGCCGGAATTCTAGAAGCGGACGAGTTTGAACCACTCATCAGAGTGTGGGCCGATAATGGCATCCTTTTCATGACCGTTGGTTTCGGCGAAGCTGACGAATACGAATCTGATGAACATGTAGAGGCGGTTTTGACGATAGATCATCCAGTTTTCTATTGCCCATTCTGCGGCACGAAACTGCAAGATCCTGAATCCATTGAGGCGCAGTTGTCAAGCGAAGGTGAACTTATCCAGTAAGGCTTTCCAGTCAGAACTTAAAAGTCTTAAGTTAAGGGGTACAATCAGTGTATTTTTTAATTCCTGAATTATCAGGCCCGATAACTTATACTTTTTCTTTTCTTGGCTGAATAATTATTACCGGGCTATTCACCTGCGATTATACTTGAACCAATCTAGCATTACTATGAGTGCAACGGAAACGAGCTATGGCAGAATTCAACTTTGAACTTGTGAGCCCGGAACGCCTGCTTATGTCAGCGAATATTGAACACGTCGTCCTTCCAGGCATTGAAGGACAACTTGGCGTCATGTCAGGGTATTTGCCGAGCATTGTGATGTTAAAGCCTGGCATGATCAGCGTCCTGTCCGGCAATTCAGTTACACATAAAATATATGTCCGTGGTGGCTTTGCCGATATTAACGCGCAGGAAGTAACTGTACTTGCAGAGCATGCAATGGATATTGAAACTGCAAGTAAAGATGATATCGCAGCGGAAATTTCTGTCGCTGAACAGAATTTGAAAGAAGCCAATGACGAGGACGCTTATTTCATTGCCCAGTCCGCGCTCGATGCATTACGGTCAATTTAAAGTTTCCTCTATAAAGAGAGCTGTAAATCCCATGTCTTTAGGTGGCATGGGATATCAGCAGCATATTTTCTTTACAAAAAATCTACATATCAAAAGTCTTTTGAGGCACAGCTCTATAGATTAATAATCATATACGGCTTGCAGCCTGACAGAAAGCCACCGGTTTAAATCCGATGATTGTCCACAGGCGGTAGAAAAGCAATATTCATCACCACTGTCTACCGCGCCATACGATCATCAGGTTTGTTATTCGCCTGATGATAAATCTCCAACGATGCGCGCTGCAGCCGCACTTGGCGGAATAGCGGCCAAAGCCTTACTGACAGCAACAGGTGGACGGCCGAAAAGTATCCTGAACTTATCATACGTATTGAGATCGGCGGCATAAAACCGCTCAATCAGCGGTTGCGACAAGCAATAGAAACGTTCAAAAATATTTCGTCTTTGATCGTCTTCTGCAGCAAGAAATAAGAGCCGGTTGAGCAAACGAAAATAGCTTTGTTTTTGCCAGTTTTTCTTCGCTTCACTACGCATATAAGCTGCGACTGTTTGAGAACTGAGATTATCAAGCTTTACAATATTATCAGCAGCGCGTGCCGCAAAGGCAAGAGAATACCCTGTCGTCTGATGAAACAGACCTGCACGCATTCCGGATCTTGGAACGGTTTGCTCAGCCGGCCAGATCATTTCCAAACTACCATCCAGAACAACAGGAAGCACACCACTCTCCTGACGTAGTATTGATCGGATCTCCCAGCCTTTAGTGCGCGCATAGGCATAAACACGCCGTTCGATATCTGTCTTACTGAGTTCAGAACCATCAGAGTAATACGTGTCTTCAATTAGCATCTGACTGGGAGAATAGGGAAGGCAGTACATAAAACGATAGCCGTCGATCTGCTCTATTGTGGTGTCCATCAGGATCGGTGCTGAAAGGCCGTGCGGTTCTTTCATTTCGCATTCAAGACCGAAGAATTTTTGATAACCAAGCTTTAGGCCGGACACCGGCTGCATGCCCCGCCCATCGATGATGCATGCACCGTGCAATTCGCGCCCACTCTCCAGGATAACTTTATTCACTTCGACGGTTTTTACCTTGGTGGCGAAACTGAATGCAAGATGACCGTGACTGGTGAGGCGATGATGAAGATCGCTGCTAACAATTGTTCGGTATCCCGTGGAAATTATACGCTGGTAGGATGGAAAATGCACACTTTGGCTTGGCCAGCTTATACGGCCAATTGCCCGGAGCCATTCATCCTGCTCAGGTTTAACGTCGCTTGAATGGTAAGACCATGTATGATCGCCACCCAACCGGTCCGCGGCTTCAATAATGAGAACGTTGAGATTTCTCCGCGCAACGGCAAGACGGTCTGCAATCAAACCGTTAGCCAAACCGCCACCAACCAGGATAACATCAAAGTGATCCATTTTTCGACCTTGTGACTGACTGAACGTCAGGGTCTGTAATTACCTATGATAAAAGGAAAAAATCGTGTTCTGAGCAGATCCGGTGTGGCACACATGACGACATTGGACCAGGCGCCCACTTGCCGATGCCGCCCCCTATATCACCCATTCGCCGGATCGGAATATAGGAGTAGAGGTTGATCCAGTCAGTCCATCAATATCCAACTGGTCCGATCCAATCATCCAGTCAAAGTGGACTGAACTGCTGTTTGCACCACGTTCCACCGCTTCATCATTTGATAAATCAGGCCCCGAGATAAGGGTTTTGCGATAGGATTGCCCAAAGGCAATATGACAAGACGAATTCTCATCCAAAAGCGTATTCAGAAATACTTCGTCCATTTTGGAGATTGTCGATGAATGCGGAACAAGCGCGACTTCACCCAGTCGCCTTGCTCCGTCATCGCTCGCCAGCAAGGTCTCAAGTGGTGATATCGACTGACCGTTCGTCGATTTCACGGTTATGACAGTCCCCTGCTTGAACTCCACGTAGATACCATCGATTTTTTGACCGCCCAACACGAGAGGCCGCGTGCTTGTCGCATGACCATCAACCTTCATTTTATGCGGACAACTGAATATTTCTTCGGTCGGCATATTGGTATTGCCTGAACATCCGTTTTGCGCGTGCGTCTTGCCGCCGTGCCAATGATGCTGATCAGCAAGACCAACGGTGAGATCTGTCCCAGGGCCTTGAAATCTCAAAGCGTCGAAGCGCATCTCGTTCATCAGCCGCGCTTTATCGGCAAGTTTCTCATTATGATCTTGCCAGGCCTTGAGAGGATCTTCCCTGTCAAGTCTTAAGGCTACGCGTAACAGCGCCCAAAGTTTGGCTTGTGCTTCGCTGCGTGGCAGATCCGGCCAGATAGCTGCCGCCCAATTTACAAATGGGTAAGGTGCTATAGTCCAGTTGATAATGGATTCAGAGCTGAACCGTCCCGTTATCCGCCTGGCATTGATATGAGATTTCGCAACGGCATCGATGCGGTCCTGATCCAGTCCCTGCAGAAGATTGGGATCGCTGCCGGTGAGCGCCAGACGCGCAGCACCGCCTGCATAAGCCGATGCGTAAGCCTCTGCGAGCCAGAGATTTTCGGCACCAAGATAATCTTCATGCGCCCACTTGATCCGTGCCACTTCAAAAGCGCTGTCAGTTAACATCGGGGTAACGAGGGCACATCCGGATTTGTAGGCTTCGCTCGCCAATTCACGGACAAGCGGCAGAGCTTCAACGGAAGCGGTAATGAGCAGTTCCTGGCCGGCTTTCAATCCAAGACCATTATGAATGATCAGACGTGCCAGTGCATTGATGTCGTCTGCGTCGATACTGAATTCGGCTTCCATTCCAAGTCTCCGGCCAATTCTTTCTATTATATTATGCCATGGTTTAAACTGATACCGAGTACCCTTATGATCAACTTGAGAGCCACCATGAATTATAGTGATACTTTAACAGTACGTGAATGGCCATCCTGATGACAAGCACTCGTGACATCGGTTAAGCTGATCGTGTGTATCTCCAGATCAACTGAAGGAATTGCCCTGGACCGCCGTCCCGCTATAATTGCAGCAACAGTTATGGCTGACGACCACCCGGAAGTAACAAAGTCTTACAATAAATTTTTAATATCATGAATAGACATAATCTGTTAACGGATATACCTGGATTGCGCGTTGGCAACATCTGTAATGAACGCATAATCTCAGGCGTCACGGCGGTTATTTTCGATTGTGATACGGTTGCATCCGGCGTTACGCGCGGCGGCGCGCCAGGCACCCGTGACAGCGATCTTCTTCGTCCTGAAATGTCGATCCAGGGCGTTCACGCGGTGTTACTTTCGGGTGGATCTTTATTCGGTCTCGATGCTGCCGGCGGTGCCGCCGCCTTTTTGCGTGAGGCAGGTCACGGGCTGAAAATAAGCGGCCAGATCATCCCGATCGCAGTCCAGGCGATTACGTTCGATTTGCTGAACGGCGGCGATAAAGCATGGGGACAGGAGCCGGTTTATTGGCGAATGGGTTGGCAGGCTGCCGAGGCGGCAACAGCTGAACCTTTCGATCTTGGCAGCGCCGGCGGCGGCTATGGCGTAACGACAGCCAACTTTAAGGGCGGGCTTGGTTCGGCAAGCGCCATGACATCCAGCGGGATTTGTGTTGCAGCCATCGTGTTGGTCAATGCAGTTGGCTCCGTAACCATCGGCAATGGGCCATGGTTCTGGGCTGCACCTTTCGAGCGGGGGAATGAATTTGGCGGTTATGGCCAACCGCCGCATCCTCCACAGGATGCGCTGATGTTAAAAGTCAAAGGCGAGACACCGCCATCAACCACCATCGCCCTTGTTGTTACGGATGCTGTGTTGACCAAACCACAGACGCTCCGCCTTGCGACGATGGCAGATGACGGTCTGGCCCGTGCTGTGCGTCCGGCCCATGCACCAATGGATGGCGATACCGTGTTTGCGGTGGCAACCCTCGATAAGCCTCTACGCAACCCGCTATCTGAGCTGATGGAATTAGGTGCGCTTGCTGCCGATTGCCTGGCCCGTGCCATTGCCCGCGGCGTTTATCAAGCCAGAATACCGTCAGACGCTTACACTGGCCCGCCGTCATTTATCGATGTACATGGAGCACTATGAGCTGGAAGTATATTTGCACACAAAGACGAATTATGTTGCCACCTCCATGAAATGAATATTACGAGGTCTGAACACTGATAATTTTGGCGTGTTTGAGTTTCCCATGGCCCGTTTTATTGCTGCCATTATTGTGATCATTTTTTTGGCCTTCCTCTTAGCATGGCAGCATCACCGCTGGAGCATGGTCAAATATTGCCATGAAGCAGGCGGCGTGTGGGACGGTTCGGTCTCGCGATGCCGCCTTGTGCCGACCCGCCCCCTTATCCATAACATTGAACTGCGGTTCATTAAAAATCTGAAATAATGAACGCCTTGCCTGCTACGGGCCTGCTACGGCAAATTATCATTTTAACAAAGCATTGAAATTTCAATGAAACTCAAACTTTGCGACGTTTTTTCCAAATTGCATTTTCACCGAGCGTTTCGATAAAATCTTTATGTCGTGCAATATCGGCTTCGCTTAAACGCTCTGCTAACGGCTTCGTCCTCTGTCTTACAGATACCAGACCTTTAGATTTCTCCGGCTGATCGTTATTATTATTATTCCCGACGTTAAGCCCAAGAACGGCCTGGCGTTCTCCTAATAATTCAACATAAACTTCGGCAAGAAGCAGAGAGTCGATAATTGCACCATGCTTATCTCGCTTGGAGTTGTCTATACCATAACGACGGCACAGAGCATCGAGCTTATTTGGCCCAGCCGGATGCTTACGCCGTGCAAGAGCCAACGTATCAACAAGACGTTCTGTGACAATCGAATCCAGACCGAGACGGCCAAGCTCCATGTTGATGAAACCAATATCAAAACTGGCATTATGAATGACCAATGGTGTATCGTTGCCAATAAATTCCAGAAAGCTGCTGACCACATCCTTGAACAGCGGTTTATCGCTTAAAAAATCATTCGAAATACCGTGCACAGCCTCAGCCTCTGGATGCACCTGCCGGCCATCAGGATTAATGAACGCATGATATTCAACCCCGGTCGGGATCCGGCTGAAAATCTCTATGCAACCGATTTCGATAAGACGGTCGCCATTCTTAGCATCAAGACCGGTTGTCTCCGTATCCATAACAATTTCGCGCATTGCCACCACCCAAAGTAAATCTGCACCCCCATCGGATCGGCTGTCTTTTATCAATTCCAGTAACGTGCGAAAGCCGTACCCTTCCGAATCTTTAACGATTTGACGATAGCATCCACCTCGGCAAAACTGCGCTCTACATCCTGTCCCGTATCCACAACAAAGTCCGCACGTCGCCGTTTCTCAGAATCAGAAAGCTGACGAGACAGAATTTGCTCAAATTTTGCCTCAGTCATGCCCGAACGTTGCAGAACGCGTTCTTTCTGGACGCTGTAAGGCGCTGATACGACCATCGTCACATCAAAACGAGCATCAGCGTACGTCTCAAACAAAAGAGGGACTTCGATAGCTACCAAACATACATCGGCTTCAAATTGGGCATTCAGGAATTCACGCTCCCTGGCGTAAACAAGTGGATGGACAATGTTTTCAAGTTTTTTAAATCCATCCGGATCGGCCATAAGCTGCAGGCTTAACAACTTCCTGTCGATTTTGCCATTGGCAGTTGTTCCTGGAAATGCCTCTTCAACACCGCGAACGGCTTCGCCCTTATAGAGTTCGTGAACTATAGCATCAGCATCACAAACAGGTACACCAAGTGTACGCAGACGGCCGGCAATCGTTGATTTGCCCATACCAATTGAGCCTGTCACTCCCATAAGCAGCATGCGTGTCTCTCGATCCTGAGGGATTTATGTAAACGTTCATCACCCGCTAAGGGCAACCTAACTCTCAATAATATCCCGCCGTCGCAGTTCGTCCAGCAGCGGTAGCATTGGCAGGCCAAGAACGGTGAAATAATCGCCTTCGACTTTCTCAACCAAATTCAGGCCAACGCCTTCCAGCTCATAGCAACCAACGCTGGAAAGTGCTGTTTCGCCGGCACGGGCAAGGTAACGTCCTACGAACTCAGGGGAAACCGTGCGCATCCATACGCACGCTGTGTCAACGTGCGACCAAACCACCTGCCCCTCTTCTGCCAGCACCACTGCACTGTATAACGTATGCATATGACCACTGAACGCCAGCAGATGAGCCCTGGCTTGATTGTAATCTTGTGGCTTTTCATAAATCCGCCGATCGAACGATAAAATCTGATCTGCCGCAATCACAACACGGTCACCGTGATGTAAGCTGACATTCTCGGCCTTGGCCTGCGCCAGAATTTCAGCAATATCTCCTGGTTCCATATCGCCATCTGCCAGCAAGGTTTCACGAATAACAGCTTCATCAACCTTTGCTTTTATCACATCCACAGCTATGCCTGCATTTTCAAGAAGACGACGCCGTATTTGACTGGCCGAAGCAAGCACAACCGGTTGTGCATTATAAGACAATGCGCATGCATTTGAGTTTTCATTCATCGCCGGCCTCCATTTCACTTGAGCTGATCTCACGATCTTTAAAGAGTTTTATGATAGATGCTGCTGTTTCCTCAACGGATCGGCGTGTGACATCGATAACCGCCCAGCCGTTTTTCGCGCAAATCCGGCGCGTTTGACGGATTTCCTGCGCGATCTGGTCACGATCGAGATAATCCTCAAGAGTTGTATCAGCAAGAGTACTAACGCGATTACGACGGATCTCAGCAATACGATCCGGGGATGCCACAAGCCCCACAACAAATGCTGAATGCGGATTTTCGAGTTGATACGGCAATTCAAAGGATGGTATGATCGGAACATTAGCTGTTTTGTAACCGCGTTGAGCCAGATAAATACTGGTCGGCGTTTTCGAAGTCCGCGAAATTCCAATCAGAACGATATCGGCTTGATTAAGATCATCAGGAAGCCGTCCGTCATCGTGCGCCATTGTAAAATTCAAAGCATCGATTCTACAGAAATAGTCAGCATTAAGTGTATGTTGACCAGCCACAACCGGCGTCTGAGGCGCACCAAGATAACCTTCAAAGATTTCCATAATCGGCTTTAAAACATACATTGCCGGGACGTTGAGTTCCCGGCATCGCTGCTCAAGCAGCGCCGTCAGATTTGTATCTACAATTGTGTAAAGTACAATTCCTGGCGCTGCTTCTACTGCCTGCAGAACACGGTTCAATTGCCTTTGCGTTCTCACAAGCGGATGAACGTGTTCAATTGCTTTGATTTGCGAGTACTGTACAGACACGGCTTTAGCAAGCATTGTCAGAGTATCGCCGGTTGCATCTGAAACCAGATGCAAATGAAAAAACCTTGCTTTTGTGTTGGGCATCTGCTGACTTTTCTGAATTTTGTTAACACTCCTGAGGCCGGCATACGAGAAACGCGCAATTTCAGTGCATGAGTAGTCATAAAAATCCACAACCTGGCCAGAAGGGAGAAGAAATCTTCGAGTTATGAAGGCATGTATAAAAAACGTTTTACTCAATTCTCATCCACATGCTCTATGCTTCTACTCCTTAACGACTTAACTGAGAGTGTGACGTCAAACCGCCGTTTTCAAATGGATTTTTCGCAAATCCGGATTTACTCCTATAACTTTAGCGTGTTTCCTGCATTATCGAACCATGCAGGTTAAAAAGATCTGGAAACCCGGTGAAACACGGAGAATTACCAGAACTCATAGCCTTAACAGATAAAAACAGTAACTTAAGAAGTTGGATTCCATAATTTAGATGCGCCAAACGAACACAATGGAACGCCTAGGCTCTGCAAGCAAACTTGTCAGCACACTTCATGGAAACCCTAATCAGATCCCTCCAGTATGGCTCATGCGCCAGGCTGGCCGTTACTTGCCTGAATACCGCCAAATTCGCAGCCAGGCCGGTAGCTTTCTCAACCTTTGCTATTCACCGGAACTGGCAGCGGAAGTTACCATGCAGCCAATCAAACGCTACGACTTTGACGCTGCAATTTTGTTTTCAGATATCCTGGTAGTCCCGCACGCTCTGGGACAGAACGTCAGCTTTATTGAAGGAGAAGGACCGTGTCTTGATCCAGTTGAAAATGCACAAGACCTCTTAAAATTGGATCCTGCAAGAACGTCAGCAAAATACAGTGTGGTTTGTGAGACGGTTGACAAGATCCGTCACAGACTTTCATCCGATAAGGCATTGATTGGTTTTTGCGGCGCCCCATGGACTGTGGCAACCTATATGGTCGCTGGCCGCGGTACGACAGATCAGGCACCTGCTCGAAATTTAGCCTATCGTGACCCTGAAATTTTTTCTCAACTTATCGATATATTGACCGAAACTTCGATTGACTATCTCTCGCAACAGATTGCAGCGGGGGTCAACGTTGTCCAAATCTTCGACAGTTGGGCCGGCAATCTGCCGGACAGCGAATTCGATCGATGGGTTGTCCAACCAACCAGGAAAATTGTCACCACACTCAATTCAAGCCATCCAGATATTCCCGTCATTGGTTTTCCTCGGGCTGCAGGCACGAATGCATTGTACTACATCCGTGAGACGGGTGTGCACTGCATAGGTTGTGATACCAGCATGGCACTCAACTTTATGAAAGACACACTGGCGCCCACGCAAGTGGTGCTACAGGGAAATCTTGATCCTCTCCTTCTTGTTACTGGCCAGCAGGCCATGGAGGATCGGATCAACGATATTCTGGAGGCAATGCGCGATACACCATTTGTATTCAATCTCGGACATGGGATAGTGCCGCAGACACCACCTGATAACGTAGCACGTCTTGTTGAAACGATAAGATCATTTAAGTAGTGGATGCGTTATGCTTGAAAAACCTGCAGCACGCGCTACTCTGGCGCTTAGTATAACTGTATTTCTCACAATTCTGGTTATGCTCTATTTTGGCGATGAAGCTTACCTCTGGATTAAAGCCATCCATGTTGTTGCAGTTATTGCATGGATGGCCGGCATGCTTTATCTGCCACGGCTTTTTGTCTACCATGCTGATGCAGCACGGGGGGGCGAGCTTTCTGAAACCCTTAAAATTATGGAGCGCCGACTTCTGCGCATCATCATGAACCCATCCATGGCAATCTCTTGGGTTTTAGGCCTATGGATAGCATGGCAGTATGAATATTATCACTCAGGATGGTTCATTGCGAAATTTATATTAGTTTTCCTGATGTCTGGAATGCATGGTTACTTGAGCTATTCCGTCCGTATCTTTGCTGAAGACAAGAATACACGGTCTGCACGCTATTGGCGCATCATGAATGAAGTGCCGACGCTGTTGATGATCGGCATCGTTATACTGGTAATCGTCAAACCGTTTTAGCAGTCGTGCTTATTCCATGAGCATGATCTGATTGTAAAAATATAAAATTAACTTATTCTGTTGAACTTTCTTTAAAACGCCGCAGTTAGAAATTATGTCCTACGTATACCGGTGGCTGAGAGGTACACCGGTACTTCGCATGGTTTTCACACTAACTGCGAAGACATCAAGCGCAAATCGCGCACTTTTCCCAATGCACATAACTGGCTCGGTTCACCTCTTGCCCGCCTTTCGCGCCGCTGCCAGGTCGGAGTCCCTCAAATGACCGAAATGAAACTCGAAGAATTAAAAGCAAAATCGCCAACTGAACTTCTTGAATTTGCAGAACAACATGGTGTCGAAAACGCCAGCACCATGCGCAAACAGGAACTTATGTTTGCAACCTTGAAACAACTGGCCGCCGAAGATATCGAAATTACTGGTATTGGTGTTGTTGAAGTTTTGCAGGACGGTTTCGGTTTTCTCCGTTCCCCTGACGCGAATTACCTGCCAGGTCCAGATGACATCTACATCTCTCCATCACAGATCCGCAGATTTGCATTGCGCACGGGCGATACCGTTGAAGGCCCAATTCGCAGCCCTAAGGATGGCGAACGCTACTTTGCGCTCCTCAAAGTCAACCTTATCAATTTTGAAGAACCCGAAGCCACCCGCCACAAGATTCACTTTGATAACCTCACGCCCCTGTATCCGACCTCATGGTTGCAGATGGAAATTGATAACCGTACGACCAAGGATCTGTCCGCCCGTATCATTGACATTGTGGCGCCGCTTGGCAAGGGCCAGCGTGGCCTGATCGTCGCCCCACCGCGTACAGGCAAGACCGTTCTGCTACAGAACATCGCGCATTCCATAACCGCTAACCATCCGGAATGTTATTTAATCGTTCTGCTGATCGACGAACGCCCGGAAGAAGTTACCGACATGCAGCGTTCAGTTAACGGCGAAGTGATTTCATCAACCTTTGACGAGCCACCTTCGCGTCACGTGCAGGTCTCAGAGATGGTAATTGAAAAAGCGAAACGGCTTGTCGAGCATAAGCGCGATGTCGTGATACTGCTCGATTCGATTACGCGCCTTGGCCGCGCTTTCAATACCGTCGTACCTTCATCCGGCAAAGTACTGACCGGCGGTGTTGACTCCAATGCCCTGCAGCGTCCGAAGCGCTTCTTTGGTGCAGCCCGCAATATTGAAGAAGGCGGTTCGCTCACGATTATCGCAACGGCGTTGATCGATACCGGTTCGCGTATGGATGAAGTTATTTTCGAAGAATTCAAGGGCACTGGTAACTCGGAAATTGTCCTGGATCGCAAGGTTTCAGACAAGCGGGTGTTTCCTGCCATCGATATTGCCAAGTCTGGCACGCGCAAGGAAGATCTTCTGGTTCCGCAGGAAAGTCTCAAGAAGATGTTTGTGTTGCGTCGTATTCTCAATCCAATGGGCGCGCAGGACGGCATTGAATTCCTGATAGATAAACTCCGTTCAACCAAGACGAACAGCGAATTCTTTGAGTCAATGAATACCTGATGTGTTTTTTTACTTGATCTAAGAGTCGTTCAAGAGTCTATACAAGTCAAGTTGGAGAAAAACGCTCATTTAATTGAAACAATACGAATCTAGTTAAAGTAAATTGTTTCACGTGAAACAATATAAGATTGATTACTTGAGTTTAAATTTCATTCGAACTTACACATGCGATACTCTGATTGTTTTGTCAGTCTGTCAGGCCGCATGTGTAGACGACCACAGGTTTTCTGGCAGAGTACCCAGGCAATGCTCAAAGCCGGATCGGCCCGCCATCCGGCGGGCTGGTTATCTGAAACAAACTTGGCGCATTAAAGCCTCTACGCCTGAATTTTCAAAAAGCAGAATTAGAAAAATCTAAAAGGCTTTCTTTCAGTCCTATGCCGCTTGAAGACCTGCTGTTTACGGATCTTCCATTAGAGACCTAGAAGAGCTGTGATCCTGTCCAGTAGCGTCCGCGCAGGTTTTCTGTAACACATTTCATGCTCCCCCACATAAAATGTCATAAAAACGAGATGCATTGCGTGATACGAGAATTTTGCGATCGGTGTTCCATTTCAGTAACAATTTTTTTCGGTAATACTTGATCGTAGCGGTCTACTTGCATGTTTGTTGATTGCGAGAAGCAATCGCCAGCGTGGGCAAGAATGTGGAGGAGTTAAGTTCTGTGAAAAAAGAAACACCAAACAATCTTGATGATCTCTCATTTGACGAATTTGATGAAGTGATAAACCCGCCCCCCGCAGAGACAGACTTCGATCGGATCGTCGAAGCTGCCATAAACCGGCGTGGTTTCCTTGGTGGTGCATTAGCTTTTGGCAGCTTCGCCGCACTTGGTGGTGTAATTACAGTCTCAAGCAGTGAAGCGGCATCGGACCGTTTTGCATTCGAAGCGATCTCGACAAACGGCAACGATGCCATCACCGTACCGAACGGCTATAAAATGGACGTCCTTGTGCGTTGGGGCGACCCACTCTGGTCTGACGCGCCTGAATTTGATCACGCAACACGTGGAACCAGCGAGAGCCAGGCACGTGCTTTTGGCGATAACAATGATGGCATGGACGTTTTCTCTCACGCTGGCAAAACGCTGTTAGTCGTCAACAACGAATACACCAATCGTAGCATCCTCTGGGGCAACCACGAGGACAGTAAACCTGCATCCGATGACGATATCGCCAAGGGTATGTTAGCGCATGGTGTCTCCATCATGGAGATCGCAAAGGTTGACGGTAAATGGAGCGTTGTCAAAGACAGCCCCTATAACCGCCGCATCACACCGAAGACGGAGATGCTGCTGACAGGACCGGCGGCTGGCCATGACTTACTGAAAACGGATGCAGATCCAACGGGCACAAAGTCCCTTGGCACCTGGAATAACTGTGGTAACGGCGTCACGCCTTGGGGCACCTATCTGACCTGCGAAGAAAACTTCAACGGTTATTTCTCATCGTCTGAAGAATCCAGCGATCAAAAGCCAATTGAACTATCGCCCGAGTTCGTCCGCTACGGCATCTCGAATAAAGACCGTGGTTACGGTTGGGCCAGGATCGACGAGCGTTTCGACATCTCAAAGCACCCGAATGAACCGAACCGTGTGGGCTATGTCGTTGAAATCGATCCAACCAACCCGTCCTCAACACCAAAAAAGCGTACAGCTCTTGGCCGTTTCAAGCATGAAAACGCTGAAGCCGTCGTCAACGGCGATGGCCGCATTGTCGTCTACATGGGCGATGACGAGCGTGGTGAGTTCCTTTACCGTTACGTCTCTGATGGCGTTTACGCTCCGGGTGCACCAACGGATGAACTGCTGGAGAAGGGCACGCTTTATGTTGCCAAATTCAACGAAAACGGCACCGGCACCTGGGTGGCACTGACACCGGAAACTACCGGCATGCCACTGGCTGAAATCTGCGTTAAAACCCGCCAGGCTGCATCTGCCGTTGGTGCAACCACAATGGATCGCCCCGAATGGGTTGCCGCCAATCCAAAGGCTGCGGAAATTTACTGCGCGCTCACCAACAACAAGAACCGTGGCGTTAAACCAAATGCCGGTGGCGATCCGACGCCGGTTGGCGGTCCTAATCCGCGCGAAGAGAACAACTACGGTCAGATCGTGCGCTGGCGTCCGGATGCTGCTGACCACACAGCTCCAGGCTTCACCTGGGATCTCTACGTGCTGGCCGGCAACCCGACTGTCCACAAAGACACCTATGCCGGTTCGTCAAACATCAACGCAGACAATATGTTCAATTCTCCCGATGGTCTGCGCTTTGATTCAAACGGCCTGCTATGGATCCAGACAGACGGCAACTATGGCAACGAGGGTGATTTTGCTGGCCATGGCAACAACCAGATGCTCGCCGGCGATGCGGCAACCGGTGAAATCCGCCGTTTCATGGTTGGCCCGAACGAGTGTGAAATCACCGGTCTGACCTGGTCACCGGATCGCCGCACCATGTTTGTCGGCATTCAGCACCCAGGTGAAAAAGGCAACAGCCACTGGCCAGAGGGCGGTGAAGCTGTACCGCGTTCCGCCATCATTGCAGTTACACGTGAGGACGGCGGCCTCGTTGGCTAAACTTTTCGCTGATAACCAGATTAATTTTCTATGCGGGCTGGCCGTTTTACTGCGGCTGGCCCGTTTTTTGATCTGGCATTGCTGTTGAGCTGCCCGTAAAGTTTGCCCACGTGTTTCCATCAATACCTGGAAACGGCATAAACCGCTTGCTCAGAAGAACCTTATCCAGCCAAGGTAAACAATCAATTCTTCGGCACTAATATGCGTCAATAAATATGTTACATGCGTTCATCTATCATTTTTTACTTGATCGAAGAGGTAAGCCAGAGTCTATACAAGTCGAAGGAGAGTCAAACAGAGAATTATTTGATTTAATATGA
>CAWUIN010000008.1:0-43603 GCA_963922535.1 uncultured Hyphomicrobiaceae bacterium | reverse complement strand
GGGAACAATTGAGCTGGCCTGAAAAGGTTGTTATCGACAAAAGTGGATCAAACACAGCCGGGCTCCACAGTGTTGTGGCCAAAGCCGAGCATCTTGCAAAGGGCGCGAACCCGCGCTTTGTTGTCACCTCGTTAAGGGTTCCCAGCAAAATAAACGCTTCAATTTTAGTTAGAAATAGCCCGCGATATGAGGCTTTGGCTCGGACAATTGAAGCGTTTATTTTGCTGGGTGCCCTAAGCGCCGATGATTTCCCGGCGCAAGACCTTTACGAGACGCACTATTGTGCGCGCGGCGAGATGGAAAACCGTATCAAGGAATGCCAACTCGACCTGACGTCTGACCGCACGTCGACCAAAACGTTGAAAGCCAACCAGCTCAGATTATGGCTCTCGTCACTGGCCTATGTGCTGATTGAGGCAGTACGCCGGCTGGCGCTTGAAGGCACTGAGCTGGCCAAAGCCACGGCCGGCACGATCCAGCATAAGCTGCTCAAAATCGCAGCTCTTGTGACAACAAGCGTGCGCCGTATCAAGGTCGCTTTTGCCTCTGCCTGCCCGATGCAGGATGTGTTGTTCGCCAAAGCTCACGAGCGGTTGCGTGCGCTGAGCCTGCCACCGCCTAATGCCGTTACGGCCTGATGGCCCCGCCCGCGCTCCGAGGATCAACAACACAGCAACATCGCCGCACCTGCCCAACCCGCCACAACCTGGCGAGAACCATGTATGCTGCCCGCTTCACCGCAACTCCGCCAATGTCCGTTGAAATCAGGCTGCGCCAAAAATATCAAGCTGCAGTGAGAAATCCGGGTTAGCGCGTTTTAGGTGGAAACAGGCCCGCGGGGCGGACTGCGAGAATAGTGGCCATGAGGATGTAGATCAACATGGCGGACACAGCAGGAGCTGCTGTTTCGGCAAATTCTGCGGGCATGGCCAACTTAAAGATGCCATCGAGATACGATCTGCCCAGCGTATCGATGAGCCCGATAAGAAGGGCTGCAACAAAGGCTCCCTTGATAGAGCCGATGCCACCGACGATAATCACAACCAAAGCGGTGATAATAATACCGTTCCCCATGCCAACGGAAGCCCCGGTAATGGGCGCAATCAACATGCCGGCAAGGCCGGCAAGCATTGCACCCAGCGCAAACACAAAAGCGAACAGCATTTCGATGTTGATGCCAAGGGCGCTCACCATCGTCCGGTTGGAAGCGCCAGCACGGATCAGCATGCCAATGCGTGTATGGCTCACCAATATGTAAATCCCGATCGCGATGATAAGTCCGATTACGATGATCAACAGCCGGAACACCGGGAACGGAACACCGGCTGTCAGAGTAATCTGGCTGTTAAGCCATTCTGGCAATGGCACAGCAATGCCAGCCGGGCCCCAGATAATCTGGACAAGCGCGTCAAAACACAGGATCATGCCAAATGTTGCAAGCACATGATCGAGATGGTCGCGGACATAAAGATGGCGGATAACGCTGATTTCAATCAGTAATCCTGCCAGTGCCATGACTGGCAGTGCCAGCACGATGCCCCAGATAAATGAGCCAGTCCACAGCGTCAGCGAGGCGCAGAAAAAGGCACCCAGCATATAGAGAGAACCATGCGCCAGGTTGACAAAATCCATAATGCCAAACGTTAGGGTAAGGCCCGACGCCAGCAGGAAAAGCAGCACACCAAGCTGCACACCATTCAGGAACTGGACGATAAAGAGTGTGACATCCATTGGACATTAACAAGTGAGCTGTGAGGGCCGGGCAGGCCCTGCAAACTGGAAGGGCCGCTCCCCCGTTAAAGCTTAACCGTTGGGAAAGCAGCTAACATTACATTATCGCAGACTACGTGACGCGCTTAAGGCACCCAGCAAAATAAACGCTTCAATTTTCCGAGCCAAAGTCTCATATCGCGGACTATTTTTAACTAAAATTGAAGCGTCTATTTTGCTGGAAACCCATAGTTCTTACATTGTTTGGCGTAAGGGTCCTGATGCTTCTCATAAACCGTCCTGACAATCCTGGTCGTCCATACGCCATCTGCATCCTTGACCACCCTGCGCAGGTAAAAATTTTGAATTGGCATATGATTATGCCCGTATGTGTATGCGCCACGCACCGAGTTGTAATTTGCGCTCTTCATTGCAGCACGCATTTCATCTGTCCTCGAGGTATCACCGTTGACGGCATCGACGGCAGATTTAATCAGCATAATCGTGTCGTAGGATTGAGCTGCGTAAAAGGACGGATAGCGGCCATGTCTTGTCTTGAAGTCAGAAACGAATCTCCGGTTTGCCGGGACGTCAATGTCAGGGCTCCATTGCAACGTATTCTCAGAGCCAAGCACGCCATCCAGTTCTGCCTGCTGTAGTTTTGGCAGTGCAATCGCATCGACCGTGAATGTGGTATAAAGTGGCAGCACGCCTTGCAGGCCAGCTTGTTGATACTGCCTGATAAATGCAGCCCCGGCCTTGCCAGGGTAAAATGCAAAAATCCCTTCAGCGCCCGAAGCGCGCGCCTTTGCAAGTTCGGCGGAAAAATCAAGCTGTGCGTCCTTGCCCCATTTTGTGAAGTCTGTGCCGAGAATTGCCCCATTGAACGTGCGCTTCATACCGGCGACAATGTTTTTACCGGCGGCATAATTTGGCGCCATGACATATAGAGATTTAACACCCTTCTGGTTGAGCACTTCACCCATAGCCATTGGCGTCTGATCGTTCTGCCAGGAGGTTGAAAAAAAATTCCTATGGCACAGTTTACCGGCAATCGGCGAAGGGCCGGCATTCGATGAGATCAGGAATTTTCCAGCATCCAGCACAGTCTTGCGTGAAGCAAGCAGCACATGCGACCAGATAAAGCCGGCGACAAAATCAACGTTATCCTGTTTGACCAGTTTATCGGCTTTTTGCTTGCCAATTTCCGGCTTGAAGCCATCGTCTTCAAAAGTAACCTCAACCGGTTTTCCGCCCATTTTGCCATCGATGTGGGTTATGGCAAGATTAACTGCATCGCGCATATCGTTTCCGATCACGGCCGCGCCGGTCGTCAAGGTGGTTATAAAACCAATTTTAACCGTGTCGGCCGATAGAGCAGGCGAAGCAATCGCCAGACCAGCAATCATGGCATAGAGTAAGCTTCTCAAAACGCACCTCGCTTGGGTCATTCGCCATCCGCGATAAAAGTCGATTCTTTATCGTTATGCGGCAGCGCCGCTGGAATTTTTATTACATACAGGATCACACGACACGGCCTAAGCAGCCTGCGTAACCCATTAAAGCCGGCAAGGCCAGCGCGAAACAAGGACCTGCCTTCATCTCCTCTACAATTACCTATCGCCTTAGGGCAATACTCGTGACATAATGCCCTCTTGCCCTGCAACCAAGCGTATTATGTTTCGCTTATACGGTATTATGTGGTGAAGCGCCAAAATATCTATTTTCATAGTTCTGCTTATTAAGTTTTGCTCCGTTTCAGTCATCAAATAGTCGCGCGCCGGGTTTAAGCAACACTTATCGGGTTCACGGAGGGAATGGAGCATGAAATATGTATGTGATGCACCACCTTATACGTGGTTTCGCATAGAAACGCTTGGTGAAGCGGCAAAAGAGTCGCGTAACATGCGCCACGCCGTGGAAAGGTATTATTATAGGGCTTATCAGGATGCCGCCAGCACCTATAGGCCACCTCAATCAGCCGCCGTATTTGAGCAGAACATCGGTCTTGAAGCACACATTCAGCGTGTTATGCCAATCTTTACAACCTTGCGGAACAGCGACGGTGAAGCATTGGTCACTGCAATGCTGCCACCAGAGGGGTATGACGAAGATGATATGTGTCCGATTATTGTCGGCATTGAAAACTGCGACCCATATTTAGAATATGAGGATGCAATCGACACGCTCGGAACACACTATGACCTGTTGCTCGAACGAGAACGTTGCTATCCTTATTCGCATCGTTGACAATATTCTATTATCTCTCCAGTGCTTTTGCAGCTTCAACATAGCTCTGGATCGCACGCGCCGTCGGCGTCATAAGCTGGCGATAAAACAGAACGCCCGTGGCAATCGTCGTCGCCAGAATACTGGCATACGGCGAGGCAAACATGAAAAGGGCCGCGATAGTATAATAATAACCGCGAATGCCGAAATTAAGCGTCTTTATTGCTTCTGACAAAACCGTTGTCGTTGCCTCGACCATGGTATCATGTGTTGGGCAGTTCTCTGCAATATCAGGCAACGCCCCGATCAATGCCGTTGTATAAATCATCTTACGCAGCGCGTAAGTATATGAAAGAAAACAGAGAGATAAAATAAAAGCCAGCAGACCGATTTCCAGAGCAAACAATTCAAGACTTTTTTCACGGAAAAAATTCAAGCCCGAAATCGTTTCATGGATAGTCCTTATATTTGTAAAAATAGATAGAACGCCTGCAAGCACGATCAGCGTTGCCGAGCCGAAAAATGCAGTCGAGTTCATCATATTACTGAGCAAAACGGCGTCAAAGGGCTTGGAAATGCGGCGTGTTGTGGCCGACATCCAATAGCGACGCACCACGGCAAGCTGGGAATTTAAAGTTCCGCGGCCAACCGCTGAGAGAAAAAACGAATAAAAAAACCAGCATCCAAACAACCATGCGATGGCAATTGTATGGGCAATCCCGAAATCTACAGGCAGTATCGGTTCCACTTAAATGATCCGGTAAACGTGCGAGCAACCTGCTCGTCTGAACACTCTTGCACGACATGCTCGTTATGAGCACACGTGAAGTTGTAAGCATAAGCTTTTTATCTTAATTCCAGCTTAAATCATTGTCAAATATCAAATAATATTTGTATCTCCGCAGGGCATGTCGTCGCCGCCGCACTCATGCTCTCTTTAGGATTTTCTCAATCATTGCGGCAATTTGCACAACGCATGCATCTCCTTTCTGCGGCCCGATAACCTGAATACCAAGTGGCATGCCGCGCTCATCCTTGGCGCCCGGCAAGCTTAGCGCAGGCAGGCCGGCCAGATTAACCGGCACCGTAAATGCATCTTCAAGATACATGGCAACGGGATCATCAAGGTGAGAGCCGGCTGCAAATGCCCCCGTTGGTGTCGTTGGAGACAAAATGACATCGCAATTCTCGAATGCAGCGGAAAAATCGTTTGCCACAAGCCGGCGCATTTTGAGAGCTTTTTGATAATATTGATCATAATAGCCGCTTGACAGAGAAAACGTTCCCATCAAAATGCGACGCTTGACCTCAGCGCCGAACCCTTCAGCACGCGTGCGTTCATACATACCGTTAAGATCAGCGAAATCTCTCGCGCGATAGCCGTAGCGCACACCATCATAGCGAGCAAGATTTGATGAGGCTTCGGACAGTGCAATCACGTAGTAGGCAGGCAGCGCATAAGAGAAATGCGGCATGCTGATTTCTCGGACGTCTGCTGACAGCATGCCTGCAACATCGATGATCTTGTCCCAGATCATGCGCGCCTGCGGCGTTGTCTCACCCTCAATCAATTCCTTGATAACCCCAAGACGAATACTGTCACGCCCGCTGACGGCAGCTTTTTCCAGATTGGGTTTGTAGTCTGGTATCGACGTCGTATCTCTTTCGTCGTGACCTATCATGGTGTCGAGAAGCAGAGCAACATCCAGAACAGACTTGCCGAACGCACCAGCCTGATCAAGGGAAGAGGCGTAGGCCACAATGCCCCGGCGTGAGCAGGCGCCGTAGGTTGGCTTCATGCCAACAATACCGCAGAAGCTTGCCGGCTGGCGAATTGAACCGCCTGTATCGGTGCCAATTGCAGCAATCGCCAGATCGGCTGCAACGGAGGCGGCAGAGCCACCGGACGACCCCCCGGGAACCAGGCCTGCAAGCCCGAGCGCCTCGCCAACTGGATTTCTGACCGGCCCGAAATAGCTGGTTTCAGTTGATGAGCCCATGGCAAACTCATCGAGATTTGCCTTGCCCACACACACCGCACCAGCGCCAAACAAACGCTCTGTGACCGCCGACTCGTAAGTGGGCACAAAATTGCTGAGAATTTTTGAACCGGCAGTTGTCAATATGTCTCTGGTGCAGAAATTATCCTTGATCGCAATTGGAATACCCTCGAGCGTCCTGGCGCTGCCAGCCTTGATACGCGCGTCAGCCGCGCCCGCCTGAGCTCTCGCCAAATCGAACGTTTCGGTGATAAAGACGTTGAGGTTGCGCTGCATTGCTGCCCGCGCGACGTAATCGTCAAGAAGTTCCGTTGCACTGAACTCTCCGGCTGCCAATCGATCCCGGGCATCAGCCAGCGAGCATGCAAGCGGTTTTCCTGTATATTCTTCAGACTGCTGTGACACAAAGGGACCTTTTATTGTTGA
The DNA here is from genome assembly GCA_963922535.1 of uncultured Hyphomicrobiaceae bacterium. Taxonomy (GTDB): domain Bacteria; phylum Pseudomonadota; class Alphaproteobacteria; order Rhizobiales; family Hyphomicrobiaceae; genus Tectiglobus. Next base: position 37,238 of record CAWUIN010000008.1, on the reverse strand, counting down.
GGAGCAGTTATCTTCAATATGTCAGCTGCCGATCTCACGTGAAATGACACGGCCTGGAGCTGCCACAAAACAGAACGATAAATATGGATAAATCAACAAATTGTCGTCCTATCATGGCCACCAAGTATGCCTAGAGTATTAATCATGCAAACGGCAGCAGCGAAAGCATTCCACGTCCCCCTGGAATTTCAGCTGCTGCCGCACCGCACGACTACAGAGCGTAGAGATTATAAATATCGATACGCAAGCATGTTATAGTTCCTCTCTCTATATCGACATATTGAGCGCATGGTTCCCCCGGCCATACGCTCTTTTTTTTGGCACGACAAACGGGCATCTCACCATACATTGCCGCAAAGCCTGCCTGGTACATGCCGTCTGATCTGGCCAACCCGTATGTATATACGTTATCGATCAATCATGATGCGCGGCGCGAAAAGTAGGTTGAGGCTGCCCAGCCGGCCCCTGCTGCAATGAAGACAGTAAAAATACCGTACAATAACGGAAAGCCATGGGCAAACGTATAGACAATACGGCCCAGCCCCTCACGTTCAAGTCGAACTCGCGATTCGAATGTATCCAGAAGAATGCCTTCACGGAACAGATGCACCCGCGCAGTCAAAGGACCGACCGGCACATTTGCCGGAAGATTAATGCTTGCACGAAACAAACTCGTACCAACAAATACCGTGCCAAATCTGTCTTGAACATAAAGGCCTTGCTTGCGCTTCAAGCGAATAATGGCAGACTTGAACGCTTCCAGCTCGGCTTTTTTATCCGCACGCCGTTCCTCTATCTCAGTTGGGATCATCGAGATATGCTCAAAACCAATGGCATGCAGATTCAGGATATGTGAGGTCGTGATTTCGTCCAGAGGCCGCGTGGAGCTGATAGCGTAGTAACTGGGAATAGCATCAAATCTAACCGCACGTGTATTGATCCAGAGGCCCCCGATATTACTCTTACGCCTCATGATGAGTGGGCTACCCACACCTTCAACAACAACCACGACATCATATTGGTTAGCCTCACCGTCTTTTCTACGCATGTTTTCTATCGCACCAAAAACGACGATTTCGGTGCCGGTGAAACTTGAGGTGACCTCAACGGTTCGCGTTGACACATCGGCCTGAACACGCTCGTTCGACAGAGCCGAGTGATTTGGCGCTGCATGCGCCACAACGAAAAAGAACGGCAAGAGCAAATAAAAATGCATAACGGCAAAGGCCTGTACGGCTCTTCTGTCCATCCTCCGGTGACGATGCCGTAAAGCTAGCCCGGAGATTTTCATTTAGCTGTCCTCAAAGACCAAGCCGATTGTATACAGCTCGCCTGGCGTTGCAATCAAACCCCAAGCCATGCGCAGACAGACAAGTATGACCATTGCTGCAAGCAAAAAGCGCAGCTGTTCACCTTTGAGCCTTGCTCCCGCAGCCACGCCGAATTGTGCGCCAATCACGCCACCGATCATTAACAGCAAGGCAAGAATAATATCGACTGTCTGGTTCTGAATGGCATGCAGGACGGTGGTCGCAGCCGTAACAAAAACAATCTGAAACAGCGAGGTCCCAACAACGACATTGGTTGGTACCCGCAGAAGATAAATCATTGCAGGAATCATGACAAAACCACCGCCAACACCCATAATTGCCGCAAGAAATCCAATCAGAATGCCAATCAATAGAGGAGGGATGGCGCTGATATAAAGTTTAGAACGATGAAACCGCATTTTAAGCGGCAGGCCGTGAACCCAGTTATGCTGGCCGGATTGACGGGCTGCGATTTGTTGGCCAGCATGCGTTTTTCGAATGGTGTTCAGGCTTTCGACCAACATCATGCCGCCGACAATGCCAAGAAATGTGACGTAACTCAAGGCAACAGCAGAATCGAATTGCCCTATTACGCGCAGCCACTTAACGAAATGTACGCCAACGACGGAGCCCAACAGACCGCCGGCGATAAGAATGGCGCCCAGTTTCAGGTCGACATTACCGCGCTGCCATTGCGCAATGGCGCCTGACACTGAAGAAGCGACAATTTGAGCAGCCTGCGTGCCAACCGCAACAGCGGATGGAATGCCGCTGAGAATCAACAGTGGCGTCATGAGAAAGCCGCCGCCAACGCCAAACAGCCCGGACATGAATCCAACGACCGTGCCCATCCCCAGAAACAGGAAGATGTTGGCAGACATCTCAGCAATAGGTAGGTAAAAGTGCATGAAAGCACCTTGAAGCAGATTTAACCGCAGAACACACCTTCGAACACAAGGCCTGGCGGGAAATCTTTTTGGATTTATGACAAGTTGGAGAAGAATTTAACATAAGCTAGTTTACAGACCGGTCAATGGCTTAAATATCACAATGCAGACTTTTCGCATACGGCCTGGGCCATGCCGTCAATCACCGCGCGACGCCATTCAGATGTGCAGTGTCAGAAGTTTACGCCTCACTTCATGAACTGAAGCTGCATCCGGCGCCACCTGGCGCTCGATTAACTCAATCCGATAGCTGTTATCGGCCACCGGGGTGATAACATAGATATTGTAGGCCGCCGGTGCAGATAACGTGACCGCAGCCGAACAGGACGACACGCCAACTACAGGAAACCGCCGTCCCTGCCATTCCCGGTATTCCAGCATCGGCTTATGATTGTGACCGTGAATGACCAGTTCGGCCCCGACCTTTGTCAAAACGCTTTCCAGCAGATCGCTATCGCGCAGCGCCCGGATCGGCCGCGCCTGCCCCGGCAAAGGAGGATGGTGAACCATCACCACCCGGCACATCCGTTGTTCGTTTAGTTTCTTTAAAATGCCTTCGAGACGCAGTCTTTGAGTGTCCCCGACATGCCCGGCGGCACTGCCCGTTGCCGTTGGAAACGCTGAATTGACGCCGATTAGTGCGATATTCCCCCACACCCTGACGAAGGGAAATATAACGCCATGCGCATGCGCACCTAGAAGGTACTTGTCATCTTGCCCCTGCTCTGTCGATGACATGTAATCGGCCCAACGCCCAATCCCGCGATCAAACCACAAGCGGCAATAGATATCATGGTTGCCTGGCACGGTGGAAACGCGTTCCGGCGGGCCCACATATTGCAACCAGGCCAGAGCCTTCCGGTATTCAGCCGGCATACCGATATTGGTCAAATCGCCTGATATCGCAATATGGTCGACGCCTTGCGTGCGCACGTCATCGGCAATCAGGCTGGCAAGTGATGGTAGTTGCCTGGAGCGCCGCTTTCTCATCCAGTTTGCATACCCGAAAGCACGCTTCATGTTCCAGTGCCATGGCCAGAAGACTGGCATTGGCCCCAGGTGTGGATCGGAAAGATGCGCGAGCATAAATGTCTGTGACATGGCAGAGGCTTCCTGCTTGTTACCAGATGCCGTGGCAAGTCCTCATGCCGATAAATCTTGCCCCCTCAACGGTTATCGGGCAATACTCTACAATGATTGAAAGAGGAATGCTACAGTGCCGCATCGCTGGCTGATCCGCAGAACACTGCAAACATACTGGCGCTTTACAAGGCCACTGACCATCGGCGCACAGGGCATCATCGTTGATGACGCGGGCAGGGTTTTGCTGATACGCCACGGCTACAGGCCGGGATGGCATTTTCCCGGCGGCGGCGTTGAAAAAAATGAAACGCTGCGCACCGCAGCGATCCGTGAAATTGAAGAGGAAACAGGCGTCAAGGCCCTGGCGCCTCCAAGGTTGATCAGTATTTACGCAAATTTTGCCGCTTTCCCGTCGGATCATATCGCTCTCTTCATCTTCGAGAAATGGGAGCGGCCATTTATTCCGCCCCCGAACGCCGAAATTGTCGAACATGGCTTTTTCCCCGTCGATGCATTGCCTGCCGGAACGATACCTGCTGTCAACCGCCGACTTGCAGAGCTTCTACACAACCATCCCATTGTTGAACATTGGTGATCCTAACGGCAAAGCAGATGCCAACTCATCTCAATCACGTTATAATTGCGCCAACATCGCAAACAGATCTAGAGGCGCTTGCAAAACTACACGCTGTCGTTTTCGGGCCCGGAAGGTTTGCCAGAACGGCTTACCGCGTGCGCGAAGGACAACCATCGATATCCGCCTTTTGTCGTACCGCTAAAGTAGACGGATACCTCATCGCCAGCGTGACATACACCCCGATTTATATCGGCGCCAGATCAGGCGCCCTGTTGCTTGGGCCATTGGCCGTTGCCGGAGCGTACGCCAACATCGGTATTGGTGGAAAACTTATCGCCACAAGCCTTGAAGCTGCAAAAAACGAAGGGATCCGTCTGGTGGTCCTGGTGGGTGAGCTTGCATATTATAAGCGTTTCGGCTTTGTCCAGGTCCCACCTGGACAAATCTGTCTGCCGGGCCCAGCCGATCCGGCCCGCATATTGGCCTGCAAACTGGATGAATCTGCAATGTGTGATTATCGAGGCCTTATCAGTGCATTCTAGTGGTCTGTATTACTTAAAATGTCGGGTTACAAGCACAGGCATCCAAATCTATGATTTAGAAGACAAAATTAATTTTTCTGTCGTCAAATGTGCCAGGCGAGGAGTGGTGAAATCCCTAAGGGACACGGCGAGTTCTCCCTGCCGTACAGGTAGGTTTGTTTGAGGGGACGTCGCCATTGCCGCATTGTAAATGCGCCCCGGCGTGCGAAAAAAATTCGCCTTCGTGGGCTCTCGTATGCTAACTGAAGATACGCCATAACCGACAGCCGATCAGACGAACCCGGCACATCGGTTTGGCATCGAATTTCGAAAACGATTGTCGAGTACAACAAACGATGCCGAGACAAGCAGATTGCATATTGAACGAGGTTAGCTTTGGTCCGGTATAGACATATGCGAGAGGGTTTCATGTCGCAACCGCTATTGACCTCACGACGCTTTTTCCCGATATTCTCGTGTCAATTCCTTTCCGCCCTTAATGATAATTTCATCAAAAATGCGCTTGTCATTCTGATACTTTTCAAGCTTGCGGGACAGGAAGAGGGGAGCCTGCTGGTCACCCTTGCCGGCGCAACGCTCATTGTTCCTTTTTTTGTGCTGTCCGCACTCGGTGGCGAACTGGCAGACAAGTATGACAAGGCACAGGTTGCACAGACACTAAAACTCCTTGAAATCCCCGTTGCCGCGATTGCAGGCGTTGGATTTATGGCAGATTCCCTAGTTCTGCTTTTTACAGCTCTAATCCTGTTTGGCATCATGGCGGCGCTGTTTGGCCCTATAAAATACGGCATTCTGCCGGACCACCTGGAAATCGAGGAACTGCCGGCTGCCAACGCCTATGTCGAAGGGGCAACATTTCTTGCTATTCTTGGCGGCACAATCGCCGGCGGCGTCGCCATGACCACGGACGGCTCCACGCCACTTGTCCCTGCCAGCGCTGTGGCGGGCCTTCTCATCATGTTCTCAGCTTTGGGATGGCTTTCGGCAAAGTTTATTCCGCCAACCGGCGCAGCTGCTTCCCGCCTTAAGATCACGGCCAACCCGCTGCTCTCGACATTCCGCCTCATTGGCGAATTACGCGAAAACCGCAGACTTTGGATCGGCGGCCTGATAACGACCTGGTTCTGGCTTGCCGGCGTCGTTGCGCTCACCGTGCTGCCAACACTGGTTAAACAGGGCCTCGGTGGTAACGAACACGTTGTAACGGCTGGACTTGCGCTTTTCACGGTTGGCATTGCCATCGGCTCGGCACTCGCTGCAATGGCCAGCAACAGACGTCCAAACCTGGCGCTGGTCCCTATAGGCGCCCTGTTGATGGGACTGTTCTCATTCGATATTGCCTGGACTTTATGGCAACTGGAGCCTGCTGGCACAAACATTACCCCATGGGAACTGGCCCAATCAGCCGCAGGCGCCCGCCTGGCCTTCGATCTTGTCGGGCTGTCGGCTGCCGGCGGCCTGTTCATCGTGCCAGCTTTCGCAGCTGTCCAAGCCTGGGCACCGGCCGATCACCGCGCGCGCGTCGTTGCCGCCATCAACATTCTCAACGCGGCCGGCATGACCTTGGGCCTTGCCACACTGGCTGTAATGCAGGCGGCTGGCAGCAGTTTTACGATGCTTTTCACCCTTTTGGGCATAGCAAATCTTATCGCCCTCGTTGCCGTGCTGAGGGTATGGGGCCGTGAAGGCGTACAAGACGCCGGTTTACTCATACTCCGCTTATTTTACCGGCTTGAGGTGAAAGGCATCGAAAATCTGCCACTCCCCGGAACGCGCGCAATAATCACGCCAAACCATGTGTCTTTCATGGACGGGCCGATCATGCATGCGCTGCTGCCAAGCCACGCCGCCTTCGCGATCGACACCGGCATTGCACAGGCTTGGTGGGTACGCCCGTTTCTTAAGCTGATCAGGGCCTATACTTTGGACCCAACGAAACCGCTGGCGACCCGCCATCTGGTCAATGCAATCAAAAAGGGTAAAACCCTGGTCATTTTTCCAGAAGGACGGCTGACGGTGACAGGCGGCCTGATGAAGGTCTATGATGGCACCGCCATGATCGCCGACAAGGCGGACGCCCTGATAGTGCCGGTGCGGATCGACGGCATGGAACGCTCGACCTGGTCTTACATGAAGAAAAGCCAGATCAAAAAACGCTGGTTTCCGAAAGCAAAGGTCACGATTCTGCCGCCACGCCGGATTGAGTTCGATCCGCTCCTTAAAGGCCGCGCGCGTCGCCATGCTGCTGGTCTCGCCTTGCAGGACATCATGGTTGACACTGCTGTCGAGACGGCAAATGTGGAGCGAACGCTTTTTGCAGCGGTCACCGATGCGATGCAAACCTTCGATACCGGTAAGGCAATCGTCGAAGACCCACTGCTCACAAAGCTCAGCTACAAAAGGCTGATCGCTAGCACACAGGTTCTTGGCCGCAAGCTTGAGCCATTTGCCCCGGTGGGCGCCAATGTCGGTGTTTTGCTGCCGAATACCGCCGGCGTTGCTGTCACATTCATGGCCTTGCAAGGTATTGGCCGCGTACCGGCAATGCTGAACTTTACCGCCGGCCCGAGCAACGTGCTGGCAGCATGCCAGGCAGCACAGATCAAGGTTGTCTTAACATCGCGCAGCTTTGTCGAAAAAGCCCGGTTAGAAAATATCATCGAAGCGCTCGAAGGCATCGTGCACATCGTCCATCTGGAAGATATTCGCCAGACGATTTCGACCTTGGATAAATTGCACGGCTTTATTGCCGGCAGCACGCCAAGAGTTAAAAGGCACGCCGACGATCCGGCCGTGGTTCTGTTCACCTCAGGCTCTGAAGGCAAACCGAAGGGCGTTGTGCTGTCCCATAAAAACATTTTGTCCAATGCCATGCAGTCACTTGCACGCATCGCGGTTCATGGCGACGACAAGCTGTTCAACGTGCTTCCCGTCTTCCATTCCTTCGGACTGACGGGCGGCCTTATCATGCCTCTGGTGCGCGGTGTACCGGTATTCCTTTATCCCTCGCCACTCCACTACCGCATTGTGCCGGAACTGATCTATCAAAATAATGCAACGATCATGTTCGGCACCGACACCTTCCTCAATGGTTATGCACGTGCTGCCCATCCCTATGACTTCCACTCCTTGCGCCTGGTGCTGGCCGGTGCAGAAGCTGTCAAGGAGCGCACCCGCAAAATCTATATGGAAAAATTCGGGGTTCCGATCTTCGAAGGCTACGGAGTGACAGAAGCCGCGCCGGTGCTTGCAATCAATACGCCGCTGGCCAATAAGATCGGCAGCGTCGGACGGCTTTCTCCGCTGATGGAACACCGACTTGAGCCGGTGCCAGGTATCGCAGAAGGGGGACGTTTGTACGTGCGGGGGCCGAATGTAATGCTCGGTTATCTGCGGGCGGACAAACCGGGCGTCATAGAGCCGCCGCCCAGCGGCTGGCATGATACAGGCGATATCGTCGAATTCGACGAACATGGCTTCCTGACGATAAAAGGCCGCGCCAAACGGTTTGCCAAAATTAGCGGTGAAATGGTCTCGCTTGCCGCCGTGGAAGATCTGGCTGCCGAACTCGCACCCGACGTCCTCTCCGTCGTTGTCGCCATACCGGATGCAAAAAAAGGCGAACGCCTCATTCTCGTGACAACCGACAGAACCGCGACAAAAGCGCGCTTCATGTCCCACGCCCGGCTCCATGGAGCATCTGAACTGATGGTGCCGGCCAACATTCTCGTTGTCGATAAAGTCCCAGTCCTCGGCTCCGGCAAGGCGGACTACGTGGCAACAAAGGTTTTGGTTGAAAATCGCTACGGCCAATCCGCGGCGGCGTGAGCACATCTGTATGCTCGCATGGACTGGTAGATATGTATTGACAGGCAGATAAAGTGCTTCAAGCGACCAATGCTCTCGTCGGGGTGGCATAAAAGCCAGAGCGCCTTTGGCGATTGCAGGGAACGATCAGGAGTGATACCCATTAAGTGTATTATTCGCAGAAGGTAAAAATGGTCCGCCAGGTATTATGTCTGTGGGCCAGAGAGAAAAATTTAAGGAGAAATGCGAATGGCGCGGACTAAAATCGCCCTCATCGGTGCAGGCATGATCGGTGGCACGCTGGCTCATCTGGTCGCCTTGAAAGAACTCGGCGATGTCATGTTATTCGATATCACCGAAGGCATGCCGCAGGGCAAGGCGCTCGACATGGCGCAGTCAGGTGCTGTTGAAGGCTTTGACGCCCAACTGAGCGGCACCAACAGTTATGCCGATATCGAAGGTGCTGACGTATGCATCGTCACCGCCGGTGTTCCGCGCAAGCCTGGCATGAGCCGGGATGACCTGCTCTCAATCAACCTCAAGGTGATGGAACAGGTCGGCGCCGGTATCCGCAAGTATGCACCAGGCGCCTTCGTGATTGTCATCACCAATCCGCTGGACGCCATGGTGTGGGCGCTGCAGAAGGCCTCCGGCCTGCCATACGAGCGCGTGGTTGGCATGGCCGGTGTTCTTGATACCAGCCGCTTTCGCCGGTTCCTCGCCGACGAACTCAAGGTATCAATCAATGACGTCAGTGCATTCGTGCTCGGTGGCCACGGTGACGACATGACACCGCTCGTGCGTTACTCCACCGTTGCCGGCATTCCATTGACCGATATTGTGCGCATGGGCTGGATGAGCCAGCAGCGTCTGGACGAAATCGTCGAGCGAACCCGCAAGGGCGGCGGTGAAATCGTAAGCCTCTTAAAAAATGGCTCTGCATTCTACGCACCGGCATCGTCGGCCATCGAAATGGCTGAGAGCTATCTCAAGGACAAAAAGCGCATCCTGCCGTGTGCAGCATTTCTCAATGGCGAGTTCGGTGTGAAGGGGCTCTATGTTGGCGTTCCTGTTGTGATCGGCCAGAGCGGCGTTGAGCGCATTATCGAGATTGAATTCAACACCAGTGAACAGCAGATGTTCATGAAATCTGTGGAGTCCGTCAAAGGCCTGGTCGAGGCCTGCATGGAAATCGCACCGGACCTCGGCACCCACCACTAGCGCTCCATCGGCTCTTGAGCCATGACAGTGCAATAAAACTGTGATGTACGATCAGCGCAGCACATCGAGTGGAAAGATCAGTCTTGATCCTGCATCACAGTTCTCCTGGTGGCATTTATTGTCTAATTGTTGGCATCCACACGCAGAAATGAAATACTGAAGTGGATGGACAGCCATTTGTGCACAACACTGCATATGATGGCCAAACGCTGGGCCTGTTGACGTGACATAAGCCAGCCCCGGCATCTGATACCCGGACATACTCTGTCCGCTCAAACCTTGCGTAACTTGTGCTTCTGTTTAACTCCAGGGACAAGGAAACCCGATCATGACCAAACGGGCTATTGAAGCAGCCCCCCTACAGGCACTTGGACCATACAACCTCGCGATCGAGGCCGATGGCACTCTCTACGTCTCCGGACAAATTCATATCGATCCGGAAAAAGGCGAATTGAGGCAAGGCAGCATCGCCGATCAGACCCGACAGTGCCTTGAAAACTTGAAATCCGTGCTCAGCTCTGCCGGTTACAGATTTGACGATGTGGTCAAAACCACAGTCTTCCTCACAGATATGGCGGATTTTCCAGCTATGAACGAAGTTTACGCAACTTATGTCACAGAGCCCTTTCCGGCACGTTCAACAATCCAGGTCGCAGCCCTGCCTCTCGGTGCGCGCGTCGAAATCGAAGCCATCGCAAAAAAAGCCGCTAACTAAGCAAATCGGATTTAGTAACTAAGCAATGCGCCTAAATTTAGCGCATCTGTATAAAATATGGAGTCTAACCCGTTGATCTATTCAACGTGCATGGGTAATGCCTTTGTAGACTATGGTCTAACTATCCCTAAAACGAACGAAACAGGGGACTGCCTTATATGAATATCCACGAGTATCAAGCAAAAGAGCTTTATCGCACCTACGGCGTCCCAACGGCGCAAGGATTTCCAGCGTTCTCAGTCGATGAAGCCGTCGCAGCAGCCGGCAAACTGCCAGGCCCGGTCTGGGTGGTCAAAGCACAAATTCACGCTGGCGGCCGCGGTAAGGGAAAATTTAAGGAAACAGGCGCCGGCGAGGGCGGCGGTGTGCGCCTTGCACGGTCTGTTGATGAAGTCCGCACCTTTGCCCAACAGATGCTGGGTAACACCCTCGTGACCGTTCAAACCGGCGAGGCCGGCAAAGTGGTCAAACGTCTCTACATCGAGGATGGCTCTGCAATTGCCCGTGAGCTTTATCTTTCCGCGCTGGTTGATCGCGAAACGTCAACGGTATCGTTCATCGTCTCGACGGAAGGCGGCATGGACATCGAGAAGGTGGCTCACGATACACCGGAAAAAATCCACACCCTGGCAATCGATCCTGCCTCCGGCTATCAACAGTTCCATGGCCGCAAGATTGCCTACGCACTCGGCCTTGAAGGCAACCAGGTCAAGCAATGCGTGAAGATGGTCGGCGATCTCTACCGCATGTTTACCGAAAAAGACATGAGCCTTCTGGAAATCAACCCGCTTGTTGTAACCGAGGATGGCAATCTGACTTGTCTGGACGGCAAGATGGACTTCGATTCCAACTCGCTCTATCGCCACCCGGAAATCATGGAGCTGCGGGATCTTGAAGAAGAAGATCCGATGGAAATCGAGGCTTCCAAGCACGATCTGGCATTCATCAAGCTCGACGGCAATATCGGCTGTCTGGTGAACGGTGCTGGCCTGGCGATGGCAACGCTTGACATTATCAAGCTTTACGGTTGCGAGCCTGCAAACTTCCTGGACGTTGGCGGTTCAGCTCCGAAGGAACGCGTTAAGGCCGCATTCGAGATTATTCTCAACGACACGGCGGTCAAAGGCATTCTCGTCAACATATTCGGCGGTATCATGCGGTGCGACATCATTGCCGAAGGTGTGGTCGCAGCCTCTAAGGAACTGGGCGTAACGGTTCCGCTAGTTGTGCGCCTTGAAGGGACTAACGTCGAGAAAGGCAAGCAAATCCTGGCCGCGTCCGGCCTTACAATTCTGCCCGCGGACAATTTGGCGGATGCCGCCAAGAAAATCACCGATGAAGTCAAAAAGCTTGGTTAAGAGCGGCAGATAAAGGATTTAGACACATGGCTATTCTTGTTGATCAAAACACCACGGTCATCTGCCAGGGTTTTACCGGCAGCCAGGGCACATTCCATTCGAAGCAGGCGATCGACTATTGCGGCACGAAAATCGTTGGCGGCGTCACGCCTGGCAAGGGCGGGACACCGCATCCCGACCATGAATTGGTACACCTCCCGATTTTCAATACAGTGGGTGAGGCGCGGGAAAAGACCGGCGCTACGGCGAGCGCCATTTATGTGCCGCCGCCATTTGCAGCGGATGCCATCCTGGAGGCGATCGACGCGGAAATTCCTTTGATCGTCTGCATTACCGAGGGCATCCCGGTAATGGATATGATCAAGGTCAAGCGCGCCCTGTCAGGCTCATCATCGATTCTGCTTGGGCCGAATTGCCCGGGCGTGTTGACACCTAATGCCTGCAAGATCGGCATCATGCCGGGTAACATCTTTACAAAGGGCAATGTTGGCATCGTTTCACGTTCCGGCACGCTCACCTACGAGGCCGTTAAGCAGACAACGGATGCAGGTCTTGGTCAGTCAACCGCGGTCGGCATTGGTGGTGACCCGGTCAAGGGGCTGGACTTCATCGAAGTTCTTGACATGTTCCTGTCCGACGATGAAACCCAGGCGATCATTATGATCGGCGAAATTGGTGGTTCGGCTGAAGAAGAAGCTGCAGATTTCATCAAACGTGAGGCAGCCCGCGGGCGTAAAAAACCGATGGCCGGGTTCATTGCCGGTGTCACCGCACCGCCAGGCCGCCGCATGGGGCACGCCGGTGCGATCATTTCGGGTGGCAAGGGCAGCGCGGAAGATAAAATCGCGGCAATGCAAGCAGCAGGCATCGCAATCGCCGATAGTCCGGCTTCGCTCGGTACAACCCTGGCCAACGCAATCAAGGGTTAAACGCTGAAAAGCATCAAAAATGATGTAAAGCGTCCACCAGGCGCTTTACATTTCACATCTATGTGGTGCGTTAGTACTTCTCATTGTACCATGTCGTCTTGTTATTGTATCATATCACCTTGTTGAACTTATTCGCCAGAAGGTCCTTTGCTCTTGTGGTTGGAATATAATCCTTATCTCATTAATGGAAGAAGATGGGCGCGCAACGCGCGTCCCATGTGATGGAGGCCATGCATCCATGTCGCGTCAACCGCTTAATCAATCCTTTCTTCAAACATCTTTTCTTCATGGTGCAAATGCCGCCTATATTGAAGAAATGCAGGCAATTTACGAACGCAATCCGGGATCGGTAAGCGATGAGTGGCAGCATTTCTTTGCCAGCCTGCAGGAAGAGCAAGGCCATGCAACTGCAGAAGCTGCCGGACCTTCATGGGCTGTTCCACTAGATCAGTTGAGCAGCGACGACAACAAGGAAACGCTGGCGGCTCTGACCGGCGATTACAGCCAGCTTGAGCAGCAACTGCACCAGAAGCTTCAAGCCCGCGCAGCACAAGGCGGGGTTGATCTTTCAATGGCCTCCTCGCTGCGCGCCACGCAGGATTCGATCCGCATTCTGATGCTCATCAGAGCGTATCGTGTGCGCGGTCATCTGGCTGCGAAGCTTGATCCCCTGAACCTTTCCGAACCCAATGATCACCGCGAGCTTGATCCGCAAACTTACGGTTTTACACCGGCCGATTATGACCGCCCCATTTTCCTTGACAATGTCCTGGGGCTTCAAATGGGCACGATCCGCGAGATCATGACTATTCTGGAGCGCACCTACTGCGATCACATCGGTGTTGAGTTCATGCATATCTCAACAACCGAGCAAAAGGCTTGGCTGCAGGAACGTATCGAGGGGCCGAACAAGGAAATCTCATTCACCGTTGAAGGTAAGAAGGCGATCCTGAACAAGCTGATGGAAGCCGAAACCTACGAGAAATTCTCTGAAGTCAAGTATAAGGGAACCAAGCGCTTCGGTCTTGAAGGCGGCGAAGCGATGGTGCCGGCTCTTGAGCAGATCATTAAGCGCGGCGGCCAACTGGGCGTCAGGGAAATCATCATCGGTATGGCGCACCGCGGCCGCCTTAATGTGCTGGCCAACGTCATGGGCAAGCCGCACCGGGCAATCTTCAATGAATTCGGCGGCGGCTCATTCAAGCCAGACGACATCAATGGCTCCGGCGACGTGAAATATCACCTTGGCGCCTCATCGGATCGCGAGTTCGACGGGAATAAGGTACACCTGTCGCTAACTGCCAACCCGAGCCATCTTGAAATCGTTGATCCAGTCGTGCTCGGCAAGGTCCGCGCCAAGCAGGACCAGCACGGCGACATTGAGCGCACCCAAGTTCTACCGCTGCTGATCCACGGCGACGCTGCATTTGCCGGCCAGGGCGTTGTAGCTGAATGTTTCGGCCTTTCCGGCCTTAAAGGACACAAGACCGGCGGCTCCATCCATTTTGTCATCAATAACCAGATCGGCTTTACGACCAACCCGCGCTTCTCACGCTCTTCGCCTTACTGTTCAGACGTTGCACGCATGATCGAAGCGCCGATTTTCCATGTCAACGGAGATGACCCGGAAGCGGTTGTTTATGTTGCCAAGGTCGCGACGGAATTTCGCCAGAAGTTTAAAAAGCCGGTTGTTATCGATATGTTCTGCTACCGTCGGCATGGCCATAACGAAGGCGATGAGCCAATGTTTACGCAGCCGATCATGTATCGTACGATCAAAAAGCATCCCACGGCATATCATATCTATTCCAAGCAGCTGGTGGATGAAGGCGTTATGTCTTCAGTTGAAATTGATCAGGTACAGGGCGGCTTTCGCTCCATGCTGGAGACTGAATTTGCAGCGTCCGATAGCTACAAACCGAATAAGGCGGATTGGCTTGACGGCAAATGGTCTGGCATCGGCCTTGCCGAAGGCGAGGCCCGGCGAGGCCAAACCGGCGTTGACATAAATGTCCTTAAGGAAGTTGGCCGCAGAATTACGGCACTGCCTGGCGATTTTCAGGCCCATCGCACCGTCGTGCGCTTGATAGACAAGCGCCGGCAGATGATCGATGAGGGCCAGGGAATAGACTGGGGCATGGCCGAACATCTTGCATTCGGCACACTGCTGTACGACAAGTTTCCAGTGCGTCTTTCTGGCCAGGACGTCGAGCGGGGAACATTCTCTCAGCGTCATTCCGTTCTGATTGATCAGGAGACAGAGCGACGCTACACGCCGCTCAATTCTGTGGCGCCTGACCAGGGGCGCTTTGAGGTGATCAATTCAATGCTGTCGGAAGAGGCCGTACTCGGCTTCGAATACGGCTATACTCTGGCAGAGCCGAACGCTCTGACATTGTGGGAGGCACAGTTCGGCGACTTTGCCAATGGTGCGCAGGTGGTCATTGACCAGTTTATCTCGTCCGGCGAAAGCAAATGGTTGCGAATGTCGGGCCTTGTCCTTCTGCTTCCTCATGGTTACGAAGGCCAGGGACCGGAGCACTCATCGGCACGCATTGAGCGTTATCTGCAGATTAGCGCGGAAGATAACTGGCAGATTGCCAACTGTACGACGCCAGCCAACTATTTCCATATCCTGCGCCGTCAGCTGCATCGCAATTTCCGCAAGCCACTGATTATCTTTACGCCCAAGTCACTTCTGCGTCATAAGCGCGTGATCTCCAGCCTTCATGAAATGACACCCGATACGACATTCCACAGGGTACTGTGGGATGATGCGGATGTAGCACATCATCCAAGCGACCGTACGCTGATTGACCTCAAAACTGACGATAAGATCCGTCGCGTCGTATTATGTTCCGGAAAGGTTTATTATGACCTTCTTGAAGCGCGGGAAGCAAAGGGCATTGACGATGTCTACCTGATGCGGCTCGAACAGATCTATCCGTTCCCGGAAGTTGCACTGGTAAACGAACTTGGTCGCTTTCCGCATGCCGAAGTAATATGGTGCCAGGAAGAACCGCAAAATATGGGCTGCTGGACTTTCGTGGAGCCCTTTATCGAAAAGGTTTTGACAAAGGTCGATGCGCGCAGCCGCCGGCCGCAGTATGCAGGCCGGCCGCCGGCCGCCTCCACGGCAACAGGCCAGCTCTCACGCCACATCAAGGAACAGAATGCCCTTGTTGAGGCAGCGTTGAATGGATAGCGTCATTTGCGGCTCAGCGACTGATGCAACTCAAACTCAAGTCATCATGCCCCGAATTTCAGGGCGGAAGGGAAAACTATTATGACGACTGAAATTCGGGTGCCGACATTGGGCGAAAGCGTTACCGAGGCGACCGTAGGACAATGGTTCAAACAACCGGGCGATGCAGTTGCCGCCGACGAACCACTTTGCGAACTGGAAACAGATAAGGTATCGGTTGAAGTGCCGGCCCCGATAGCCGGTGTCATGGGAGCTATTTCGGTTGCAGAGGGCGAGACCGTCGAGGTTGGCGCGATCCTTGGCCATGTCAATGAGGGCGAAGGCGCTGCCCCTGGAACTGCCGCAGCGGCGCCAGCTTCTCCTGCTGCTGCACCGGCTGCTACCGCGCCACAACCGGCGCATGCCGGCCCGGCAATGCCGCCCTCTCCTGCTGCCTCGAAAATACTGACGGAACGCGGCATCGACCCTGCCAGTATCGCAGGTTCTGGTGTGCGTGGCCAGGTCCTGAAGGAAGATGCTCTGGCCGGATCGCCCGCACCTGCATCACTTGCAATCCAATCTCTGGCGCCTGCGCCGACACCATCCCAGCAGGCCCGCGCCCCGGCTCAACCGAACGACGCAGTACGCGAGGAGCGGGTCCGCATGACACGCCTGCGCCAGACCATTGCGCGTCGCCTCAAGGACGCACAGAATACGGCAGCAATGCTGACGACGTTCAACGATGTCGACATGAGCGCGGTGATGAAAATGCGCGCCGACTACAAAGATCTGTTTGAGCGCCGTCACGGCATCAAACTCGGCTTTATGGGCTTTTTTGTCAAAGCCTCGATCCAGGCGCTAAAGGAAATTCCAGCCGTCAACGCCGAAATTGACGGCCAGGATCTGATCTACAAAAACTACTACCACATCGGTGTCGCCGTCGGTACCGAAAAAGGTCTCGTCGTACCGGTTGTCCGCGAAGCTGACCGCATGAGCCTGGCGGAAATCGAAATGGCAATCGGCGATTTCGGCAAACGCGCACGGGATGGCAAACTCGGCATCGAGGAAATGCAAGGCGGCACGTTCACGATCTCCAATGGCGGCGTATACGGCTCGATGATGTCAACGCCGATCCTTAACGCACCACAGTCTGGCATTCTTGGCATGCACCGGATTGAGAAGCGCCCCATGGTTCTCAAGAACGGCAGCATTGAAGCCCGGCCGATGATGTATCTGGCACTCAGCTATGACCACCGCGTTGTTGACGGCAAGGAGGCTGTGACATTCCTGGTGCGGGTTAAGGAATATCTGGAAGATCCGCAGCGCTTCCTGCTAGAGCTTTGATCAACGCATAATAAACAAGATTTGAGCCCAGTCAAAAGGGCTCTTTGTCTTGTGAAGACAACCATACAAATGCTGGTTGGCATGGTGATCATGCTGATCCGCCAGAAACGAAAAATGGATTGGTACCCATGTCCTATGACCTCATTGTAATCGGCACAGGCCCTGGCGGTTATGTCTGCGCTATCCGTGCCGCACAGCTCGGCATGAAAGTTGGCGTGATCGAAAAACGCGCAACCCATGGCGGCACCTGCCTCAATGTCGGCTGCATTCCTTCCAAGGCGCTTCTGCATGCTTCCGAACTTTACGATGAGGCAAACCACGGCTTTGCCGACATGGGCATCAAGGTGTCACCGTCTCTCGACCTTGCCAAGATGATGGCGTTCAAGGCAGACGGCGTGAAAGGCAACGTCGATGGCGTCGGTTTTCTCCTGAAAAAGAACAAGATTGATACTTTTCACGGCACCGGCCAGATTGTGGCGGTTGGCCAGGTTCAGGTCACCTCGCCAGAGGGTGAAACGCAAACGCTCGAGACTAAAAATATCGTCATCGCCACCGGCTCCGACATCGCTCGCCTGCCCGGTATTGAGATCGACGAAAAAACCATCGTCTCCTCCACTGGCGCGCTTGAGTTGCCGCAAGTTCCCAAGAAAATGCTGATGATCGGCGCAGGTGTAATAGGGCTGGAGCTTGGCTCGGTATGGCGCCGCCTTGGCGCCGAGGTCATCGTCGTCGAATTCCTCGATCGCATCATTCCCGGCATGGACGGCGAGGTGGCCAAGCAATTCCAGCGGATACTGCAAAAGCAGGGTATGAATTTCAAGCTCGGCACCAAGGTCACCAGCGTCTCGCCGCTTGGCCCCAACGGTCACACCGTCACCGTTGAGCCGGCAGCCGGCGGCGCGGCGGAAACCATCGAAGCGGACGTTGTTCTCGTCTCAATTGGGCGGGTTCCCTATACTGAAGGGCTTGGCCTTGAAGTCGTCGGCATCGAAAAGGACGAACACGGTCGCATTCCAGTCAACGCCCACTGGCAGACGTCGGTGAGCGGAATCTACGCGATTGGCGACGTTATCCCAGGGCCTATGCTGGCGCACAAAGCAGAGGATGAAGGCGTTGGCGTGGCCGAGTATCTTGCCGGTCAGGCCGGGCACGTTAATTACAACGTCATTCCCAGCGTCATCTACACTAATCCGGAGGTGGCTTCGGTTGGGCGTACGGAAGAAGAACTCAAGGAAGCTGGCATCGCCTACAAGTCCGGCAAGTTTCCATTCACCGCCAATGGCCGCGCCAAGGTCAACCGTACCACTGATGGTTTCATAAAGATCCTAGCTGATGCTTCAACGGACCGCATCCTCGGCGCCCACATGATCGGGCCACACGTCGGCGAACTGATCGCCGAGGCTAGCGTAATTATGGAGTTCGGCGGCTCGGCGGAAGACTTGGCGCGCACCTGCCACGCCCATCCAACGCTCACCGAAGCCGTCAAGGAAGCGGCATTAGCTGTCGATAAACGGCCGTTGCACATGTAGGCAGGGGGCTAGGTGCAGGACAGGGCAGCACGGCAGGCTGCGGCAGCCAAGGGTGGGAGGCAAAGCAGCTGCTTCCCTCTCACCACTTAGGACGCCCACCAAGAGGTGCAATGCAGTGTCTTTGAGCAGTCTGATTTGCACACATAGCACAATTACTACCACAAACTCAGATACCATCACGATATTCGTTCCCAAGCTTCATCTGCAGGCTAGATGTACTTTATGTAAACTTCTCATTCGCAAACCTATTAATTGAACCGAGCTATTTTCAATGTGTGAAAGACAAATTTCAATGTGTGAAAGACAAATCAGCTTTGGAGCAGCTTGAATGCGTAAGTTGCTTTAAAGCTTTTGAAGTAGAGCGTAAGTGGCTGAATTCACACCCTTCAGCTCTTCACCGTTTGATTTGACCAGCCAGTAATTTGCTTCTATTCGTGCAAATAAAAAGCAGCGTTTCAAAAATACAAATGCATCTCGTCGCGAAAATTCAAGTCATGCACGTGATCCGTATTAAAATAACGGCGATACGGGACCGTATCTATCGCGGCCCCGGCATCGGATAAGATTAATGAGGGAATCATGCTTTATTCGGCGCGATCAATTCTTACTATTTTGCTGATACAGCTTCTGCTAACAGGGCCGGCAATAGCACACACGCAGGGCGGGCTCACAGGCGGCTTCATCAGCGGTTTGTCACACCCGATTTCCGGCTTGGATCATGTTGTCGCCATGGTGGCCGTTGGATTATGGGGCGCATTTCTCGGAGCCCCCGCCATATGGCTTTTGCCGATCGTTTTTCCAGTCGTCATGGCATTCGGCGGGATACTCGGCATCATTGGAGTTCCCGTTCCTTCGGTCGAGATTGGGATCGCACTATCAGCTGTTGTCCTGGGCCTTTGCGTAGCATTTGCCCTAAAGCCGCCCCTCTGGATCGCGGCACTAATCGTCGCAGCGTTTGCGATCTTCCACGGCCATGCGCACGGCACCGAATTGCCGGCAGCCGCTGACGCTTATGCCTATGCAACGGGCTTCGTTATCGCCACCGGCCTGCTTCACGTCACCGGTATTGTCTTTGGTCTACTCGCCCGATGGGACCTTGGTAAAATTGCCGTACGCACAGGCGGCGGTCTCATCGCGCTTGCAGGTGTCACATTCTTGTCGGGCATCGCATGAGGCTGCCTCGGACGCTTGTTACCATTACAGCGTCCACATTCGCTTTTCCGGCATTTGCTCACGGTCTTACGCCAGGGCCCATCGGCATCTATTTCGCCGCTTTGCACACCCTGACAGAGATGCCCATGCCTTTGGTGCTGATCTCTGTTGGCTTACTGCTCGGGCTCAACAAAGATGTCCCCATCAGGCAAACATGGCTGTTCTTGATACTCGGGATTGCCGGAGGATTGACCGGCATCCTGGCCTGGAGAGTCTACATTCACCCTATTCTACCTTTGTTATCGTTAACGGTTATTGCAGCGCTCTGGGCAGCCAGCGGCGTGCAATTGCCTCGATCTGCGGCGACTGTTATTGCTGTAATGACAGGCTATTTCGCAGGCGTGTTCTTCGCGCCAGCACCTGCTCTCTGGTCAATGCAGGCATATGCGATTGCCGGAGGAGCCATTGGTACGTGTCTTGGCCTACTGGCCACTTACTTCACGGTGGCATTGATCACTGGTCGATGGAATTTCTTCTGGATCAAGCTTAGCTTGCGCATTGTAGCTTCATGGATCGCCGCAATCGCTGCGATGGTTATCGCACTGTCTTTGCAGTGAAGTTGAATTGTCGATGCTTGCCCGGCCTTCGAACTCAACGCATGCAAAAGCTTGCGGCAAGTCAAACGGCTGCTGAATGACCGATCGAATGCAGATTGATTCACAGAACAAAAATCAAGCTGAATGAACCTCAGCCATACAGGTTCTTCTCACGCCGCTGCAAACGAGACTGTGAACGAAATAGGAAGGGCGCAACTCACGCCCCTTTGAATTGAAAATAATGCGGGTTAGACGAGTGCTGCGCGCAAAGCTATCGCCATATCGCGGAGAACATTTATCTCTAATTTGTCATCCTGATGGATTTGCGACAGAACCTCGCGAATAGGCAGAATTGCGACCGGGCGTTCATCTTCCACAACAACAAGATGGCGGATACGATGCATCCCCATGATTTTAAGAGCTTCTACGAATTTAATGTCGGTTGAGCAGGTCACGACATTTGGTGACATCCAATTCGCAACAATTTGCTTTTTAATCCGCCCTTTGCCTTCGTGCACGGCGCGCACGATATCGTGATCAGTCAATATGCCAGCAAGCGAATTGTCGTCGTTTATGGCAACTAGTGGTCTGTATCACTTAAAATGTCGGGTTCAACAGCTGCAGAATTCAAGAAAATCAGCTTTTTCAAGAAATTTTAACCCAACATTTTAAGTGATACAGGCCACTAGACATTTGAGGCAGCTTATTCCTGATTTTAAGGAAATTGCTATTAAGAGTGGCCAATTAATGTCTGAATGGCCCGCCGATAATGAGATCTCGGATGATTTGGCCATTATTGTCCAGTTTGTGCACCACAGCGCTTGCCTCTGGCGTAAGTTCAAGCGCCTTCGCTCTTCGATTAGTTACGTCTGGACAGTACTCAAACAAACCGCGTCGCTCAGGACGGCAACCAAAGCGTCGACGCTTGCCGCACCCAGTTCAAATTCACCTGCCAGCCCAACCTGTGTCGTATCCGGGCGGCGGGAAATGATCTCGGGCGCTTGCGAAGAATCTCATTGCTCTTGTCATCGATTGCAGATGGCCCAGGATCAGCGCTTCATCGGCGGCAAAGACACTGAGCAGATGGTCCACTTTGCGATAGGACGTGGCGCCGGACATGCATCTTTTTAGCAACTTCACCGGAATAACCACCGCTCATTTCTAATAATGTCAGTTGCATTGATCTTGACCTCATCGCAGAGCTGTTTCTCAAATAATCTATTGTCTTCGTTACGTCGTAATACGACCGTATATCAGCCATTCATAAAATTGGAGGTTTGTTTAAGTGCGGATTTTTTCTTTACTCGCCAGCATCGCCATAGCGACTTTTGCTGTGCCGTCAATCGAAGTGTTGCCTTTCGCGCGCTCGAGCGCCTGGGCTGCAAATTTCAGTTCTATCAATGGATCCTGGAAAGGGTCTGGCAGGCTAAGGCTTGACGATGGATCATCCGAGGTTCTGCGCTGCCTTGCGTATTACAACCCGAAGGATGGCGGACAGAAATTAGGAATGGCTGTACGCTGCGCATCCACAAGCTACAAATTTGAATTTCGCTCGCAGCTTTCGCTTGATGGCCAACGCGTGACTGGCTCATGGGAAGAGCGTAACTTTAATGCAGAAGGAGAGATTTCCGGTACTTTCAAACCTGGTGTAATTTCACTGACGGCGACCGGGGGCATCGAAACGGCAATGGATGTCACCTACAGCGATACCATGCAGGAGGTTAAGATGACCGGAGCTTTCGGAACTTTTAAAGGTATGACATTATCTTTCACGAAGTAAACGATTTATTTTGGCCCTGACTGTTGCACCTACGCTACGCCCACGAATTATTTGAGCGCCACTTCTGCGCTTAACAAGTTCAGCCTTAGCGAGGACAAACTATATCTCGCTAAGGCCTTCTAAACCTTAGAATGTCCTAAACCACATATTTTGAATGCCTGACATACTGGCTCTGCATGACATGACGGAGATGCGGAACAATGAAAAAAATCCTTGCTGCCACAGGCTTAATTGCCGTATTTGCGCTTGTAACAGTCGCTGCACCTCTTAAAGCAAGCGGCCGTCGCGGAGATAAAATTTATCCCGGCAGTTACGTAATCGCCGAAAGTGAATTCGGCAATGGCACCGTGCGCGGTCGCGTGCGCCAGACACAGCTGGGCAGGCAGGTGCAATTGCCTGGTGGAAGCTGGGTTTATTGTTCAAACTCTTGCACGGAAACACTGCGCGTCAAAACCGTCGATTTCTGGCAATCTGACGAAGGTGCCGGCCCTGATGCCAGCATCACACACGATGGCGGCATATTCGGCAAGCTTGACTTAAACTTCAACTGGTAATGGCCTGCCATATGCCGATTTGGGCCAGAAAATTAAAAGGTTTATTTTACTGGCCCACTAGTTGAGCGGAGCTGTCACAACGCCTGCGCCGCGATCATTTACATCCGTCTCAGGCGAAATAACATCTAATCTTGAGTTAGCAGTCAGCTTGGCCTTCACAGTGCCTGCGATTGAAGGTGCGGGACTGTTCTTCGCCATCTTTTCCCACCATAATGCGGCGACGCCAGCGACGTGCGGACATGCCAAGCTTGTACCATTCAAAGGCACTAATCCGCCGCCTGATCTGGCTGACAGGACATTGACACCTGGCGCACTTAAGGTTGGATTGGTGTTGGAGAAGTTTGCAATACGCAGCGCCTCACCCGATTGCTGCAGCGCGCCGACAGAGATGACACCGAAAGCTGCTGCCGGGACCGATGCGCCCACTTCGAAGTAGGGGTCAATATTTCTGCGCGTTTCGTTTCCGGCTGCAGCAACCACAACGACACCTCGGCCAAATGACGCGAGCGAACGAAACATATCCATGATTGCATCAAACATTCGTAAGTTGGCGCGGTACCCCTCAAGGCCAATTGATGTCGCAATATCACTTGGCACACCGCTGTCGATCAGGCTTGCGACAAACCTGGGAAAATCAAACCCCAGCGACATGGAAATGATATTGGCGCCGCGCTCAACTGCCCAGTTCATTCCATCAAACAACATTTCCGAACTGCCGCCACCATCGTCAGCCAGCACTTTTCCGATCAAGGCACGGTTGACGCCACGTGCAACGCCAATACGTTTGTCATTGATATCGCGGCCGAATATCGTACCGGCACAATGCGTTCCATGGCCGTCGATATCGCCATTGCCTGAGCCGGAAAAATCCTTTTCTTCAAGTGCAACAGCAGCAAAGGCGGGATGGTTTTTGTCAATCCCTGTATCAAGGACAGCGACTGTCACGTCAGACCCGTTGAACGGAGAATTGTGCGCCTTAACAGCTTCCACACCCCATGTGTGCGAACTTGATGCTTGAGGTGCCGGGGCTGTAGGAACGAGATCCAGATCGATCGGCCTAATAAGCTTAGTCGGCATAACAGCTGCAATCTCAACGGTTTCCGGATTGCGTACCTCAGACTTTGCTTCTGCAGCACTTAGTGTGTGCGTTTCAATAGATGGCTCGGGTGGTGAATCGAGAGCATGCCCCAATGACAGGCCGCTGGGGAAGCCAAGCGTCATTGCGCCCAACTTATAAGCAGGAGAGGGTGTACGGTTGCGATCCTTGAGAATGACGTACTTTTGCATTTTTACTCTCCGCCAACGTTTCGATTACGCAAGTTTATCTGGAAATCACCCGATTACCTGAGTATATACGCTGCGATCTGAATTGCACGACAAGTTCGCAGATCTGGAATACCGGCTCTTATTAAGCTGCCGGTTTGATGTTTTTTTAACTCAGCATCAAACAGCTAAACCGGCAGCGGCGGCGATATCCGGATCATCGGCAACGTGCGTGTAAAATCAGAATACGAAGCTGGGAGCACGCTCAAAGCCTGGCAGAACAGGAGCCACGGCGTCAAACACCGTGCGCCCGTCAAAATAGCTGTCAAATCTTCGCCATTGCCTGGCGCGTCCATAGCCATCTTCAATTTGAACGGCAACCATACGTCCACCATCTTTCAACTGGTCCAGCAGCGCGTTACCAATATCGTGAACGGCGCCGTTAAGAAGAATGGCATCGTAGGGCCCCTCTGCAGCGTGGCCCAGCGGCAGCGACCCCTCGACAATGACGGTGTTGTCAATCCCCGCGCCTGCGATTGCAGCGGTTGCCTGCGCGGCAAGCTCGCTATCGCTTTCCAGGCCGACAACCGTCTGGGCGATGCAGGACAGAACCGCGGTGCTGTATCCGGTGCCGCAGCCAATATCCAGCACAAGATCGTTGTCGCCAAGCTCCAGGCTCTGGATCATTTTGGCCAGGATGCGTGGTGGCAGCAGCACCCGGCCGTTGCCGATGCCGATCGTCTCATCCCTGTAAGCAAGGGTACGGTTGGCTTCGGGTACGAAGCGCTCGCGCTCAATCGTGCGCATCGCGACGGGGATGCGCCGATCTACCACATCGCTGGGGCGGACCTGACTTTCCACCATGTTGAGCCGTTGTAATTCCGTGTCAACCATATCCGTTGCCCTCGCATTTCATATCGCCGCGCTTCAATTATTGTGCACGAATTGTTTGCCTAATCAACGTGACGTGTGATACATGATGTTCTCTTGAACAGACAAGCTGGATTTCTTCCACTCATCATTGTGTGTTCGAGACATCACGCGGCTGAGTTTAACACATCTGCCGCGTTCGGGAAGGCCACGTGGCGGAGTGGTGACGCAGCGGACTGCAAATCCGTATACCCCGGTTCGATTCCGGGCGTGGCCTCCAGAAAGTCCAATAAAATCAGAAGTTTCATATAGGTCGTGACGTGCAATGTGTCTCATGCGCGCCGTGCATGTGTCACAAAAGGGGACACAGCAGAAATTCTGCTTTGCTTCTGAGACACCAATTGATGAAAGACTTCGCCGAGATGTTGCATAAGTTGCAGATAAAATCTTTTCCTCCGGCATTTGGAAATGAACACAACACATGTATTCGCGGTCCCAACGCGTATGACTTAAACTCTTGGTGCTGTCCATCGTTGAAATTCCTCGTCATGTGCGTGGTTGCTTATGACTGGAGCTCCTCGATGGACTGCAGGAAACGTCGAACTCTGACTGCCTTCCCGGCAAAGCCGGTGGATCTCTTATGATAGATTAGGCCATACGGCCCTTTCTCGATGATCCTGATTTGAAATCAGAGCGGATCGGACACTGTGGCCAGGCGGTATCCTTCTTCATACAGAACCCGCTTGACCACGGGACGGCGGCACATAAGATCAAAATGCTGACGGCAACCGCCTGGCAACGGCATATTCAGATGATCCGCCCAGAACTCCACATAGAAAAGAGCCGCATCGGCGATGCAGAAATGGTCGAAGACGTAGCTGGGGTTTTCAATCTTCCCCAGATGCTGCTCCACAATCCCAAAACCCTGCGCCACCAGTTCATGTCCGCGTGCCTTGATCGCGTCCTCATCGCCATCGTTGATGACATATTTTTCTGGGGTGAATATGCGTGTAAAGCCCTGACCATGGATAAACTGGGTGACATAGTTGATCCATTCCAAAGCACGGACCTGATCCAATGGATTGCGCGGCAAAAGACGCTGTTGGGGATAACGCATGGCGAGCCACCAGGCAATGGACGCAAAATCCGTTAACGCTTCCCCATCTTCCAGTACCATAACCGGGATGGTGCATTTAGGGTTAATGGCCCTGAACTCATCCGTCACATGATCGCCATTGGGCAGATTGAGGATATTTGCTCCGAAAAGCAGGCCAAGTTCCTCAAGAAGAATGTGGATCCCCGTCGAGCAGGAGCCTGGCGCCATGTAAAATTGCATCATTGCTGAATATCTCCTCTCCGATACGCTGGAAGCACACGCTGAGCAGGCGGATGTCTGAGGGGCACCGATGGCGGATATCAATCCACGCCTTGCCCAAAGTGAAATGATAAAACCACCTGCCGATCCATTTTCGTTTCCTGCAAACCGCAGAGATCGTGTGCTGCATCATCAAAAAAACAGCAATGGCTGTGCTATTGAGATATTATTTTCTGCTTTATAGTAAAGGTGTCAACACCGGTGGAAAATCTGCCCAGCGGCGACATAGGGTTCCCAGTAAAATAAACGCTTCAATTTTAGTGAGAAATAGCCCGCGATATGAGGCTTTGGCTCGGACAATTGAAGCGTTTATTTTGGTGGGCGCCCATAGTGGCCTGTCCCGCTCTTGATCCGGGCTTTAGGTTCAGCAAACAAGGGGATATGTGGGCGGTTGACCGGCAGGATCGCATACAGGCGAAGCTAAGGGAAATCATGGAAGAACGGCGGCATAGTGAGAAGAGTGCATTCCCATGGATGCTGATGGAATGCACACCGACGCATAGCTCCGCCCGCAAGAAAATCCTTCATTCCTGGCCGCAGGAGAGATAAACTTTGTCGTCAAACATTCAACGCGGGAGCCGTATGCGGCAATTCCGCTCGTGCGGACGCGTGATGAGGCAATTGTTAACAATTGCCTCATCCGTGAAAATCAGGCTGGCAAAATCATAAGCAATAGCCTGGCGCATTTCTGGCAAAGCAACGTCTTATGCAATAGCGCATGTTTGGAGCACCAAAGTCAAGGCACCGGTTACGGCAGATATGGAGCCAGCGTGCGCATGCATTGCGCGCTGACGCCCGCACCCACACGCAATTATGGCCAACGTGGCGATGGCGAATACCAGTTGCCGGACCGACCCGGACACCGCGATGGCAACCGTGAACTTTCTCAACCAGGCTTGGCATTGCAGGCAGAACGCTTTGGGCTGCCTGAGAAGCACCCGCAGGTGCAGCAGCCTGTGCATAACCGGCAGCACCGGCGATAACGAGCAGAGCACCAACAAGTATCCTGGCTGCAGCGCACTTGAAAAATGAGATCATCTTAAACCTTTCTTTATGTTTACCGATCAGCGCCGTAGCGACATTCTGTGGCGTCTGGATGCGGGTATCAAACCTCCGTCATCAAACTCATTTTCACCAACTCTTATGAACCATGGCTGAACGCCGCGCCAAAGCTGAATTTTAAGAGCTTTTCGGCAATCAGGGAAATAACCGCTGTTTGCTCCACGCATCGCCGTGAGAGAGCCGGCAAAAGAGAATCCGGTCGTGCAGGCGGAACTGGCGATCCTGCCAGAATTCGACTTCAAGCGGCACGAGGCGGAAGCCCGACCAGTGGGGAGGGCGCGGAATGGGGCCAATATTGAATTTGACCGTGTAGGCCGCCACCGCTTTTTCAAGCGCGAAGCGGCTGTCCAGAGGGCGCGATTGCTGCGAGGCCCATGCACCGATGCGGCTGCCGCGCGGCCGGCTTTTAAAGTATTCATCGGCCTCTGTATCGGACACGCAGGCGATGGTGCCGCGAATACGCACCTGCCGGCGCAGCGATTTCCAGTGAAACAACAGAGCCGCCTGCTTATGAGCCAGCAACTCGCGGCCCTTGGCGCTTTCGTAGTTTGTGTAAAAAACAAAACCACGCTGCGCGCTGGCTTCAGCGCCATCAAGCCCCTTTAACAATACCATACGAACATTTGGCAATCCGCTATCATCTACGGTTGCCAGTGCCATGGCATTTGGATCGTTGATTTCCTTGGCCGTTGCATCCGCCATCCAGTTGACGAATAAATCGAATGGCTCGTCGGCAGAGGAAAAGTCCTCGCCTGATTGTGTCGTTTCATGGTCCTGAGGGGGCTGCTCCACGTTTTAATCCCGGTTTGTTGTGAGCGCACGTCTAAAACGTTGCGGCTTCAGTTGATATTAACTCTATTTCGCGAAACTGGAAAGCATGCTCGCTCAAACATCGAACAAAGGCCTTCAAGCATTGTTCGCGGCTGTGCGTTGAAGTTACGGAGTTTTAAGTTTCATGCGTTGTACAACCAGTATCGCCGCCGGTTTTGCCGCTGCTGCGGTAATCTCTGTCATATGTCTCGCCTCGTTCAACCAATCTTTGTCAGCGATCAGCGCAAACGTGGATGCTGTCAAGAACGGTGACACCACCAATCATGGAGCTATGCCGACTGGTGCGCCTGAATTGTCGCGTTACAGCAAACTGACATCAGCCGATGAAATCGCAACCCTGGAAGTTATTCATATTGCGCTGAGCAGCGTTGCCGATGGTGCAGCACATGCATGGCGCTGTGAAATGTGCCATCTTGAAGTTGTTGTCAGACCGACCTTCTCATTCAAGGACAACAGAAATCGTGTGTGCCGCCATGTAGAGATCACACTGACCTCTGAAATCTTGTCGCAAACCGCTGAAGGTATCGCATGCCGCCATCATGATGGCGTTTGGGGCCTTGAAGGCTGACGCCAAGGTCTGTATGAACAGCGCTGGATACAAACTTATATGTCTTGCCTGCAATCGGTTGATGCTATTTTATTGATTTGCCATACGGACGCAGGCTAGACTATAGATTTGAACTTGCGTTTTTCTGACGCCGCCCTATCCATCTGAAACAACATGAACGTTCCATGTAGAATATACGAATGCTTGGGCAGGATAAGGACCCAGAACTGATGTCAACCGACAACGATCAATCTGGCATTCCAGCTGGTAATCTGATGGCTGGCAAACACGGCCTGATTATGGGGGTTGCCAACAATCGTTCTATAGCCTGGGGAATAGCCCAGGCAGTAGCTGCCCAGGGAGCAACTCTGGCCCTTACTTATCAGGGTGAGGCTCTGAAAAAGAGAGTGGAGCCGCTTGCCGCCGAACTGGGCTCAGAACTCATTTTGCCGTGCGATGTCACAAATGCGGCATCGATGGATATGGTGTTTTCCAGCCTTAAGGAGCGCTGGGGCAAGCTCGATTTTCTCGTGCACGCCATTGCGTTTTCCGACAAAAAAGAGTTGGATGGCCGCTACGTCGATACGACTGAAGCCAATTTCAGCCAGACAATGCTCATTTCCTGCTACTCGCTGACCGCGCTTGCCAAGCGGGCTGAACACTTAATGAGTGATGGTGGTTCAATTATAACTCTGACATATTACGGCGCCGAAAAAGTGATGCCGCATTATAATGTCATGGGTGTCGCTAAAGCAGCACTGGAAGCAAGCGTTCGTTATCTGGCCGCCGATCTCGGTAAAAACGGCATCCGGGTCAACGCGATATCCGCTGGTCCCATCAAGACCCTTGCTGCGTCCGGCATTTCCGACTTCCGATACATCCTCAAATGGAATGAATACAATTCAGCAATGCGCCGCAACGTGACAATCGAAGACGTCGGCGCGGCAGGACTTTATCTACTGTCGGGTTTGTCGCGTGCTGTCACCGGTGAAATCCACCACGTTGACTGTGGTTATCACGTCCAGGGCATGAAGAACGAAGAAGCGCCCGACATCTTGCCAAAGCCGGTTAGGGCGCAAGAATGAAAGATGGCCTTACAGTCTATTTTGTCCGCCATGGTCAAACGGATTGGAACTTTGCACGTCGCATTCAAGGCCAGATTGACATTGAAATCAACGAGACCGGCCGTATGCAAGCAGCTGATAATGGCCGCCGTCTTAAAGACCTGCGACCAGACATTTGCAGCCAGCACTTTATTGCAAGCCCTCTTAAGCGCTGCCGTCAGACGATGGAAATTATCCGTGAGATCGTTGGTTTACCTCACACTGGCTACCAAACCGATGATCGCCTGAAAGAAATTAATTTTGGCACCTGGCAGGGGCGTCATTGGTCCGACTTTGCCTCGCTCGATGCGAAAGTCACGGCACAACGCGCTGCTGATCCATATAACTGGCGGCCCGAGGGAGGCGAGAGCTATGCTGACCTTGCAACCCGCGTCGGCGATTGGCTTGCCACGCTCGAGCAGGATACGGTGGTTGTTTCCCACGGCGGCGTCAGCCGCGCTTTTCGAGAACATTTTCTCAATATAACAGCGAGAGATGTGACGGAACTTCCTGTCCCGCAGGATAAGATCCTTATCATGCGCAAAGGTGAGGCAATCTGGGCGTAGGGGGCTATATCACTTAAAACCTGGTGGTCTGTATCAGCTAAAATGACGGGTCAGAACACCCGGATTACTCACAATATCACAGGTTATGGCGCCTTTAACGCTCCTGCTTGTTGAGGCCGAGCACGGCGATGGCGATGAACAGCGGAATGAACGCGGCCAGCGCCAACATATCGAACCTTAAATCTGCCATGCCAAGCCCTTTGGTAAATACACCCACGCTCATGTGCATGTAATATGTCGTAGGCCAAAACAGGCCCATCAGCCGGGCACCGCCTTCAAGCGTCGAAACAGGTTGCAGGAAACCGGAAAATTGTATGGTCGGCATCATTGTTACAATCGCCGCGGCGAACACGGCTGCAAACTGGTTTGAAACAAACGTTGCAATGACAAGGCCGATGCCGGTTGTCACGGCCCCGTAGAGCAGCGCACCCAGCATAAGCGTGACAAAGCTGCCTTTGAGAGGCACACCAATGACCCAGATAACAGCAAGTGTCATGATGGCGAAGTTGAGCATTGCCATTGCGATGTATGGCAATTGCTTGCCCACCAGGAATTCGATCCGCCGTGTCGGTGTCACATAGAAATTGGTGATGGTGCCTATTTCCTTTTCCCGCGCAATACTGACCGCCATCAGGATCGACGGGAACAAGATCAACAACATCGCCGGTACGCCCGGTGCAATGGCATAAATGCTCTCGAACGCCGGGTTATAGAGAAAGCGCATCTCAAGCAAGACTGGCACTTCAATTTGCGCAGTATTGCCGGCCTGGACCGCGCCTGTTCGGACAAAGCGTTCGTGTACGCCCTGAACGTAAGACACCATGCTTGCGGCACGGGTGGTATTTGCTCCATCGATCCAGATCGATGTCATCGGCCTGGCACCGCGTACGATATTACGGCCGAATGCTGGCGGAATCTCAATTGCAACAGCCACGGCATTCGTTGTGAGAAGCCTGGCAAGTTCTTGCGATGCCGTTACTTCCCGTCCATCGTCGAAGTAATGGGAGCCACGGAACTCATTGATATAAGCCCTGCTCATCGGGCTGCGATCGCCATCGAAAACTGCAAATTTCAAGCGATCAACATCCGTCGTGATACCATAGCTAAAAATGAACAGCAGTATCGTGCTGCCGATAAAAGCAAAAATCAGCCGCACCGGATCGCGCAGCAGTTCTTTGGTCTCCCGGTAGCTATATGCCAGTGCTCTGCTCATACTCAGCCGTGTTATCTGCCGGCCGGATGCGTTATTTTCTTCTGGTTTGCTTAATGGTATGGCAGGTGCCTCAGCTATACCGGCGCGATCAGCGCATGCGGGAGGGCCGATTGCATCGCTCATGCAGGCAATGAATGCTTCTTCAAGCGAGCTGGCACCTCGTTTTTCAATCAGCTCTGCCGGTGTTCCCATCGCCAGCACCTCGCCGGCATGCATCAGTGAAATGCGATCGCAACGCATTGCCTCATTCATAAAGTGTGTCGAGATGAAAATTGTGACGCCATCCCTGCGTGAAAGCTCGATCAAAAGATCCCAGAAACGGTCACGAGCCAGTGGATCCACCCCGGATGTTGGCTCGTCAAGGATGAGCATTTCAGGCTCATGTAGGATTGCGACGGCCAGTGAAAGGCGCTGGCGCAGGCCGAGCGGCAAACTGTCGGATGCATCATCCATGTGAAGAGCAAGGTCGAAACGATGCGCAAGATCGTGGATACGTGCCGCCGCCGTCTCATTGTCAAGTTGGAACAGCCGGGCGTGCAATTCGAGATTCTGGCGCACCGTCAGTTCACCATAGAGCGAGAAGGATTGCGACATGTAACCGACGCGCCGGCGCATTGCGTTACTACCGGCATCGACCTCGCTGCCGAACAGATAAGCCCGGCCTTCACTCGGCGGCAGCAGGCCGGTCAGCATTTTCATTGTCGTCGTCTTGCCGCAACCGTTCGACCCCAGAAAACCGAAGATTTCACCGCGTTCAATTGTCAGATCGACGTTCGAAACAGCGGTAAAGCCGCCAAAACGGCGTGTCAGACCGCTTACCGCAATCGCCGGTTGACCGCTCTGCATCGGTCTGGGCGGCAGTGCGCGTACTGTCACACGCTCACTGTGGCCGCCAGGCAGCAGCGCGACATAGGCTGCTTCAAGATCCTCGGTGCCGGTGCGTGCCATCAGCTCGTCCGGTTTGCCAGTGCCAATCACGCGGCCTTCATTCATGGCAATCAACCAGTCAAAATCTGCCGCCTCGTCCATATAAGCCGTCGAAACAAGAACGCTCATGGCCGGACGCTCGGCACGGATCTTGGTAATAAGTTCCCAGAACTGACGGCGCGATAATGGATCGACACCAGTTGTAGGCTCATCGAGAATAAGCAGGTCGGGATCGTGTATCAAGGCACAGCACAGGCCAAGCTTCTGCTTCATTCCACCAGAGAGTTTGCGGGCCGGCCGGCTGAGAAAGGGATGCAGTCCCGTCGCCTCGGTGAGCCGTTTAATACGCATCTTGCGTTCGGCTGCGGCCTGGCCAAATAATTTGCCAAAAAAATCGAGATTTTCGAAGATACTGAGGTCAGCGTAAAGGTTTTTGCCTAACCCCTGCGGCATGTAGGCAATGCGTGGGCCAACGCGATTACGCTCTGTGGCTAGTGAAAGTTCGCCACCGAGAACGTGCAGGCTGCCCTGCTGCAGCCGGCGGGCGCCGGCGATGAGCCCCATCAGTGTCGATTTGCCAACGCCGTCCGGCCCGATAAGGCCAACGGCCGTACCAGCAGGCACTTCGAGGGTGATATTGTCAAGGGCAACCGTTCTGCCATAGCGATGAGTAATATTGTGCGCTGCAACAACCAATCGAGAAGATGAATTCACGATTGCGCCCCTTTATTCTGACGGCTTGGCGGCACTCTGGCGGGTTGGCGGCTCAAAACGTCTCTCCAGCCATGCCGGCCAGGCGGGTGGATCAAGACCTGGGCGAACGTAAGCCACACCACGGATACCCGTCTTGACAAAATCGATGTGTTTTTGAACGAGAGAAGACGGAACACGCACTTTAATGCGGAACATCAGTTTTTCACGTTCATCCTGTGTTTCAACTTGCTTTGGCGTGAATTGCGCCTCAGGCGACACGAACGACACCTTTGCCGGCACGGCGAAATCCGTTCCGTCGATAACGATCCGCGCATCGGAGCCGATTGCAAGCTTGTAGGCGGCATCGGCCGGCAGAAAAAATTCCATGTAAACATCGGCGAGATTGACGAGAGTGACCACCTTACCACCGGCCGGCAGCACTTCGCCCGGCTCGGTCAGGCGATACAGGATGCGCCCGATCGTCGGCGAGACGAGAATCGTGTCATCGATCTGGGTTTGCAGTTCGGCTTTGGCCGCACGCGCTGCATCGACGCTGCGCTCACGTGAGACCACCATGGCTTTGGCTGCCGACAAATTGGCTGCCGCGACATCGCGCTGGCTCAGGCGCGTATCGAAAACTTCCTGGCTGGTATGGCCTTTGGCAACCAGTTGTTTTGCACGTTCCAGTTCTCGTTCGGCAAGCCTGAGCTGGGCTTTGATCTGTGCGACCTGGGCCTGTGCCTGTGAAACCTGGCTTTCAGCGCTTGCAATTTGCGCCTCAGCGCGACGTAACTGAGCCTGCAATTGCGCGGAGTCGATCTCCGCCAGTTTATCATCTGGCTGAACCAAGTCGCCTTTTGCCTTGAGGATACGCGCGACGCGGCCGGCAATTTTAGTTGAGACGTCAATCTGAACTGCTTCGATGCGTCCATTACCATACACGATGCCATCGGGCAGGTCGCTGCCACCACCTGTGCCAAATGCAACGATGCCGGCAACGGCTATGACTGCTGCAACAATAAAAATAATCTTCCAGTTTAATTGCATGGATAAACCAAGGGTTGCTCACAGATGGCACAACTTCGCAAGGCTCATGCTTTAAAAATGCTTTTGCGGCAGTGCATTGATACCAGATAATACCCTATAGCGTATATCAAGCAAGGCTTCGAGAAAATTTTGATCAATCAGAGAAAGCCACGGTGAGCGCACGACAACCATTCGGGGTGATGCCTTGACGACGGCGCATCGGAAACAAGCGAGAAGCACTGCAGAACAAGAAAGGCCGCGATGGATGCGACCTGAAAGCTCAGAATTGAGGCTGCCATGTTCATCTATGTTCGACCGGCTTTACGTGTTCGATCGGCGATGTCCTTGCTGCCACCGGAACAACGCTTGACGAAACGGCTTAATCGTCGGCGGTTAACTTAAACGCGAGAGAATAGCCAGGTGGCTTTGGCGGCACCCACAGGTGTTTTTCTTGCAGTTCCTGCTGGCGCGGCTGTTTTTTAACAATTTGACGGGGGCGTTGCTTGAGCCGGTTCACAGTGTCAGCGCTCGCCAGACGCTGGCGCAAAATGGAGCGATATGGCTGCAACAACTCCAGATCAACCTGTGTAACGGCGCCATTTGCAACGCACGCGCCAAGGTCAAGGGTTTGCTGCTGCATGACAGGGGCAGGTTGACCTTCCCCAGGACATTTAGCATGCGACATACCCAGCAAATGTCCAACCTCATGATTGATGAGATAAGAGCGATAACCTACAACGTTATCGCCCCACGTCTGCGCACCGCCGAGCCAACGTTCGGCATTGATAACAACGCGCCCGTTAATCGCACAGGATAACTTTCCCTCCGTGTTCAGCGGCCTGCACAGACGATCGACAGCGCGTGGTTGAGCCATAATGATGGTTATGTCGTGCCCTTCACGAACTCTGGCAAACGACAACCCGGCCTGCTCCCACCCCGTACTGGAACCAAGAACGTCTGAAACATTTTGGGCAAACGCGGTTGCGTGCTGATCAAGTCCTTTTTCCACAAGCACACGATATTTTATTATTGACGGCTCGTGCTCTACCTCATCATCATCACGGAAATCCAGCTCGCAAAGGGGCAAGCCCTGCAATCGAATAAAGTCTGTATCTCCGTCACATCTGGAAATGCGTTGCCCAGGCTTTACATCTTGTTTTATATTTAAATCTGCGCTCGGGACCGGCGCATCCATGGCGACTGTTTCTTTTTGAGCCTGCTTCGATTCGTGAAGGCCACTTCCACCTGACGATTTGTCCGGATTATTATCCAGAGCGTAAATTTGTGCGTGAGGTATGCAGAACAACGCCAGTACGAACAATCGGATTATGATATTTCGTAGAACCAACGCTATCTCCCGAGTTATGTGCAATTCTGACTTTCTGCATGTGCTTAGATACAGCTCAACGTATTTACTCTGTAACTTTCACGCAAAAGCCTGCAGAATCACTTAACCCTGAATATTATACCCCCAAACCTTAACAGATACAAAATCACTCAACGACCAGGCAACGACCTAGAGCAGAAGCACGCTTAGGCACCCTTAGAGAATTTCCCAGGTTGTAACGATCTCACCTGTGTCTGTTTTTTTGCTGTCCTTTAGTTGAATGCCAAGCGCTGCCAATTCATCGCGAATGCGGTCTGCCTCCGCCCAGTTTTTTGCATTTCGTGCTGCAAGCCGTTTGGCAATCCGTTGCTCAATATCTTCTACGGGTATGGGTGCTGTGCGTTCTGGTTTTACGTAGTCTTGAAGTGCAAGGCCAAGAAAGCGCGCATTGACCGAGAGTTCCCTGACAGCATCTTCAGAACCTTTTTCCGCTTCACGGGCAAGACTATGCAATTCGGCAATTACACCAGGGGTATTGAGATCATTGCATAAGTGCCTGGCAACCCGCTCTGTCAATGCTGGCGGAGCCTCAACGCTGTATGCCTGGTGAAGTTCCGCCCAGCGCACGTAGGTTTTTTCTGCTTCGAGAAGACCTGCAACAGCCCAGTTGATGGGCTGACGGTAGTGCGTCGCCAACATCGCAAGCCGCAGTATGGGACCGGCCCAGGAACGGCCACCAAATTTTCCGGTTGCCAGCAACTCGTTGATGGTGATGAAGTTGCCGAGGCTTTTCGACATTTTTTCACCTTCGACTTGTAGAAAGCCATTGTGCATCCATACTTGCGCCATAGCTGACGTGCCGTGAGCACAACGGCTTTGCGCGACCTCATTCTCGTGATGCGGAAAAATCAAATCGATGCCGCCGCCATGAATATCGAAAGTTTCACCAAGATGGCAGCCTGCCATTGCCGAACATTCGATATGCCAGCCAGGCCGGCCCTGAGCCTCAATGCCGCCTGGCGACAGCCAGGCTGGCTCCCCTTTCTTCGACGGCTTCCAAAGCACAAAATCCATGGCATTTTTTTTATACGGTGCAACTTCGACACGTGCGCCCGCCTCCATCTCTTCCAGCGACCGGTTGGCCAGCCGGCCGTAATCAGGCATTGAAGAAACATCAAACAACACATGATTTTCCGCCACATAGGCATTGCCCTTGACGACCAGAGCCTCAATTAAAGTGCGCATTTCCGCGATATGTTCCGTTGCTCGTGGTTCAACGCTCGGTTCAAGCACACCCAGCGCCGAGATGTCCCGATGGAACTGCGCTTCTGTTTTGCGCGTTACAATGGCGATGGCCTCATTGAGCGGCACATTGGGATACTCTTCGGCCGCCCGCCGATTTATCTTGTCATCAACATCTGTGATATTGCGCACATAGGTGACATGATTTTCGCCGAACACATGCCTGAGCAAACGAAATACAACGTCGAAGACCACAATCGGACGCGCATTTCCAATGTGCGCAAAGTCATACACCGTGGGGCCGCAGACATACATCCGCACGTTCTGCGCATCCAGCGGCTTGAAGTCTTCTTTTGTCCGAGTAATCGAATTGTAGAAAAGTATTTTTTGTTCTGTCACACGATGAATCCTTCGCGGAACTAAAAAGCCTAAGATGTGCCAGTGCAGAGCGGCACAAAATAAAGTTGTTTATATCAGCCAGTCTGGTGTGATCATATCCTCACCGTGGCAGTGGCAGTGGCAGTGGCAGTGGCAGTGGCAGTGGCAGTGGCAGTGGCAGTGGCAG
>CAWUIN010000007.1:0-46812 GCA_963922535.1 uncultured Hyphomicrobiaceae bacterium | reverse complement strand
CGGCGGGCCGGGACTGGTCCGGCCGACGCAGCGCGCGAGGCTGCGGCGGCCGGCGTTGACGTGGTCGAGCATAACCGGCACCCGCGTCGGCACGCCCGGCATGCCCGCGTGCGAGGCCGGGTAGGCGTGGTCCTTTTCGGCCCGCGTGTGCGGGGCGTGGTCGGAGCCGAGCACATCGACGGTGCCATCGCCAATCGCCTGCCAGAGCCGCGCCTGGTGAGCGGCGTCACGCACCGGCGGGTTCATCTGCGCATACGTGCCGAGCCGTTCATAGCAGCCGGGCGCGGTCAGGGTGAGATGATTAGGCGTCACCTCCACCGTCGCCCATTCGCGGTAGTTACTCAGATAATCCATTTCAGCGGCGGTGGAAATGTGCAGGACGTGAACGCGGCGGCGATACCTTTCCGCCAGCGCGACGAGCCGCTTTGTCGCCAGCAGGGCGGCTTCCGGGTCCCGCCACTCAGGATGCGACGTCGGATCGCCGACGCGCCTCAGCCCTTCGCGGGCTATGAGGCGCGCCTCATCCTCGGCGTGGAAGGCGGCGCGGCGGCCCAGCCGGGCGATGATCCGCTCTAGCGAAGGGGCGTCATCGACCAGCAGGTTGCCGGTGGACGAGCCCATGAAGACCTTGATGCCGGCCGCTGCCTCAAGCCGCTCCAGATGCGGGATTTTGTCGACATTCTCGCGGGTACCGCCAACGTAGAAGGCAAAATCGCAAAACATCCGGTGCCGCGCGCGCGCGACCTTGTCGGCCAGCGTCTCCTCGGTTGTGGTCAGCGGCGCGGTGTTGGGCATTTCAAAGACGGCGGTGACGCCACCGGCCACGGCTGCCCGGCTGCCAGTCTCCAGGTCCTCCTTATGATCGAGGCCCGGCTCGCGGAAATGCACCTGGCTGTCGATCACACCAGGCAGGATATGCAGACCGTCGCAGGCAACGATCTCTAGAGCGGCAGCTTCGCGAAGATCGCCGAGGCCGGCAATGCGCCCACCTCTGAGGCCGACGTCACGGATGCCGGTCCCGTCGTGATTGACCACCATGCCACCGCGCAAGATCATATCGTAGGCCGGGTTTCCATTGCCGGCTGGTATATCACCCATAGGTCTGATCCTTTTCACATTATTTTAGGCCGTGTCGTCAATTAGCACACGAGAGCCGCGGCAATTGACGACACGGCCTACAGCACAAGAGCTCTATATCTACATATCTACAGCTTTGTCCGATTCGTCCTCGGCTTTGCCTCTATCCAGCCACATCTTGTTCCAATCTTAAATGAAAATCTTGAACTCAGTTCGTCTGTGAAGGTCTGTTCCATATGCCTGTATTGTTTGTGAGCCAGCTTACCGACCGGGGTATCGTACGCATTGCGGGAGCCGATGCCGATAAGCTTTTGGAAAAACTGATTACCAATTCGCTGGAGCATCTTGCCCCGCGCATGGCCATTTATTCAGGCTTGCTGTCGCCACAGGGCAAAATTATGTTCGACTTTTTCCTCATCCGCGCGGGCAGTGATTTGCTCATTGACGTCGCGCAGGCCAGTCTTGGAGATCTGATCAAGCGCCTGACGCTTTACAAGCTGCGGGCAGATGTGTCTTTTGAAGATATGTCAGGCACTTGGATGGTTGCAGCGGCATGGGGAAAAGACGCGCAGAGTTTTCCGGGCGGCGTAATCGCGTTTCAAGACCCAAGGGCCGCCGAACTTGGCCTGAGGCTCATTCTGCCGCATGAAAGACTGCCGGAATTGGCCGGCACGCACGCCAGCGAGGATGATTATCACGCCCATCGCATTTGCGTTGGTGTGCCCGAAGCCGGCCGCGACTTTGAACTTGGCGATACGTTTCCCCACGAAGCCCTGTACGATCAACTCTACGGTGTCGATTTCAAAAAGGGCTGCTTCGTTGGCCAGGAGGTTGTCAGCCGGATGCAGCATCGCGGCAGCGCCCGCAAACGCATTGTGCCGGTTAAAGCGGACAGAGATCTCGTATCGGGGACCGAAATTACCGTTGGCACAGCGAGCATTGGCACACTTGGTTCCGTTGCCGGCAATCGTGGCCTGGCCCTCATGCGTCTTGACCGCGCACACGAAGCGACGCTGAGCGGCACTCCAATCCAGGCCGGTGCGGCAACGATTGCAATCGATCAGCCCCACTGGCTCAAGGTGGATATGGCGACCGGCAGATCCCTGGATGGTATGGCGTGAACGACGCTTGCCGGATACGCTGCGGCTGGCCTGGCATCGAGGCCCCCGAATATGCCCGCTACCACGACGAAGAATGGGGCGTTCCACAGGCCGATCCGCGCGCCCTGTTCGAAAAAATCAATCTCGAAGCCTTCCAGGCCGGCCTTTCGTGGCTCACCATCCTCAAGAAACGCGCATACTTCCGAAAAGCGTTTCAAGGCTTCGATCCGGAAAAAGTCGCGGGCTTCGGCGACCGGGACGTTGAGCGGCTGATGAGCGATACCGGCATTGTACGTAACCGCCTGAAGATCGAGGCAACCATTAATAACGCCAGGGCTTACCTCAAGCTCTCGGAAAAACAGAATTTCGCGGCATTTGTCTGGAGTTTTGTCGATGGCACACCGATCGTCCATGCACGCCGAAACATGGCTGAGATCCCAACCGAAAGCGATATATCCAGAGCACTTGCCAAAGAACTGAAACGCCATGGCTTTCGTTTTGTCGGTCCAACGACCGTTTATGCGTTCATGCAGTCGGTCGGCATGGTCAATGACCATCTGACGGACTGCTGGCGTCACGAGCCTTGTGCAAGACTGCAACGGGCTTTCCGGCCGAACCGATAGACATATACTGCCATGAAATCTCGCATGCAAACTCAAGATCGCCCGCGTGCCTGGCAACGTATGTTGTCCGGGCGCCGGCTTGACCTGCTCAATCCGACACCCTTTGATATAGAGATCACCGACATTGCCCATGGCCTTGCCAGGGTTGCCCGCTGGAATGGGCAGACAATTGGAGAACATGCGCTTTCAGTTGCCCAACACAGCCTTATCGTCGAGGAAATATTTACCGCCCTTGAGCCTGAAGCCTCACGCCAATCGCGTATGATGGCGCTTCTCCATGATGCGCCGGAATATGTGATCGGGGACTTGATCAGTCCTTTCAAGGCAGCTGTAGGGCTGAACTATAAGGCGGTTGAAACGCGTCTTTTGAGTGCAATATATATCCGTTTCGGTCTGCCCGGCGAGCCGCCCGAACATATATGCAAGGCGATTAAGAAAGCCGATGCGATAGCTGCATTTTATGAGGCAACCGCCCTGGCCGGGTTCAGTGCAAAAGAGGCTATTGAGCTTTTTGGAGCACCAACGCTTATTCCGGAAAGCCTGGCATTGCGGCTGGCAAAATTAGAAGCGACGCCAACTACGGTTGCTCACAGAGATTTTGTGCGTAAGTTTAACGAACTAACCGAGCCATGAGCCTCGCACAAACGACACCATACGCTATGCAGGCCGTGCAGCCGGCAGCGTCATGAAAGTGCATCATGAATCGATAAAAATATACATGCTGGTAATATCTGTTTCGAGATCTGCATCATGCCAACAACATTCCATACACCGGCTCACATTCACGTCTGTTCGCTTGACGTCCTTGATGACGTTGTCGCAACGACAAAGGCAAGCCACGTACTCACGGTTATCAATCAATGGTCGATTCCCGATACACCGCCTGGCATTGCCGCTGAAAATCATCTAAAAATTGCCGTCAACGATATCGAGGAGGAACATCACGGGCTGATTGCACCGAACGTCGATCATATCATCAAAATACTTGAGTTCGTTGAGCTTTGGGAGCGCCAGCAGCCGCTTGTTGTCCATTGCCTTGCAGGCATAAGCCGTTCGACGGCGGCAGCCTTTATAGCTCTGTGCGCCATGAATTCCAATACGGATGAAATCACACTTGCCAGATATATGCGCAAAGCCTCACGCACTGCATCGCCTAATCGTCTTATGATCAGCCTGGCTGACCGGCAGATGAGCCGCAATGGCCGCATGATTGAAGCAATAGAACATATCGGCAAAGGTGAAGCACTGCTCGAGGCAAAGCCCTTTTCGATTCCGAGCTCGATTGCTTGAAGCAACGGCAGCCCCTAAAATGCGTCGACATATGCCGCAAAATGACTTTGCCTCATTCACGACAATACTTTTTCCGAAATCCGTCACCTTGAATGCTACAGTTTGCCATCGTTAATTCGCTTGGGGAGGCGAAACATCAATGGATGTGATATCGATCGATGCAGGAATAA
This sequence comes from uncultured Hyphomicrobiaceae bacterium, assembly GCA_963922535.1. GTDB lineage: Bacteria > Pseudomonadota > Alphaproteobacteria > Rhizobiales > Hyphomicrobiaceae > Tectiglobus. The sequence goes on along the minus strand of CAWUIN010000007.1, from coordinate 42,552 downwards.
ATGGCCAACAGAAATCGAAGACAATGGTGCGCGGCAAGCAGCAACCGGTTGAAGTCGGCCTCAGCGCTGCGATCGTCTCCGTCCATCAGGACCAACCAGAAGTACTGGTGGTTCGCGGCGGGAATAACGGCAGCGCAGTGCCCGACGCACTTCCCTACGGTCCGTTTTCACCAATCAATCACCGTACGCTTGAAATCGGTCTGCGCGACTGGGTGCAGGAGCAGACTGGCTTACACCTTGGTTATGTGGAACAGCTTTACACTTTTGCGGACCGTGGGCGCCACGCTCAGCCGAACGATATAAACCCGCATATTGTATCAATCGGCTATGTAGCCCTGATCCCTCCCGGCACAGATGATCCACTCGGTTTGGCTTTGTGGCGGAGCTGGTACGATTATTTTCCTTGGGAGGACTGGCGCCATGGCAAACCAACTCTTCTTACGGAAACGCTTGAGCCTCTGCTCACACAATGGGCAGAATTGCCGCAGCCAAGTGTTGCATATCCAAGCCGGCCTATTGACCGCCTGCAGCGCCTGCGCATTACTTTTGGTCTGGATAACGGCGCCTGGGATGAGGAAAAAGTTCTCGAACGTTATGAAATTCTCTATGAGGCCGGCCTTGTAGAAGAAGCAAGCCGCGACGGGCGGGCATCGGCGAACCACTGGCAGAACAGGCCTAATCTGGGCTTGCCAATGCGATTTGACCACCGCCGGATCATGGCAACAGCAATTGGCCGCCTGCGCGCTAAAATTAAATACCGCCCTTTGGTTTTTGACCTTATGGAGCAGGAATTTACTCTGTTTGAACTACAAAAAACCGTTGAAGCGATTTTAGGCCCTCACCTGCATAAACAGAATTTCCGGCGCCTTGTTGAAGGCGCAGGGTTGGTGCAGCCAACAGGCGAAGTACGGGCCAAGACTGGTGGCCGCCCGGCCAAGCTCTATCGCTTCCGACCGGAAGTTATTCTTGAACGCCCGGCGCCTGGAGTACGCGTCAAAACCGGGCACCTTTGAGTAAACGCTTTGCCCGGTTTATACATTTGCAAATGAAAAACGACGCTTATTCAGACGTCTCCCATTGCCAGCCCGGGACCGGCTGGTTTGCAGACCATTTGGCCGTGTCGTAATGATATTTTGCATTTCACACGTATTGCTTTATAAAAGTAGGAAATAAAAATATTAACAGGGCGTCAAAGGTCCACTCGACGCCGTAACGTGACTTTGCTACTTTAGTTGGCCTGGTGAGGCCAGCCTGCATCATCGAGCCAACTTTAAGCGCATTTTTACGGCTCTGTGGACAGAGTTAAGCAGCTTGTAGATGGATCATAGAGTATGGCGGACATTCCCTTTTATCAGCCTTCCCCCGCTGAAGCCAAGCCGATTGCTATTGTTGACATTGGTTCAAACACTGTTCGCCTTGTTGTTTATGAAAGCGCTATGCGGACCCCATTTCAGCTGTTTAATGAGGGTATGCACTGCGGACTCGGACGCGCGCTGGCGGACAATGGAGATATGCCAGCACACAGCATTGACCAGACCTTGCGTGTATTAAAGAGGTTCCGCGCCGTTTGCCAAAGACTTGGTGTCGATACTATTCATGTTCTGGCAACCGCTGCAGTACGCGATGCGCGCAATGCGGCGGAATTCATCAAGCTTGCCCGCGATGCGATTGGCGCCGACATCCAGATTTTAACAGGCGAACGCGAAGCAGAACTTGCCTTGCTGGCGATCCGTATGGGCTTTGCCAAACCGGACGGTATCTGCGGCGATATGGGCGGCGGCAGCCTGGAACTTGTCAATATTGGCGACGCATCGAACAAAGCAGTAACCTTGCCTCTGGGCGGTCTTAAGTTGCTCAGTCGCTCCAACGGCTGCTTGGACAAAGCACGATCATTGATTAAAGACGATCTGTCCAATATCAGCTGGCTCAAAAAAGGCCGCGGACGCAGCTTTTACCCGATTGGTGGAATATGGCGAGCACTTGCTGCATTGCATATGGATTACAACGCGACACCTCTTCCAATCATCCATGGCTATCGTGTCGAGTGCGACGACATAAACGCATTCTGCGATCTGATCATTAAAAAAGACAGCAGTCTTAAAGAGTTTATTGAAAATACACTTACCAGCGAGCGCGCAGAAACGCTGCCGTACGGCGCTTTAACGCTGCTTGAACTGATCGAGAAGCTTTCTCCCAAAGACATATGTTTTTCAGCCTATGGAATTCGTGAGGGGCTTCTTTACAGTCTGCTTACACCGGAGCAGCAGAGCAGGGATCCGCTTTTAGCCTTCAGTGAGGATTTTGCCCGTCTCAGATCGCGCTCTTATGAATATGCCATTGAACTTTGCAGATGGACTGACCAAATATTCGAAGCTGTCGGCATCAAGGAGACCAAGACTGATTGCAATCTGCGTCATGCAGCATGCTTGCTATCCGATATTGAATGGCCCCAGCGTGATAATCGTGGGGAAATGTCGCTTTACGCCATTGCCCATGCTCCTGTAACCGGGCTTGACCATTCAGAGCGTATTTTTCTCGCGATGACCGTTTATCATTGCCATGCAGGTAAGGGTGAAAGTCGTGGGAACGATCCTTTGGCTGATTTACGCAACCTGATTGACAAGCAAAACCTCATACGGGCTCGCCAGATTGCAGCAGCCGTGCGCGCGGCTAATGTTTTAGCGGTCGGCATGCCTGGGGTGATTTGTGACGTCGAGATTTCACGTATCAACAAAGCTCTCGTTCTGCGCATCCCACATCGTCATGCAGATTTGCTGGGAGAAAAATTTGAACGACGGCTTAAGACCCTGAAGGGAAAACTGAAATTGAAAGATACAGCAGTCAAGATTGTTTAAAACAGATATCACGATCAATAAAAATAATTGTATACTTAGGCTGTGTGGTCTATTCGCCCGCGAGCGCGGTTTTGCCTAATGCGGCTCTGGCGTGATAATCGACCACACAGCCTAGTGCGACTCTTTCTACCAACGAAGGATCAAAGCGCCTTAAGGTCATCACAATGCCTTGCTGCACTCGTATTATGTTACAATTCTTAACAGTAAAGATCGATATAATAATCACATGGCTGAAGACCCCTACTCCGTGCTCGGTGTAAGTCGAGACGCTTCTGATAATGATATACGTCGTGCATTCCGCCGTCTTGCAAAAGAGTTGCATCCGGATGTCAACCCTGGCAATAGCGCAGCGGCTGAACGTTTCAAAAAAGTTTCACAAGCCTACGACATCCTCGGAGATCAAGAAAAGCGGATTAAATTTGACCGGGGAGAAATAGATGCGGCTGGTGATCCTTACTATGCTTTTACCGGCGCCAGACCTCATGATGCCTTTGGCAGGCGCAGATCAACCGGAAGCTCTGAAGATATAGGGTTTGGCGATATTTTTTCAGACATTTTTGGTGGCGCACGGGAGTCGCGCGGCGGACGTTTTTCAAACCGTGTCAATGTGCGTGGTCAGGATGTGCCGTATACCCTCGAAATTGATTTTCTGGAGGCAGCTCTGGGGACACGAAAACGCGTGACCTTACCAGATGGTACGTCTCTTGATCTGACGGTGCCCGAAGGCGTTGATAACGGTCGCGTTTTGCGCCTGAAAGGCAAAGGCAGGCCTGGCCTTGGCTCTGCTGAGCCCGGCGATGCGCACGTTGAAATCAAAGTCCGTCCGCATCCGGAATATACGCGTGACGGCAATAACATCCTGCTTGATTTACCAATTCGGATTGACGAAGCGATCCTTGGTGCAAAAATCGAAGTCCCGACAATATTCGGCCCCGTCAACTTAACAATCCCGAAGGGTACCAGTTCGGGCCGCAAATTCCGCTTGCGCGGTAAAGGTATAAAAAATGCGTCCAAAAACACGACTGGTGACCAAATCATAACAGTGCATATTGTTCTGCCAGACAGAATAGACGAGAGTTTGTCGTATTTTATTTCTGAATGGGCACAGACACACACCTATAATCCACGCACTAAAGAATCCTGATATATCTGAATGTACAAATTGTCTGCCCCCGGAGCAACGCCGCGATTAATTCACAGGGTGCGTGATGACTGAGTGACTTACTTAACCTCGTATTAGGTCAAACGATCATACAAATTTGTATCGCTTCATTTGCAGTATTAAAAATTGTTCGTGATATTTTCAGATACCTGCTCATACGGCTCATGGCTTCGTCCAAAGCAATGGGCCGGATGAATTGCAAGCACTATTGTCGCGGATGCAGTTAATAATCTGCAAGGCAAGGTAATCGGATCAGTACATCACGCATTCCCCCGAAGAGGTTGATCGGTTCTGCCGTGGACTGCTGCAATATCAGCTTGACAAACTTTCACGCCATAAAGCAAGTGTATGTGTAGTTTCCTTAATCACAGGTTGAATAATGCCGAATTTCGTGATGGCAAGCCGGCGCTCAAACACCGGTATCCGCACCTTTGCCACAGCGATAAGCGCTGAGGAATCAACAACGCTTTCTTTTCGCAGGGCAGTTGACACCCTGAAGGCTGATCATCCACGTGTAGAGCTGAAATTTGAGGCGAGCACAAGGCGCCAGAAAGCCTTTATCAAGTCTGATTTGGCAGAGATCGAAGAAATCCGCAGGCGCATGCCGTCTGACCTTATTATTGAGCCTGAGATCAAATTCGACAAGCAGACTCAGGCTCCCTTCGATCTTCTTAAGGCGAGTCCGCTTGATCTCGTCGACATCATGAATATAGAGCCGCTCGAGGAGGCTGGCGCAGGGCTTGGAACCACTCTGACAGTACACGTGCAGGGCCGGCGGCAGAGCAATGAGGATCTCGTTGGCGCGGAGGTTCATGTTTTTCTTGCCGGCCCCGCGGGTCTGCGCGATCGCACGATCAAGCGCACCGATGATCAGGGCAGGGCGGAATTCAGCTTTGCCAGTTTCTATCGCGTTCTCACAGTGATCACCGTGCCCTATTCCGGGTTTTGGCCAAAGATCCAACGCGGCTCACCAGGCCGGTCTTTGAAAATCACATGTTCGGCATTGCCCAAGGATGGTGCGGGAGAGTGGTGGCACCGCAGCGTCGGGTTGAACGCAGGTTTGAAACTGGGGGCTTCCAACGAATACGGCGCGGTAAAGATCGGTATCGTGGATTCAGGTTGTGGTCCGCATCCGGCACTCGCCCATGTCAAGGGTTGTGGCGCTTACATTCAAGGCCGTTATGAGGACAAGCCGGGCAGCGGCCTCGATAGCGGCAGCCATGGGACCCACGTTTGCGGCACCGTTGGTTCCCGTATGTTGCCGTTTTTCGGCGTTGCGCCGGCGGCCGATCTCTATTCGGTGCGGGTGTTTCCGCCGTCGGGAAGCGCAAATCAACTCGACATTGCTGCAGCCATCGATGATCTTGTGGAAAACCGCAAGGTCCATCTGATCAATATGAGCCTGGGAGCCGCGGAATCTTCACAGATTCTGGAGGATGCCATTGCCAATGCGGCCGATAACGGCATTGTTTGCATTTGTGCAGCCGGCAATGAAGCAGGCCCCATCGTATTTCCCGCCAGTTCTCCAGCCACAATTGCCGTGAGTGCGATTGGCAAGCTGGGCTTCGTACCGCTTGACGGGCTTGCGGCAATCCCCTCGAATCCAGTGTTGTTCGGCAGTTCTAATCTGCACGCTGCCGATTTCACGAACCACGGCGATGATATGCAGGCCTGTAGCCCTGGCGTTGGCATTATTGCGCCGGTCCCGCAAAAGTATAACTATCAAGAACCTTTTGTTGCTATGAATGGGACATCAATGGCGAGCCCGATTGCCTGTGCCCGTTTAGCTATTGCGTTAGCCTCTGATGAAGCCTATCATCTTCTACCGTCAGATAGGATGAGAACGCGCTATGCCAAGGCAGTTTTTCGGGCAATGTGCCGCTCGATCGGGCTGCCGCGCGAATATGAAGGCAATGGCTTGATCGGCGGCGAGGAGAGCTTGGTATGACACAATACGTTGTGGCTGTCCCTTATGACAAACAACCATTCGATTTCAGCAAGGCCCTGACGCATTTAAAGGTGCAAGTGGTGCAGCAAGGCCCGGTCAGGCGGACATTCGTCTACGTCGAGCCCGGCGATCTGGCGAAGCTTAAAGCGGCGCTGCCTGACTATGTCCGTATTGAAGAAACTATTCAGTTCGCGCATACCTAATACGTACGGGTACCGGATATACGAGGTCGTATGGCCTCACTCTTTAAAACGGTTGTTGTACCGTTGAGAGGACAATCTCTTTTTGCCGGCGGCCAATGAATGAAACAAACATTTTGCGGTTTAGCATTGAGCTTTCCGCGTTCATAAAACTATTTAAAATCAGACTTTGTTCATAATATGTTCCCCCATCACGCAATAAGGCTTCTGTGTCAAGTATTTCTTTTTAAGCGGTGTATGCCGCTATAGCCATACTGTCGTCCCCTGGCAAGCCCAGGGAAAGTGTCCCTGAGCCTGGGTTGGCGGGGTGGCAATGGCCTTAGCGTTGCCGGGCTAATACGAAGCGGCCTGAATTGCCCGGGTGGAAGCCGGGAATCTGGCGTTCGCCGGTCATCTGGCTGACGCTCTGCTGCAGATGGCTGCCTAACGAGGCCACGCGGATGGTACCATCGGCAGGGTTGAACGCATTGCCGCTTAGGCCAAGGATGAGCGCATAGGTAAAGGCGCCGTGCCGTTGCTGTGGCAGCTCGGCTGCAGGTCGGGCGGTGCTGGTGGCGCTGTAGGCAACGAAGTTTTTGGCCAGCGCCTGGTTGAACAGGCGGCCGTTGTAAGCACCGCCAGAGTGGCAAGCATCGACGAACAGGATACGCTGCCCCCTGGCCGCCGTCACCGCCGCCTGTATTTCATCCTCCCAGTCAATCGTTTGGCGAAGCGGCGCATTGGTGGCCGCGCGTGCCACGTCGGTGGGCAGGAACGTGTAGCGGCCTTTGATCTGCGCACCATGGCCCGCGACGAATAGTACCAGCGTGTCGTTTTCACTGATTTCCTTAAGGTTGCTCATAACCCGCAGGATATTGCGCCGGGTCGGCTCCCTGTCGCCACCGGCACCGTTGATCAGTAAATCGACACGGACATCCTCGTAGAGCTGTCCCATAGATTCCTTGGCAACATTGGCGAAAACACCTGCATCGCGCACCGCAAATTTAAGATTATCGATACCTACCGCCGAACGATAGTTATCCACGCCGATCGCCACAATATGCAGCTTGCCGCGGCGGTCGAGCGCGCCCTCACCGTTGTGGATAAGCCTGAACGGCACCTCCTGGCGTACGCTGCGCACACCGCCCTGGCCGGTTACCGAAACGCGCACCTCGTTGGTGTAACTGCCATTTAGCCTGCCGCGCAACGGAATGCGGTAGGCGCGCAGCTGTTCGCCTGGCCGAGCTGTGCGCGTGCCGTCTGGCAATGCCACGCGGCGAGCTTTGACCACGGTGTCACCGACTGCGAATTCAGGATCGCTCGGTGGATGACCGTTAAAACGCAGTGCCACGGTCACCGTTTCATAGCCGCCGACGGCTCTGTGGCTGGCATCATCGGGCGCGATAATGCGGACCTGCGGTGGCAGTTGACTGAAACGTTCAGTAAGATCGATCTTAATCATCGGATCGGTTTGCGCGATTTCGCCGATAGCCTCGCTGGCGCTGGCCAGCTGGATGGCGCGAGCGACAATGTCGGGGCGGTTGAGCGCATCGCCGTACTGCTCCGCGGTCACATAATCGGCGGCATTCTCCGCGCCCCGATTAAGCTGCCAGCCGACAAAGCGGCCCCCCCCGGTAGAACCGGTGTAATAACCTTGCGGTGTCCACATCACCCAGTCTCCGCCATCTTTGGCAGAAAACAGCGTGACGACCAGCTCCCGGGTCTTGAGGTTCCACAGCCGTACAGTCTGATCGGCGGACGATGAGATCAGCAGCCTGCCATCGGGCGAAGGCGCCACGGCCCAGACATCACTGGTATGACCGTTAAACTCGCCCAGCGCGTTGCCCTGGCGATCATAGGCAATGAGAAAACCGTTCGCACCACCGGATATCACCTGCTCACCGTCCGGTGTGAATGTGTAAGCTCTGTGTTGATAACCATCCGTGCTGTTGCGCTCGATGCGGGCGGCAACGCGGTCCCCGTCGCGGATCTCAAGCACAGCATCCGGATCTCCATAATCGCCGCCCGGCGCATGGCGCAGCGTCCAGCCATCCTGCTCTATGATGGCGCGCGCAAAGCGCGTGTCCCCCGCGGGTAGCGGTACGCCAAGCTCCTCTCCGGCAACCGGCAGTGTCAGCATCTGTTCGGGATCGCCATAGCCGCGTGCTGCATCATTGCGCCTGTTAGTCTGTCCCCAGCCAATCCGCGTGCCATCGGCAGAGAATGCTGCAGCCCACAAAGAGGCACCGGCGCCAGCCAGCCTGGACAGCTGCACACCATCGCCCGGCCGCCAGATGTGGATTGCCTTGTCATCGCCACCACCCGTTGCCACGTGTTTGCCATCCGGGCTGATGGCCGAGGCAAGAACAGTATTATTATGGCCTTTGTAGACCGTGCGTTCGACAGCCTTGGGCATACCCTGACTGTCCCGCGTTATATCCCAGACGGTCTGTACGAGTGGGTGCTTGCTACTTGACGACACCAGCCGGCCGCCATCCTGGCTGAATGCCAGCGAACCGATGCTACGGTTATCTTTGCTAGTCAGTTCGCCACGCGCCGCGCCTGTGCGTCCATCCCAGAGACGGATGATGCCGCTCCTGTCGCCCGAGGCGATCAGACCATCGTGTGGTGAGACGGAAAGCGCGCGAACTTTGTCTTTATGACCATGCATAGTGGTGATCAGGCCGCCATCGCCCACCCCCCAGAGCCGCAGGGTGTTATCATAGGCTCCCGTGACAGCGCGCCTGCCATCCGGCGTGAAGCCGACGGCGTAAATGTCGTTCGTGTGGCCTTCCAGGCGATGCAGCCGCTTCCACCCCATCGCATCCCAGATGATCGCAGCCCGATCAGCGCCACCTGAAATCAACCGCGTGCTATCCGGTGAAAATGAGAGACCGAATATTGTATTTGTGTGTCCGCGCAGCACTGTAGTAAGATGGCCACTCTCAGCCTCAAAAATGCGTACGGCATAGCGTTCGAGGTTGCTGCCCGTAAACCAGCCTCCAACCGCGAGCCATCGGCCATTGGGCGATAGCGACATGGAATAGATACCTCCATTAAGTCCAACTCCACTCTGGCCACGGATGGCGCGCACCGTCTTACCGGATTCCCAGTTCCACACCCGAATGACCTTGTCAGGTCCCGCGGAAATCAGCTGCCGCCCATCTGACGTAAAAATTATACTCCAGATCAGCGATGTATGCCCGCCGGTGTTGAGCATCAACATAGGCGCACCGACCAGCGGCAACGTGTCGACGGCTATCAGCGGCTCAGGTGGAAAGTCCAGGGTTACGGTGAGCCTGAGGCCGGTCAAGCCGCGCATCACGGCAAGATTGAGCCTGGTCTCAGGCAAGCGGGCAATGGCTTTTTCAAAGGCTGCAGCATCGGCAACCGGAGTGTCGTCAACCCTTACGACCACGTCACCCTTTTTAAGGCCCGCCTTATCCGCCGGACCGTCGGGCACAACGGTATCAACCTGCGCACCGGGCAACAGAAGTCCCTGAGCGGCCGCCTCATCACTGCTCAGCGTGAGAACGGTGGCGCCGAATTCACCAACCCCCTCGCCATTCAGCTGCTGGGCGTGCAGCGGACCTGCCGCAGCCACCATCGCCATCGCCATCACTGCCGCTAGCGCGTACAGCCCCCAGTTCCAACGCAGCATACTTTCCAGAGCCATCATGTTTATCCCCGCAAACCGATTTGTTCTATTATGCCGCAAATCCAAGCGGTTTCACAAGCCCGTTTTGACAATCCGAATATCTTTGCCGGAACCGCATGGCTCGTGTGCGACGTGGGGGGGAGCTGGAAACGTGGGATAGCCGTAATAATGCGACGCATACAAGCCGAAGGGCGGGACAACACGGAGCAAACCACCCCACCCAACCCATCATTTTAAGCAATACCAGCCAGGCCTGCCTGCTGCGAGAGAGCGCTTGGTCCAACCTGGCGCCAACCTGGCGCTCGCGTATTACTTTTGTTCAATCACGTTTATAAGTATCTTGACGATCGGCCGTTTGCCCCAGGCGCGATCAACTGCAGCGCGTACCGAACGGTATACGGCATCGCGGACCATGTCGAGGTCCTTGCGCCGGGCGCGTGGAATGCTGTCGAGAGTGCCGTCGACGGCATCGAGAATAATATCTTCCATCAGTTCGCCGTTAGCATCCTCATCGGGCACGCCATTGATGGCAACGTCAATGTCGCCAAGCACATGGCCTTGCGGTGTCATCGCAAGGGCAACTGCAACAAAGCCGACAACCGAGAGCTTGCTCCGTTCCCGGACCACGCCTTCACCATCAGAGATAATCAGCTTGCCATCTCGATAATAGCGTCCCACCGGAACATCATCGATAATTTTGGGCTTGCCCGGAGCAAGCCGCAGCATCTGACCGTTGACCACTGGCGCGACGCTTGGGATACCGGCCAGGCGGGCGAGACGTGCGTTTTCCTTGAGATGGCGTATTTCACCATGCATCGGCAGCATGATCTTTGGTTTTACCCAGGCAAACATCTGGGCGAGTTCATCGCGGCGCGGATGCCCGGTGACGTGTACCAGGCCATCGCTGTCCGTGATAACCTTGCAGCCCAGGGCGGCCAGCTTGTTCTGCGTTCCCAGAATTGCTTTTTCATTACCCGGAATGGTACGGGATGAATAGATCACGGTGTCGCCTGGCCCGAGTTCGATGTCACGATGGTCTCCGGCGGCAATGCGCGCCATCGCGGCGCGCGGCTCCCCCTGGCTCCCGGTAACGAGTGCCAGGACTTCATTCGGCGACAGGTAGCTGCAATGCTCCTGGTCGAGATAGTCGAAATCCGCCGGTAAATAGCCGGCATCCATTGCAACGCGGATCACACGATGCAGTGCCCGGCCGGCGACAATCAGTTGCCGGCCTGTCTTCTTGGCTGCATCGGCAACGGCCTTGATACGGGCGACGTTGGAAGAAAAGGTCGTAATCGCAACCCGCCCCGATTGCCTGGCAATGATCTCAGCCAGCGATTGGGCAACGGCCATCTCCGATGGCGATGTGCCATCGCGGAACGCATTGGTCGAATCGCAAACCAGAACATCGATGCCGCTGGCTCCCAGCGCAGCAATGCGCGCCTCGTCCGTGGTATCGCCGATATAAGGAGCAGGGTCCAGCTTCCAATCCGCCGTGTGAAACACCGTGCCGTGTCGCGTTTTAATCACCAGGCCAGAGGTTTCCGGGATTGAATGCGACATCGCCACGAATTCAAGGTCAAAGGGGCCGATCTTGAATGCTGATTTCGCAGGTATTTCATTGATTTGCGGCCGTTTGCCTCCGCCGAATTCAGCCAGCTTTGCCTTGAGCATGCCGGTCGCAAACGGGGTTGCATAAACCGAAGCGCCAAGCGACGGCCACATCTCGGTAACGGCACCGATATGATCCTCGTGGGCGTGGGTAATGACGATACCAACAAGATTATGACTTTCAGCTTCAATAAAGCGCAAATCAGGCAGGATGACATCTACGCCAGGCTCATCTTCGCCTGGGAAGGTAATCCCTAAGTCAACCATCAGCCACTTTCGATCGCCAGGACTGCCAACCCCGTAAAGGTAAACGTTCATACCGATCTCGCCAAGGCCGCCAAGGGCGACAAAGACAAGCTCATCGATATCGTTAAATGGGTTTTGCGTGCTCAATTTTTATCGTTGTCTCCATTTACGGGCTGTGCTGCGTTTCTCCCTATTACAACATCTCCAAAGTTAAAACGTAGATAATGAGCCGATCCTTGTGACAATAGTAACGCACCATCTTCCGCAATGCCAGCAAATGTACCATATATTAATTTATCTGCTGTGTTGACCGACATCGGTGAACCGCAAGGATAAGTACGCTGTAGCCAAGCCTGACGAATAGCAGCAAAGCCAATACCATTATTCCATATTTTCAGTCTATCGTATAGATACTGGTCAAGCTGTTCCAGAAAAGTGCTTGGGTTCGGGGCAGCGCCGTGTTCAGCCATGGCTGTGACCTCACGGTCGGCGATCACGGGTTTTACAGAAATATTAATACCACATCCCACAATAGCCAGGCATTGACCGTGCAGCGTTGTGCTTTCAATCAGTATGCCGCCTGCCTTGGCTGTTCCGATCATCAGATCATTCGGCCATTTAATCCGGCACTGGCTGTCGGACTCCGCGTTTTCAAGAAACGTTTTGATGGTGTCGCAGGCTGCAATTCCGGCAACGAGTGCAAGCTGGTGCAAGTACTCTGACGTGCAGGCCGGCGAAAACATAAAAGTGGCAGACAGATTGCCTGCTGGCGAGGACCAGGAACGCCCAGATCGCCCGCGGCCATCCTCCTGCCGGTCAGCTCTAAGCCACAAGGGACCACGTTCGCCGCGTCTGGCCAGACGTTGGGCTTGGGAGTTAGTGGAGTCGATGGTCGCGAACTCCATAACAGGATGATGCAATGGTTATCTTTCGCTGTTGGCGTTCAGCACACATGAGAGGGGTTCGGCGAAAGAAGCCAATTTCGGCTTCGTTCGCTAAAATAGATTGTGTTTAAAGCAGAGACACAAATAACTGTGCATATGTCATATCCTTTACCTCTTATTTCGGAAGCCGCGTTCGATTTCGCCAAAACCCTCTCATGTGTGCTGAACGCCAACGCCCCTCCGGAAATGCGTATCAAGGAATGTATATGTAAAAAAACCTTGCACTGTCAAAACTTAAAAGTGTTTGCTGCAACAAGAGCTGCATCAACGAATGGACCAAGCCCTATAACGCCACCCACCATAAGCAGAGCTGAAGCTGTCATAATCACGCCCGGCGCAAAGCGAACCGGCTGAAATGGATCGCGTGCCTCGTCAAAAAACATGATTTTGACTATGCGCAGATAATAGTAGGCACCGACGACGCTGGCAAGCACGCCGACAACCGCCAGTGTATAAAGCTCGGCCCGGATCGCAGCCAGGAAGACGTAGTACTTGGCAAAGAATCCAATCATTGGCGGAATACCGGCCAGTGAAAACATCAGAACCATTAAAGCGAATGCCATAGGCAAGTTATTTTTTGCAAGGCCAGAAAGTTCGTTAATGTCTTCCAGGGATTGTTCATCACGGCGCATGCTGAGAATGCACGCAAAAGTCCCGAGTGTCATAACAACATATATCGCCATGTATATCAGGACGCCTTGCGTGCCTTCCATGTTATTGGCAGCCAGCCCGATAAGCGCAAAGCCGATATTGGCGATCGAGGAATACGCCATAAGACGTTTGATGTTTCTTTGGCCAATAGCCGCGAATGCACCAAGCAGCATCGAGGCTATGGCAACAAAGATGATTATCTGCTGCCATTGGGCGGCAATACCGGGAAAGGCTCCGAGTACAACGCGCATTAAAAGGGCTATTGCTGCCACTTTAGGGGCCGTTGCAAAAAATGCTGTGACCGGGGTGGTCGAGCCTTCATAGACTTCCGGTGTCCACATGTGAAAGGGTACAGCGGAGATCTTGAATGCCAGGCCGACCAGCAGAAAAACAAGACCGAATATCAGCCACAGATTTGTTGCAACATCAGCTCCTTTAGCCGCATTTGCAATCACCTGAAAATCGGTCGATCCGGCAAATCCATAGATCAGCGATGCGCCATAAAGCAACATACCGGATGAAAGTGCGCCCAAAACGAAGTATTTCAGGCCGGCTTCGCTGGAGCGTATGCAATCACGACGAAAAGCTGCAATGATATAAAGCGCCAAGCTCTGTAGCTCAAGGCCGATATATAATGCAATCAGATCGCCGGCTGAGATCATCACCATCATGCCGACTGTCGCCAAAAGGACGAGAACCGGGTATTCGAATTTCATGATACCATGATCTTTAAAGTCGTCGAACGAAAGCATCAGGGCGAAGATCGAGCCAAGCAACGCCAGGACTTTCATAAAACGGGCAAAATCATCATTGATGAACGCGCTCGTAAAGAGGGATTGTGTCCCCTCGCCGTAATAAATTATCGTACCACCGGCAAGGAGCAGAACAAAAATTGCAAGCCAGCCAACCTTGACTGCCTCAGCTTGCGTTTCCGGCCGAAATGTGCCGTACATCAGCAAAGTGATGGCGCCGACCGCAACGATCAGCTCAGGCAGAAGCGGGGCGTAAATGGCGAGGCTCTCTGGCATGAGATGGAAACCTTGTATCTGTGATCACGTAACTATGTGCAACCGGATATCTTATGGGGTTTGCGTTGTCAGATCGGTGATTGGCAGCTGTGTCGGAGCGACCAGATCGCTGCTGGATGGCAGCGTTGGCGTTGCCAGGGCAGTGCCCGGTTGAATTGCCGCCTCGTAATTGGCAACCAGGTTTTTGACAGAGACAGCAGTGACATCAAGGATTGGACTCGGATAAAATCCGAACAGAATGATGAGTGCGACAAGCGGTACTATAATGACTATCTCGCGGACATTCATATCCTGTATCGACATTAACTTTGGTTTGTCGAGCTGCCCAAATATTACGCGCCGATAAAGCAGAAGTGCATACGATGCTGACAGAATAACACCGGTTGTCGCAAGGAATGCCACCCAGGTATTTGTTTTGAAGGCTCCAAGTAGCGTGAGGAATTCGCCAACAAAGCCGGAAGTCCCCGGCAGGCCGACGTTAGCCATTGTGAAGACCATGAAACAAAAAGCGTAAATCGGCATACGATTGGCCAACCCGCCATAAGCCGCAATCTCTCTGGTATGCATCCGGTCATAAATAATACCAACGCAGAGAAAAAGTGCTGCTGACACGAGGCCATGGCTCAACATCTGGAATATGGCACCGTCAACACCCTGTGTGTTACCCGCAAAAATGCCCATGGTGACGAAGCCCATGTGGGCAACGGACGAATAGGCAATCAGCTTTTTAATATCTTCCTGAGCTAATGCCACGAGAGATGTGTAGATAATTGCGATAACCGACAGTGTGAACACCAAAGGCGCCAGTTCGACCGAAGCCATGGGAAACATTGGAATGGAAAACCGCAGAAAACCATAACCGCCCATTTTCAACAAAATACCTGCAAGAATCACAGATCCTGCGGTTGGCGCTTCAACGTGAGCATCCGGCAACCAGGTGTGGACGGGCCACATCGGCATCTTAACGGCGAATGAAGCAAAAAACGCCAGCCACAGCCACCATTGTACGTCGGCAGGAAAAAGCTGCGGATTTTCTGCGGTGTTTTTGATCAGATCCTGGATATCAGTTGTTCCGGCATTCCAGTAAATGAACATCATTGCCAGCAACATTAATACTGAGCCAAGCAGTGTGTATAAGAAGAACTTGTAACTTGCGTATACCCTGCGTCCGCCGCCCCAAACACCGATGATCAGGAACATCGGGATGAGGCTTGCCTCGAAAAACAGGTAAAACAGAACAAGATCTAAAGCGCAGAATACGCCAATCATCAGGGTTTCAAGCACGAGGAATGCGATCATATATTCGCTTACCCGTTCCTTGACCGACTCCCAGCTGGCCAGAATGCACAAAGGCATGAGGAATGTCGTGAGAATGACAAACAGCATCGAAATACCATCGACACCCATTTTGTATTCAAATTCGCCAAACCAAGTGACCTCTTCAACAAACTGGAATTCCGCTATATTTCTATCGAATGGGTACCAGATGAACAGGAGAGAAAGCGCAAAAGTGAACAGCGTCACAAAAAGTGCAATCCATCTGGCATTACGCTGGCCGCTTGCATCGTCGGCCAGAGCCATGATGAAGGGAACCCCGATCAGTGGCATAAACGTGACCAGCGATAGGGCATACGAGTTGCTGAAACTGATCATCGGACAATCCCTCCGCCTGCAAAGAAGTAAGTTATGATGAGAGCAACGCCAATCATCATGACAAAGGCGTAATGATAAACAAAGCCGGTTTGCAACTTGACAATACGCCCTGTTACGTCAAGAACGCGTGCGGCAATGCCATTAGGGCCGAAGCCATCGATAACCACACCGTCGCCGCCTTTCCAAAGCAATCGGCCAAGCCGTTGCGCGGGCTTTACCAAAAGCCATTCATACAGTTCATCGAAGTACCACTTATTAAGCAGGAACAGATAAACCGGCCGGAACAAAGCTGCCACAATATCTGGCAGTTGCGGAATTTGGATGTAGAAAAGCCAAGCGAGACTGAAACCGGCAAGCATCGCGATAACCGGTGCCCAAACCACCCATGAAATTGTCTTAGCCACCACGTGCATTTCATGAATAATGTGATTATTCGGGCCTTCATAAATCGCTTTGTTCCAGAACTCCTTATAGTCATGGCCAATGAAGTATTCTTTGAATGCAAAGCCTGAAGCAATGGCACCAACGGCCAGTACGAACAGTGGAATCAGCATCACATACGGGCTTTCGTGCGCATGGCGGAAGGTATCCGGTTCAGCGCGCGTTTTGCCGTGGAATGTAAGAAACATCAAACGCCAGGAATAAAACGAGGTCATAAAAGCTGCGACAAGAAGAACCCAGAAAACATAATTGTACGGTGTGTGAGCGGCATAGGCGGCTTCAAGAATTGCATCCTTGGAATGGAAGCCAGCAAAGCCGACCACGTATGGAACACCAACACCTGTGAGCGCCAGCGTACCGATGAGCATCATTGCCCAGGTTATGCGTATTTTGTGCGCAAGCCCGCCCATGTTACGCATATCTTGTTCATGGTGCATGGCATGGATAACGGAACCGGCGCCAAGAAACAGCAATGCCTTGAAAAAGGCATGTGTGAAAAGGTGAAAGATTGCAACGCTGTAAGCGCCCAAACCGCATGCCGCAAACATATAACCTAGCTGCGAGCAGGTTGAATAGGCAACGACGCGCTTGATGTCGTTTTGTACCAACCCCACGGTTGCCGCGAAAAAAGCCGTTAACGTGCCAACGAATGTTACCACCATAAGGGCCGTAGAACTAAGTTCGAAGAGCGGCGACATGCGAGCCACCAGAAACACGCCGGCAGTCACCATGGTAGCTGCGTGGATCAGTGCCGACACCGGAGTTGGGCCTTCCATGGCATCAGGCAGCCATGTGTGAAGGAGAAACTGTGCTGACTTACCCATTGCCCCCATGAAGAGAAGCAGGCAAAGGCAGGTCATGACATCAACATCGTAACCGAGGAATGCCATGGTTTGTCCGGCCTGTTCCGGGGCAGCCGCGAAAATTGCATCCAGCTGAATGGAACCGAACACCGCAAACAGCCCGAAAATGCCAAGCGCGAAACCAAAATCACCGACCCGATTGACGATGAACGCTTTCATGGCAGCTGCGTTGGCCGAAGGTTTTTTGAACCAAAAACCAATCAGCAGATAACTTGCCAGGCCAACGCCTTCCCAACCGAAAAATATCTGAAGAAGGTTGTCACTGGTCACCAGCATTAACATGGCAAAGGTGAAAAGCGACAAGTATGCAAAAAAGCGTGAGCGTGCCTCATCCTCATGCATGTAGCCAATCGAGTAGAGGTGGACGAGACTGGAAACGGTTGTAACAACCACCAGCATGACCCCTGTCAGAGTATCGATTCGCAGGCTCCAGGCCACCTCAAGCTCGCCTGAAGTGATCCATTGGGCAATAGGCACCTTGATCGTCTGATGATCAAAGCCAACGTTCCAGAACGCGATCCACGACAGGAGCGCTGCAATAAACAGGAAGCCGGTCGTGATAACCTCTGATCCGCGATCGGTCACGAATCGGCCGAAAAAGCCGGCGATAAATGCTCCAAACAACGGGAGGAATACAATAGCCTGATACATCATGGCGACGATCATCCCTTCATCATATTGATGTCTTCGACCGCGATCGAGCCACGGTTACGGAAATAAACGACGATGATCGCAAGCCCGACAGCAGCCTCAGCAGCAGCCACCGTCAACACCATCATGGCAAAGACCTGTCCGACAAGATCGTTGTTAAAGGCTGAGAAAGCCACAAGATTGATATTCACAGCCAGCAGCATGAGCTCAACTGACATAAGAATGACAATGACATTCTTTCGATTGAGAAAAATGCCAAAAATTCCTATTGTGAAAAGTACGGCAGCAAGGCTGAGATAATGGCTAATTCCTACTTCCATTAAATCTGCTCCGTGAAAAATAATCTTGCAATTGGACTCATTGGACTGACCCTTCTTCATCGCGTGAGGGGATCATCGACTGCCCCGGCGCGATGCTTACAATATCAATAGCTTTCTCAGGAGAGCGTCTCACCTGCGCAGTGGTCGACTGGCGCTTGACGCCTTCCTTATGACGCAACGTCAGAACGATTGCCCCAATCATAGCTACCAGCAGAATGAGCCCGGCTCCCTGAAAGAAGAAGACATATTTGGTGTAAAGGATACGGCCGATAGCTTGTGTATTTGTAATGTTCTCGGCTTCTGCACCGGCAGTGAGAGGCGCTGCGGGCTGGCCAACGATATTTGCGGGATATTGGTTAATACCGATCACAAGGATTAATTCGGCAAGAACAATAAATCCAACAATCGCACCAAGTGGAGCATTTTTGACGAAGCCGGCACGTAATTCTGCAAAATCCACGTCCAACATCATCACAACGAACAGAAACAGTACTGCGACAGCGCCGACGTAAACGATGACGAGCAGCATCGCCAGAAATTCTGCGCCCATCAGCACAAAAAGACCGGCAGCATTAAAAAATGTGAGAATGAGAAACAGGACGGCGTGCACGGGATTGCGTGCGATGATCACCATTGTCGCGGAAAGCACAGCAACGGTTGCAAACACATAGAAAAAGAATTCTGTCAGCCCCATCGTCCTAGTCCACTTTCAATTCTTTACCTGCCGCACGCCGTGTTTTTTCATTGACCACAGCCGCACAATGTTTATTCCAAAAGCGCCGCGTACGGGATTTCTGAAATAACCAAAATCCAAGCACGCCGCCCAATGCCATGCAAATGACTGCCAGCACAGTCATGCCGTTCTGCACACCTTCGCTGATACCGATTGCTAATGCCAGCAGAGCTACGACACCGCAAAGAATCTGCAGCCCGGGCCGTTCCAACTCCAGGTTTCGCTGATCCCTTGCAATCTCCCCGTATTTTGCCAGCTCGTCGTCTGTCAATTCAGCCAGAAGTGCAAGCCAGGTCTCCGCACTTACGCCTGAATTACCGGTATTCCGCGTCGCGTCTAATGTTCTTTGCAATTTCGCGCTCCCAGCGATCGCCATTAGCCAAGAGCCGTTCTTTGTCATAGAAAAGTTCTTCGCGGGTTTCCGTCGCAAACTCGAAATTAGGACCTTCAACGATTGCATCGACCGGGCATGCCTCCTGGCATAAGCCGCAATAGATGCATTTCGTCATGTCTATATCGTAACGCGTTGTGCGCCGTGTTCCATCATTACGCCGCGGGCCCGCCTCAATGGTAATTGCCTGTGCCGGACAGATCGCTTCGCACAGCTTGCATGCAATGCAGCGCTCTTCACCATTCGGGTAGCGTCTGAGAGCATGTTCACCACGAAAGCGCGGACTGAGCGGGCCTTTTTCGTAAGGATAGTTCAGCGTTTTTTTGGGGCGTAGAAAGTGTTTCATGGCCAAAAAGAACGCAGCAACAAACTCTGTCAGAAATAAAGACTTTATGCCTTGTACAATCTCCATGTGCGCTCTCCTTTAAACCTCTGCCTGTAGCAACATCATAATGCCCCCGCAACGGGCAACGGATCCTTACTGAATTTCAAAACCGCAGCGACTACGACCACCATGATCAGTGAAAGTGGGAGAAATACTTTCCAGCCAAGGGTCATGAGCTGGTCGTAACGGTAGCGTGGCACAATCGCTTTAACCATGGCAAACATGAAAAAGACAAAGACAACTTTCAGGAGGAACCAGATCACGCCAGGCACGAGATTGATTGGCCAGATATCCACCGGTGGCAGCCAGCCGCCCAGAAACAGGATCGTCGTCAACGCACACATGGTTGTGATCGCAACGTATTCTCCCAGCATAAAAAGCAGATATGGCGTTGAAGCATATTCAACCATGAAGCCTGCGACCAGCTCTGACTCCGCTTCCGGCAAGTCAAAGGGGGGCCGGTTGGTCTCAGCCAGCGCTGATATGAAAAATATGACAAACATTGGAAACAGCGGCAGCCAAAACCAGTTCAGCATGCCGTAGTTACCTTTTTGTGCATTTACAATTGCCGTCATATTCAAGGAACCGACGCAGAGCAGCACCGTCACAATGACCAAACCGATAGAAACTTCATAGGAGACCATCTGCGCGGCGGACCTTAAGGCACCCATGAACGGGTATTTTGAGTTGGAAGCCCAGCCCCCCATGATGACGCCGTAGACGCCAAGCGATGATATGGCAAGAACATAAAGGATGCCGACATTGAGGTCTGAGATCACCCAGGTCCCAAAGCCGTCCTGATTGATCGGGATTACCGCCCAGGCCGCCAGTGCGCACAGCGTGGTTGCAATCGGCGCAAGCAGAAATACGGACTTGTCGGCACCTGCGGGTATCACGGGTTCCTTAAGGACGAACTTAAGCAGGTCGGCAAATGACTGAAATAAGCCGAATGGCCCGACAACGTTAGGTCCTTTTCGCATTTGAACGGCGGCCCAGACCTTACGGTCCAGAAGCAACAGATAAGCAATAATCAACAGCAAGGCGACCATCAACACCAGGCTCTGCACCACCATCAGGATAAGAGGCCAGCCGTATGCCCACCAATTTGCGATTAATTGTTCCCAGATCTGCATGATACCGCTCTCCTTATTCTGCCGCGACGGACGTTTGGCCGCCCTGCTGCAGTGCGCTCAACTCGGCCATGATAGCGGATGCACGGGCAATTGGATTACTGAGATAAAAATTCTTTACCGGAGATACAAAGGATTCGAAATCGACGCTCCCTGAATGCTTCGAAAGTTTATCGATATCTGCCTCATGAGGTGCAGGCCGCATACCGATATCAGCAAGCATTGGTGCAACTTTATACATTTCAGAACGTAATTGCTGAATGCTATCATAAGGGAGAGTCAGGCCTAGGTGAGCGGAAAGCGCGCGGATGATCGTCCAGTCTTCCCGTGCTTCACCCGGGGGAAACACGGCCTTAGATGTGCGTTGGGCACGTCCCTCGGTATTGACATATGTGACTGATTTTTCCGTGTAAGCGGCCCCCGGCAGGATAACGTCGGCGCGATGTGCGCCACGGTCGCCATGGCTGCCCTGATAAATAACAAACGGCCCGACCGGGATCTCAATCTCATCGGCACCGAGATTGTAGATCACTTCATTGTTTCCATTTACGATTTCCGCAGCGGTCTGGCCGTCTGCCGCCGGAACAAATCCGAGATCAAGACCGGCGACAAGAGCCGCACTTGAATGCAGAACCGCAAAACCGTTCCAACCGTCCTTGACAACGCCAAGCGATTTTGCTGCCTTCGCTGCCATTGCCAGAATGGCAGCCCCGTCAGGGCGTGCATAGGCGCCGGGGCCGATGATGAACAAAGGGCGCTCCATGTTGGTGGCCGGAGCACGATCGATAAATTGTTCCAGCGCATGCGGCCCTGAACCGAGATATTCGTAAGGGTAAGTCAGATCGGTCTGTTCGCCGATGACACCAATCAAAAGGCCGCCTTCGCGCCAGCGCTTGCGGATCCGCCCGTTCAACACAGCCGCCTCAATTCGCGGATTGGTACCGATCAGCATAATCGAATCAGTGTCATCGATTGCAGCAATACCGGGATTGAATACGTAAGAACCGCGGCCGTAGACAGGGCTGAGCGCTTCGCCGCGCTGCCGGCAATCCATGTTCACGACGCCGGCACGGCCAAGCAGATCCTTGAGCGCAAAAATCTCTTCTGCACCGGCCAGATCACCGACGATGGCCGCAATGCGTGCAGCGTCAACAGAGTTCAAGCGTTCTGCGATAATGGCAAAAGCCTCGTCCCAGCTGGCAGGCCGCAGACGTCCGTTATGGCGCACGTAAGGGCGATCCAGGCGCTGTGTTTTAAGGCCGTCGCAGACATGCCGGGTTTTGTCGGAAATCCATTCCTCATTCACACCGTCGTTAATGCGTGGCAGGATGCGCATAACTTCGCGGCCTCGTGTATCAACACGAATGGCGGACCCCAGGCCGTCCATGACATCAATGGATTGCGTTTTATGCAATTCCCATGGCCGTGCGTTGTGCGCCCAGGGGCGATGGGTCAACGCGCCGACAGGACACAGATCCACAACGTTGGCGGACAGTTCCGAATTCATGCCGTGCTCAAGATATGTCGTAATTTCCATATCTTCCCCACGGCCAATGGCGCCCAGTTCCTCCACCCCTGCAACTTCCGTCATGAAGCGAACGCAGCGGGTGCACTGAATGCAACGGGTCATCGATGTTTTGATAAGCGGCCCGAGATATTTTTCATCAACGGCGCGTTTGTTTTCCTCGTAGCGCGTGCCGCCAACGCCGTAGGCCATGGCCTGATCCTGCAGATCACACTCTCCGCCCTGATCGCATATCGGGCAGTCAAGCGGATGGTTGATCAGCAGAAACTCCATCACACCTTCACGCGCCTTTTTGACGAGTGGCGAGCGGGTATCGATCACATTCGGCGACCCATCGCGGGTTGGGCGGATATCGTTGACGCCCATAGCGCACGAAGCAACAGGCTTGGGCATGCCGTCCACCTGCACCAGACACATCCGGCAATTGCCGGCGATCGAAAGACGCTCGTGATAACAAAACCGCGGGATTTCACGGCCAACCAGCTCGCATGCCTGGAGCAGGCTGATGCCATCCTCGACCTCGAGTTCTTCACCGTCGATGATGAGTTTTCTCGGCATTTGTTCCCCTCGACGCGCAATGTACAATTATGAATGCAACATACACTTACACAGCGCTTTTGTTACTCCATCTTAATTACAACGGGAGCGCCGCCAACGCCAGAGCCTAAGCGGTATTCCAGTTGGCGGCCATTTGGCGCGGCCTCATCTCGGCGCCCAGAAAGCCGCCTGTTGCAGCGCATCAGAAGATAACCGATGAACCACATCAGAGTATGCGATACGGTGTCCATCGGGCAAATTTATTTGATACACACCCGGCACCTTTTGCGTTACGCGCTCCGCCATCAGGCGAATTTTGCCGGAGCCACCTGGCACATCAAGCATATATGCCGGCAGCTTTTCGGCCGGCAGGCGCTCCGCCAGGCCGCTCATCAGTTTAAGGCCCGCGGCAATAGACGTCCGGAAGTGCGATGTGCCGGGCGCCAGATCGCCGTGGTGGAGATAATACGGTGTAGCGCCAACTTCCAAATAAGCCTCAACGAGATCTGCCAGAGCTGCAACGTCGTCATTGATCCCGCGTAGCAGTACAGACTGGCTGAGAAGTTCGATGCCGGCGTCGCGCAGCATGTGGCAGGCGGCGCGGGCGGCGTGAGAAAATTCTCTGGCATGATTGGCGTGGACAGCGATGCGCACAGTGCGGTCTGTTGCCATAAGTGCGGCGATCAACGCAGGTGTAATCCTTTCGGGCGCGACAACCGGCATGCGCGTGTGCCAACGCAGCTTTTTGATGTGCGCGATGGCGCTCAGGCGTTCGACAATCTCGCGAATGCGACGGGCTGAGAGAACCAGCGGATCGCCGCCCGTCATGATGGTTTCCTCAACCTGCGGGGTATTGGCAATGTATGCGAGAGCGCTGGCCAATGCCGTCTCGTCGAGCATGCCGCCATGGGACGGGCCAACCATCTCACGGCGAAAGCAAAACCGGCAGTAGACCGGACAAATATTGACAATTTTGAGCAGCACCCGGTCGCGATAGCGGTGCACAATACCGGGCACCGGGCTGTGTGGCCCATCGCCGATCGGATCGGCCAGTTCTTGCGGCAAATGCTGCAATTCGCGCGCATCCGGCAGATATTGCCGGGCGATCGGATCTTCTGGGTTTGTCGGCTCCATGAGCCCGCGGACGGCCGGCGTGACTGCGATGGCATAGCGTTCAGCGACCGGGCCAAGGTTGGTAATCTCATGTGCGTCGATGAGGCCGCTGGCATGGAGATCCGCCAAAGAGGTCAGGTGGTGCTGCCGATTGGCCATAATGCGTCGTTCTCAGGCTGATTTGGCGCAATGATTGCCAAGTAATGATTGCAAGATAGTATTGTCGACCCGCTGCCTCCGGGCGGGATGATCACAGAGCGATACTGCAGGTGTCAGCGCCGGCGGCATAGCTCTCCTGTATTTATCTGGTGTAGCTTCGAAAAAAATCATACGGCAACGGGATGCGAAACGGATAGGCAGCCGGCATAACCAGTTCAGCTGTAACGCCACAAGATACCTTATCCGTCACTGTCATTTCCACCTTGAGATCAAAGCTTGATAGAAGGAAGCTTGAAATTTTTCCAGGCCCGTGAAAGCCACGACCCGGTATCTTCACGCGGCTCCAGCCCATCTGCTTTTAAAAGCACGTAGGCATCTTTGTACCATGGTGAATTCGGGAAATTATAG
Organism: uncultured Hyphomicrobiaceae bacterium; assembly: GCA_963922535.1. Classification (GTDB taxonomy): domain Bacteria; phylum Pseudomonadota; class Alphaproteobacteria; order Rhizobiales; family Hyphomicrobiaceae; genus Tectiglobus. Next base: position 17,961 of record CAWUIN010000007.1, on the reverse strand, counting down.
CCAAGAATTGCAGCGGCATTCTGAGCTTCATTGCGAATACCAAGCGCCATGTAACTTTCAGTCAGGCGCATGAGTGCTTCCTCAACATGCTTTGTGTTTTGGTAGTCGCGTGCCACAACCTTGAAGCGGTTGATCGCGGCCGTATAGTTGCGCCTTTTCAGATAATAACGGCCAACTTCCATTTCGTTGGCGGCAAGGTTATCGCGCGCAATTCTAATGCGGTTATCCGCTTCACGTGCATATTTGCTGTTCGGATAGCGAGATTTTAGAATTTCCAGCTCTTCCAGAGCCTTTCGGGTGTTGGTCTGGTCGTTCTTCGGTCCATTTATTTCCTCGAAGTAAGCTGAGGCGATAATGTGGTGTGCAAATGGCGCATCATTGGTGCCGGGATGAACGGTAGTATAACGGCGCGCCGTTGCAATGGCCTCGGGAAATTTACCTGCGCGGAAATAAGCATAGGCAGCCATGACCATGGCACGGCGCGCCTCCGGCGAATAAGGATGGTCGCGATCAAGCTCCTCAAACTTTCGTGCCGCTATCTCAAACTTTCCGCTTGTCAGAAGACGATCAGCATTGGCGTACATTTTGCCCGGCGGATCCGGGCTGAGCAATTTGGCATCGTTGGTCGATGCGCAACCGCCCAAGGCAAGCATACCGATCAGCCCTAATCTTGCAATCAGCGAAATCTTCATTCCAGACGCTCGTCCCACTTGCCCACCACTATTCGATAAATTAGCCATTGAGCCCTGATTCGTAAGGATCGAGGCAACAGATTATAACCGCAAAAAAAGTATCGCCACAACAATTTGATGTTCTGGATCCTTGAAGCCTGTTGAGTTTTCAACCGACTTACTTACACGCCGGCCCTTATGCCAGCAAAATGGCGACAAAACGGTATTTAATTATCGTAAACCTGCTCTCCAGTTTCGTTCATGACAGGGGCGGCCGGCAGGTCAGCGTGAAACCCGACTGGCCTTATGAACTGGTTCAATGTCATGTGATTGTGGTGATTGCTGGATGATAGGCAGGCAGAGCGTTGAAAAAGTCAGCTGGATCGCGATGCAAGAGCATCGTTGACGAAGGAATAGTTTGGAAAAGGAGGAAGAATGAGCAGAAATAATGACACTGCCGAAGTTGGCAGATGAAGAAGGAGCACCATCAAGACCGCCTGCCTGAGGGCGATCCGACTGGTTGGACGATGCACATAAAATTCCATTGGTCGCGAATTTTTATTTGACATGACCGGTACACTATTAACGTCATTAACGTCTGCGCCGTCAATTTTGCCAAAGGTTCGATTTGGCTTGGAGCCGCGGTTCACAGCCGCTGGGCTTGTCATCGCGATGTCGTTGGCTGTAACGGTCCCGGCGATGCTGCTCGATGCGCGCCTTTTTCAGGGTGAGAGCATTTGGATCAAACCGATCAAGTTCCAGGTCGCGCTGATGGTTTATCTGTCGACGCTGGCGTTTTTTGCACGTTTTCTTCCCGATGGAATGACCGACCGTCCGTTATATAAGCTCTTCGCGGGTGTCGTTGTATTCGCGATTTTCGCAGAGCTGGCCTGGATTGGCTGGGCCGCGATGTTTAGCACGGCATCGTATTTTAACACCACAATCCCTTTCATGGTCGCAATTTATCCAGTAATGGGCGTTCTGGCCATCATTCTGACGGCAGCGAGCCTGGTTTACGGTATTGCTATTTGGCGCAATCCGGCAGGTATCGCAAATCCGGCTCTGAGACTTTCTGTGGCGCTTGGACTAATCCTGACCTTTGTGCTGACGGTTGTCGTGGCCGGAGTGCTGGCCGGAAAGACCGGGCATCTGATGGGCACGCCCGAATTTGGGGTGAAAGTGCCGTTGATGGGCTGGTCGCGCGAAGTCGGAGATTTAAGGGTTGCACATTTCTTTGCCACACATGCGATGCATTTCCTGCCGATCGTTGGCATTGCAACGCTGGCATTAACAAGACGCGGAAAACTCGCGCTGGGAATTGTGTGGGGCGCTTCAGTGGGCTATGCCGCATTCGCCGGTTTCACATTCTGGCAGGCGCTTAACGGGCAGCCCTTTTTGCCTGCTTGACAGCATAAATCAATTGCCCTCACGCCGACGCAAAAAATGTTTGCCTCTTTTTGATGCAGCAACCGATGACGCACTCTTGTTCCAGGCCGATTTAGCTTTCCCCCAACACGCGCAGCGTTTAACAACGATGTTCACCTTGCAGATGGTGTGCTGGCTGGAAGGATGGCGGCAGTTCAATGGCCGATGGGCGGGTGCAGAGCGCATCAGCAATAGCTGCGGCCATGCGATGGGCAATACCGAAGGTGATCTTATAGCCGCCTGTTGCAACCCAGATAGAGCGTCCGGGGGCAAGCTGTCCGATAATGGGATCGGTAAGCTTACAGCGTGGCCGCACGCCGGCCCAGCGGCCCAGCATGTCAGCATCGCGCAACGGCGGGCACAAAGCCTGGGCGCGCTCGATAAAATCCGTGCGCCCTTCATCCGGTGTCGTTGGGGCTTGCCATTGTTTTTCGCTCGTACTGCCCACGGCGCACAGACCATTATAGTGGGGCACGATGTAAGTGCCATCATCGTAAATCAGCGGTTTGCCGGCTGCTGCGGGACAGTTAAACATTGCCGCCTGGCCCTTGACGCCGCCACCGATCGTGCAGCCGAGAACAGGTTCCAGCAGGCTGAACGTTCGATAGCCTGCAGCAAGGACTAAATCCTTAGCGATCAGCTGGTTTGCTCCATCCTCAGAGCGGACTATACTGCGGCTCTCGTCAAAATGGCCAAATGGCCAATGCTCCAGAATATCGGTCCGTGACGCAGCCTGGGCGCTTGCTTTCAATGCGGCGATGTAGCGTCTGGGATTAATACGCGCCGCCAGATGATCGTGGACAAATCCAAACGGCGCGCATTCAGGATTGAGCCAGCCGGGCTCAGGCATGTTTTCCACCACCTCGAAGGCAAATGCCTTGCCGTGGCTTTGCCAGTATGCCTGTGCCTGTTCGGCTCTTTGTCGCGACTGGGCGACGAAATTCCGTCGGCGCAGTGGCATCAGGCGGCCGCAGCGGGCATATCCAGTTGACAGCCCGGTTTCATTCTCAAGCCTGGTGATCAGAGCCGGAAGTTCGGCCAGCGCATCGAATTGAAACTGTTTTTTAGCGTTCCAGTTGTCCGGCGCATGCGCCATGAGCGCACCAAGCACACCGCCGCTAGCCCCCGCGCCGCATGTCTCCTGCTCAACGAGCACAATTTTTAAGCCGCTGTCGGTAAGGCGGCGGGCAATCCACAGGCCCACGACACCGCCGCCGACGATACAGACATCATATGATTTGATCATGGGACAAAGATATATCTCAGATTTATTGGCGTGCTTCGCATACACAACTTTTTGGCTCTGCCGCGTGACGCAGGCTGCAGGAATATAACAAGCTTTCCAGATGGGACAGATGACATACGTTGCTTGCCTGGAAAATGGTCCGGCAAACGCTTTAGGCCGTATCGTCAATTACCGCGCGAAGCCGGTTTGGATGCAGGGTGGCGGCGCTGGAAGACCGCATTCCTCATGCTCTCCTACCGCGATATCGACTGCTGTGTTACTGCTTCTTCTTTTGTGCGCGTATCGGCGGCTTTCACCTTGACAGGACGTGGCGCACCGAACAGCTTTCCTTGCCCGTAAACGGCACCAAAACCGAGCACTTTGGCTTTTTGCGTTTCGTCCGTCAGGCCATCGACAATCAGCGTTAAACCGGAACCGGCAAGATACTGGCACACATCTGTTGGCGGGATCAAAGTTTGTGCAGCCGGCAGCCCTTCAAGAAAGATCTGCGCATCAAGCTTGGCGAATACAAACCCGCATTGTGCCAGCATTTCAAAATCCATGTCCAGACTATTGACTTCAGCGACAGCAAATCTAAAGCCAAGCTGCCGCAAGCGATTGACCTTGGCCCATTGTGCAGATGAGAAAACGCGGAGATCGTCCTGCGTTATGGAGAGGACTAAACGGCCAGCCATGAGCGTGTCATGCCCGATCACCGAAGCAAGATCGTCGTTGAAGGATTGACCAGCCACAGACTCACCGTTGATCTGTGAGATGAAAGTACCGTTGCGCCCGCCTCGCATGAGCTGCAGTGCAACTTTTTTGGCCTGAGAAACCTTAACGGCATCAATCAGGGGAAGCCATGCCGCGCCACGTGCAACCTCTGAGTAATTGTCCTGATCCAGGATGTCGCCGTCTGCAAGATGTAGCCGGATGCTAACCTCAAAATGGCTTTCCTGTCCGTCATTGAGGCCATGTATTGGTTCCAGGAATACATCAAGTTTCTCGCGCACGAGGGCATCTGCGATGGCTGCAAGCTTGTCTGCCGCATCTGGCTTTTGCAAGGATTTTTTGGGCAGCGATGTAGCCTGATGCGGCTGCAGGCTTTTACTAGCCTCGCGAGGCACGGAGGATTTTTTCTCCTGGCATACCTTTGCCTGCGGCGGTTGCTGGCGTGCAATACTAACGCCTTCCTGAACCTTGCGCCCACTTTTAATGTCGTCTTCAAGGCGGCGAATGATATGCTCGATATCACTTTTCCGACCGGCGCGCACCTGCGGGTTGGACGCTGCAGATGATTTCTGCGTCCTTACATGCGGCCGGGGCAAGCCCGCGTCAGTTGCACCGAACTGCCCGGTTTTTACACTCTCGCGGTTTGCTGCACTCCTTAGTTTGCAGCTGTCTGGCGCCGTCGACGGTAGTGATGAAGAAATATCTGCGGGCTGGGCCTTCTGCAGATTGGCATTGGACGCGTTACGCACCGTCGCCAGCTCGGCCTGCAAGCGTTCCAATCTTTGAGTTTTACGCAACAGGATATGGCCGACAACGGTTGTAATACACCCTGTAAAGGCAAGAGAAACAGCAACTGCCGGTTCTATTCCAGCCTCAAGAATAAGCGCGATACCAACCGCTGCAGCTATGCTCAACATAGCAATAAATACGATGATATCGGTAATATGAGAATATCGCACAATAACTGTATTGGGCATTTGGGCCTGCTGTCAGTTGAGCCAAGCGAGAGCCGGTTTGGCAAAATCGGTTGATTTCGGTCGCGATCGTCTCAGTGTATTCATGTCCGAAACATTGGCATGAATAAACATACTTGAGCCATACCCACCATGACTTTTCCCCGGAAACAGTCTCGATTCCGCCAAACCGGCTCTCGTTTGGCTCAACTGACGACAGGCCCGAACACATCCGGTCCGATATAAGCGGGCTTAGTGTCATTACGATAGAATCGCTCATATGAGTATCTAAGGCAGATTTGACAAACGTGAACTCATGCGCAACAAAAAACAACCGAGTTTCAACAAAGATATGGTTTATAAAAGCTCGCTGGCAAAGCGCAGAATATTTTTATGAAGCTAAGCAGCGTGCAGTCCGGCATCTCAGTTTGGCCGCCGTGCGGGTGCGGCCGGCCTCAGGCGATCACAAGCTGAGTGAACCGCGCGCCGTCGAATGGCTGTTGATCGAGTGGCCCGAGGGCGAAGATGAGCCGACCAAGTTCTGGCTCTCGACCTTGCCTGAGCAGATGACGCTTCAAGGGCTGGTTGAGGCCGCCAAGATCCGATGGCGCATTGAGCGCGATTATCAGGATCTCAAACAGGAGATCGGGCTTGGCCATTACGAAGGCCGCGGCTGGCGCGGTTTCCACCATCATGCGACGCTGGCGATCGCGGCTTAATAGATTCCTCATCTGCGAAGCAGGTGCTTTTCCCCCTCAGCCAGATCAACCCGGCGAACCGGCGGCAGCAGCTGCAGTTGGAGTGGACAAGGCGACAGCAGCCGAAGCGGACGAGGTGACCGAGACGAAAACGCAGACGGGCGCGCAGGCAAGGCCCGCCTCAACCGAGCAAAAGCGCCTCAAATTCCCAAAGGTTTCCGACCCCGCGGCGCCACCGCTGCGGCCTGAACGCCGCGTTACCAACTCGCTCACCACAATCCGACGCCAGATCACAAAAGAACTCGCCAGGCTCTACCAACGATGTCCGTGCTGCCATCGAGACAACACTTTATGACACAGTAGGATTAGAGCCTGCTTAGATTTTATTGCATGCATGCTTCGAATTCCAGACATTAGACTTCTGGTCAGAGAAAGAGCGGAAAGTACTTTCCGTGAGGAAGTGAAAAAAGCGATATCAGAAACTCGATTGACAGCAACGTTTTTCTCCCTTAGTTCCGTCAAAGTCGGTTGCCCGCCGGGTTGCAAAACCGCCGGGCATGAAAAGGGAACATGGTGCGGCTGGACGATACCTGTCAAGCCTATGCCATGGCCGCCCCCGCGACTGTAAGCAGCGCGGATCTTTTCATTGCGCCACTGGCCTTTTGCGAGGCTGGGAAGGCGAAAAGATCCATCAAGCTGTGAGCCAGGAGACCTGCCGGCAAACAAAGCTGACATTCGGACGGGGTGTTCCGGATTACTGTTTTGCGCATGGCTGCTTAGGGAAGAAAGTGGCCCCATGCAAACGGTTTTCCGCAACCTGGACCACGGGAGGAAAACAGTTATGCGCGTTGCAGAGAATAATTTCAGGACACTTGGCCTTGCCGCTTCCATTACAGCGAAGCATTGCTCCTGCATTCGCCTTTTTCACAAACTTTGATGTCTGCTTCTTTCTCAGCCTCAGGTGTCGGCAACCCAGACTTTATCGCGCAATTTGACGAACTCATACGATTGCGGCGTGATGTACGCCGCTTCAAGCCAACTTCTGTCGAAGAGGCTTTAGTGCTGGAAGTTATAGCAGCAACGCGGTTTGCACCATCGGTTGGCTTATCAGAGCCAACGCGGCTTATGCGTTTGCAAAGCGAGGAAATCCGTGCCGCTGTGCGCGCCAACTTCGAAGCTGCGAATGCAAAGGCGCTTGCAGGGTATCACGGTGAACAGGCGCATAAATACGCCGGGCTGAAATTAGCAGGACTAACAGAGGCACCAATACAATTGGCTGTTTATTGCGATGCGGCAACAGAACAAGGATACGGTCTTGGCGCACATACAATGCCGGAGACGAAAAACTATTCGACGGCTTGCGCCGTGATGCTGATGTGGCTTGCCGCTGCCGCCCGCGGTCTCGGAATAGGCTGGGTGTCGATCTTTGATGTGGCGGCGTTGAACCGATTGCTTGGTGCGAACCAAAACTGGACGTTTATGGGTTGCCTCTGCATTGGCCGGCCGGAAGAACAACACTTCGATCCGGAATTGCAACGTGCAGGCTGGCAGGCGCGTCGTGCAGATGGGCCAACGATAATAACACGATAACCAAAAGAACTAAGGCAAGAGATGACGATACGCATACCGGTAACGGTTATTACAGGGTTTCTTGGAGCAGGCAAGACAACTCTCATCGCCAACCTGCTCAAGAACGCACATTCCAAGCGTATTGCACTGATCATCAATGAGTTCGGCAACGTTGGCGTCGATGGCGCTTTGCTGAGCGACTGCGCCGATGCTGCCTGTCAGAAACAAGATGTTGTCGAACTTGCAAACGGCTGTATATGCTGCACCGTCGCAGACGATTTCATCCCGACCATGGAAATGCTGCTGGCGCGTGATCCCGCGCCGGATCATATTATTATAGAGACATCCGGCCTGGCGCTGCCGCAGCCGTTGTTGCAGGCATTCAGCTGGCCGGAGGTGAAAGCACGCGCTACCGTCGATGGCGTTGTCACGGTTGTCGATACGCCGGCGGTTGCCGAAGGACGCTTTGCCGCCAACGTTACCGCCGTGGAAAGTCAGCGCGCAGCTGACGAAAATCTTAATCACGAGAGCCCGCTGCATGAGCTTTTTGAGGATCAACTGGTCTGCGCCGATCTCATCGTGTTGAACAAGACGGATCTTATGACGCAGGATGCCGTCGAAAGCGTCAATCGATTGATCGACCGCGAGAAACGCGCTGAAACACAGGTTGTCCACGCTGTGCAGGGAAATTTGCCAGCCGCACTCATCATCGGCCAGGGCGCCAGCGCAGAAGACGACCTTGCAGCACGCAACTCGCCTGCATCTCATGCTCATCATCACGCGCATCATGACGATGAGGGCCAGGCTGCGCACGATCACGATGAATTCGAAAGTTTTGTTATTAATGTCCCACCCGCCAGGCAGACACAGGATGTGGAGCAGACGGTGGCAGGCATTATGAAACGCTACAGCATACTGCGGGCGAAAGGGTTCATTGCCATTCACGACAAGCCGATGCGCCTGGCCGTTCAGGCTGTCGGACCGCGCGTACAGTCCTATTTCGATCGCCGCTGGCAGGATGATGAAGTGCAGCAGGGACGCTTAGTCGTCATTGGTTTTAAGGGCCTTGATCAGCAGGCCATTTCTGAAGAACTGGGCAGGATATCGCTATGAGCACCGAGGTTAAGACAACGCAGGACCCGACACGCCGCCAGCAGAAGCCGTCGTCGCCGAGCCCCTGCGTTGGTATCTGCGTTATCGACGAGGCCCATGATTTCTGTAGCGGCTGCGGCCGCACACCGGAGGAAATTACGCTGTGGCCCACAAGCTCGCAGGCGCAGAAATCTGTTACCTGGCGCGCCTTGCCCTCACGCCTTGCCAGGCTTGGCTTACACGTCTTCCGCCTACCGGCCACTACGGAGAAGATTTCTAAGTTTTTCGAACTTACACTGATGTCACAAGCCGGAACGTGGGAAATCGGTATTCCCGATAGGCCGCTGCGTTTCGATGTGACCAGCGCCCAGGATATAACTTGCCAACCATCGTGCATTACAGCCAGAAATGCGCATGGCAGCATTATACGCCTGCACAAACATGAATATACACGCGCATTCGGGCTTGTCGATGAAAACAATGCTAACCAGCTATCAGCGGTAGCTGTGGCGCTGGCACGCGGGCGTGCTGAGATGGAACGGATAACCGAGCCAGCCGACACACACATAATCGCTTCAAGCTACCCGTACGCAAACTTTGCGCTGCGCAGGTTGGCAGACGGCACAGGCCGCCTGCACGCCGAGACCAGGCTTGCAGACCTCGATCTAGCTGTAACCGAGCAAGAAGTTGCGGCCTTAAAGAGCTTCCAATTTGATCAGGCTGCACCCGGTGCATTTGGTATCCCGCGCGCATTTTCTGTATGTGCCGTGTTCCATACCACGGATCAGGAATGGCTGACCCGCGCAATGATGCCCTGATTAGGCCACCCACCCGAATAAACGCTTCAATTTTCCGAGCCAAAGCCGCATATTGCGGGCTATTTCTCACTAAAATTGAAGCGTTTATTGGGGTGGGGCCCCTTACATGGAGAGACCGTACCCTTGCACCTTCTTGTTGGGCAATCTGGAGCCATCGATGACGGGGATGAGCCACGCGATCTGCAGCAGTCACCGGCTGATGTCATTGTGCTTTCAGCAGCGGATACTGAACTTGCGATGCTTGCAAACGCGCACGCCCAGCGCCTGCGGGCAGGCGGCGCTCCTTGGCTGAGGCTCGCCAGCCTCTTGCACCTAAAGCATAATTATTCTGTCGATCTTTACGCAGAAAAAACGCTTGCTGAAGCAAAGCTCGTGGTTGTGCGGTTGCTTGGCGGTAAGGGATACTGGCCATACGGGATTGAGCGCCTTACCGGACTTGCGAAAGAAGGGCAGTTTGATCTCGCTGTCCTGCCCGGTGACGATAAACCGGATAACTCCCTTGCAGGCTTGTCGACCGTTCCGAATAATGTCTGCATGGGCCTGTGGGCATTATTGGCAGAGGGCGGACAGCACAACGTCGGTTTATTTCTTGAAGGCATCCAGCAGTATCTGTCGGGCAGCAGCATGCTGCCGGCCCCACGCCCGGTTTTGCGGGCTGGTGTTTATGAGCAGGCAGGTGCCGCGGATGCAGGCCATGATGCGCCAGTCGTCTGTATCGTCTTTTACCGTGCCTTGCTGCAATCCGGGGATCTTGCCGGCATCGACATGCTGATGAAAGAGCTGACCAGCCAGGGCTTACGGCCCATAGCAATTTATGCAGCAAGCCTGCGCGATCCTGTGTACGCTAAGGCGGTGCACCGCATCATCGAGGATGCTGCTCCGGTAGCTATCCTCAATACGACGGCGTTTGCCACATCTAAGCCTGGTGAAAAGCCGGCAGGCGGCGTACTGGCTGAATTCGGCGTACCGGTCCTGCAAGTCGTTTTGTCGAGTGGCAGCGCAGCTGCATGGGAAACCGGTACATCCGGTCTTGCGCCACGCGATATCGCCATGCATATCGCACTGCCGGAAGTGGATGGGCGCATTCTGACACGGGCCATCTCATTTAAGGCGGAGGCTGCCTACGACACTGCCACCGAATTTTCCGTCGTGCGTGCCAAAGCGATGCCTGACCGTGTCGCGCATGTGGTGCAGCACGCCAAGGCGTGGTCCGTATTACAGAGCACAAAGCCGGCCGACAGGAAAATCGCCATCGTGCTTGCCAATTATCCAAACCGCGATGCGCGCATTGCCAACGGTGTCGGCCTTGATACACCGGCCAGCGCTGTCATACTGCTTCAGGCCATGCAGAACGCAGGCTACGCCATCCCTGACATTCCAGCGGACGGTAATGCTCTCATCGATGGCTTGAAGGCTGGTCCAACCAACGCGGCCGCACGCGGGCGCAGGGCAAGTGAAAAGTTCCCATTGACTGCTTACAATGCTATGTTCTCCGGGCTGCCGGAAGATGTGCAGCGGGTGATTAAGGCACGCTGGGGCGAAGCTGAGGACGATCCGTCGTTCGCAGACGGGGCTTTTGCCATTGCAGCGCTGCGGTATGGCAACGCCGTTGCCGCGATCCAGCCAGCACGCGGCTACAATATAGACCCCAAGGCGACCTACCACGATCCGGCTCTGGTTCCGCCGCATGGCTATCTGGCATTTTATTTCTGGCTGAGATCATATTTTAGCGCTCACGCCGTTATTCACCTGGGCAAGCACGGCAATCTCGAATGGCTGCCGGGCAAGGCGCTGGCGCTGTCGCAGAGCTGCTTCCCGGAGATTGCACTCGGGGCCCTCCCCAACATCTATCCGTTTATTGTCAACGATCCCGGCGAAGGCAGCCAGGCCAAACGGCGCACGTCTGCAGTGATCATTGATCATTTGATGCCAGCCATGACCCGAGCGGAAACATATGGTCCGCTCAGCGAACTCGAAACGCTGGTCGATGAATATTATGATGCAGCCGGCATTGACGCGCGGCGCAGCACGTTACTGGAAAAAGAAATCCTCGCCGTATCTCTGCGGCTTGGACTGGACCGCGACCTGGGGTTTGATGCCGGCCGCGGCGGCGGCGAAGCATTGCAAGCAATTGACAATCACCTTTGCGATATTAAGGAACTGCAAATCCGCGATGGCCTGCACACACTTGGATGTTCGCCGTCCGGCCGCCTGCGCACGGATACGCTGGTTGCCATGGCGCGCGTGCCGCGCGATGAAGGTGGCGGTGCGCATGCATCGCTTCTCCGCGCCCTGGCAGCCGATCTCGGGCTTTCGGATTTCGATCCGCTGGACAGCGTGGCCGCAACAGCATGGACAGGGGCGCAACCGCAACGTCTCGGGACGTTGTCCAGTGCCCCCTGGCGCTCTATAGGCGACACCATCGAGCGGCTGGAATTACTGGCGGCGGCACTTGTGGCCGGTGAAGCTTTACCCGAACCGGATTGGCAACAGACTTGTGCCGTATTACAATGGATTGCCAAAGATCTGGCCCCCACGCTCGATCAATCCGGCAAGCTGGAGATAGCAGGCATATTGAACGCTCTGGACGGCCGCTTTGTCGAAGCCGGTCCCTCCGGCGCGCCAACGCGCGGCCGGCCCGACGTTCTACCAACGGGACGCAATTTTTATTCGCTGGACAGCCGTACCCTGCCAACACGTGCCGCCTGGCAACTTGGCTGGAGATCCGCAGAGCGGGTGATTGAACGGTATTGCCAGGACCATGGGGACTGGCCGCGTGCCATTGCCTTAAGCGCCTGGGGCACGTCAAACATGCGCACGGGCGGCGATGATATCGCCCAGGCCATGGCGCTGATGGGCGTGCAGCCAGTCTGGGATCATGCTTCTGCCAGAGTGACCGGCTTTGACATCATTCCGCAGGCCAAACTTGGCCGCCCCAGGGTTGACGTGACGTTCCGGGTATCCGGTTTTTTTCGCGATGCTTTTCCCGCGCAGATGGATCTTCTTGACAGCGCCGTCCGGGCAGTTGCTGCTTTGGATGAAGAGGAAGAGGATAACCCGCTGGCCGCCCGCGCGCGCCAGGATGCCGCCCATCTTCGCCATGCGGGCCTCGACGACACTACAGCCTGGCGGCGGGCGACGGCGCGCATCTTCGGGGCGATGCCGGGTGCCTACGGTGCAGGCCTGCAGGCACTTCTCGATGAAAAGATATGGGATAATCATGGCGATCTCGCCGCGGCCTATCTGACCTGGGGCCAGTATGCTTACGGCGGTGGCCAGGAGGGTATTGCTGATCGTACCGGTTTTGAGAAACGTATTGCCAGCATTGATGCGGTTCTGCACAACCAGGATAACCGCGAGCACGACCTGCTCGACAGCGATGATTATTATCAGTTTGAAGGCGGGCTTGCTGTCACGGCCAAGGCGCTGACCGGCCGCGCCGTGCCGGTCTACCACAATGATCATTCACGCCCGGAACGCCCGGTCATCCGCGCCCTGGAGGAAGAAATCGGACGAGTGGTGCGCGGCCGGGCGGCCAACCCCAAATGGCTTGCCGGCGTCATGCGCCACGGTTACAAGGGCGCCTTCGAGATCGCCGCGACGGTAGATTATCTCTTTGCGTTCGCCGCCACGACCGGCGCAGTGGGAGACCATCATTTCGATGCGCTCTATGATGCCTATCTTGGCGATACCAATGTCCGCACGTTTCTGGCCGAGAATAACCAAGATGCGCTGCGCGAGATCGCCGAAAAATTTCAGGAAGCTATTACGCGCAGCCTTTGGACGCCGCGACGTAACAGTGTTGGAGAACTACTGGCGGAGTTGACATGCAGTGAGGCGTGAAGCACAACGCGACGATAAGATGCAAACCCTTCCACGCGAAAATCTACCAAACCCTGGTCTTGCTCAAAATATTCATTCTGCTTGCATGATAAGCACGTTCAACAAATCGCTGTTCAATGGCTTCTAAAGCCGCTTTCTTACTTGGCCATTTTTCTCTGCCACCGATATAGGCATGGGCTATGATGTCTATATCTCTTTTTTTCATCTGGCGATCAAATTTCAGAGCGCCGAAGATTTCATCAAAGCTATTTTTATCCGTGCCAGCCCCCGTTAGAGTCTTTCCGTATCAAATTGGACATGCTGAACATGCCAGCCTTCGCTGGCCACACACACGGACGCGATACTCTCGCATAATACGGCTCCTGTAACCGCACGAGAACTGCCGCCCTCCATTGAAATAAGGGAAGGGCTCCTCCTGGCAAAGCCGGTGGGCCCACATCCAATGGCGATGACCCTCCCCCTTCGCTCCAGCCCCATTACAGAGCCTTCATCACTACTACAAGGCAGTCCGCCCCTGACCTGCCGGGATCATTGCCCCGACTTTTCCGTAACGCTCACTACCATGGCTTTTGACCACGAGCTGCTTACGGTGGTTTGGGATCAGCTCCTGATCGCCGCCCCCGAAGGACCTGCCTTCATCTCCTCTACAGTTACGCATCGCCTTAGCTGTGATATGCTTGCTGCCGTCCGGTTCCCGCCCTCGCTATCCTACAGACGATCTGTGTTATCTGGTTGTCTGGCCGCTTCAGCTTCGATGAGCGTGCGTTCCCAATCCCGTGCCAAATCTTCTGCAAGGATTGTAAGCTCTGTTGTATCAGTGCCACGATGTGCTTCGATACGCAGTGCCGTCATCAGCGCCTGGTATTTCCGGGCAAGCCTGTCGGCCTCAATTTCCGCGGGCAGTTCCCCTTGTGATTTTGCAAGTTCGATCAATACCGTTATTTCAGCTCGCAGCTTATCGAGATAGAGACGTGAGCGCTCAGAAATTTCGGCATTAGCAGATGTGGTGTCGAGAACAGTTTTGACCAGCATGCAGGCGCGGCGTGAACGATCGCTTCGGCCGTCACACGCAAAATTCCGCAGCAGATCTGTTAGCGCCTGCATTGGAGAGCCCCCTTCTGCAGCTATTTTGCGGAAAACACTTTGGCTTCTTTGAAAATACCGATCGAGCGCTGCGAGATACAGCGCTTCCTTACTCGAGAAGGCCGCATAAATGCTGCCAGGCTTCATATCCAACGCGGCTTCGAGATCTTTAAGTGACGTTGCGTGAAACCCTTTCAGCCAGAATAAGTCCAGCGCCGCATCCAGTGCGGTCTCACGATTATATGGGCGTGCACGTTTCATTATTTTTTCAATTTAGGAGCATCTATGCGCTATGTCTCGCGTAGTTCGCATATCCTGTCAATCACACTTGAGTGATTGCTAAAATCAAGCATTGAGTGATCACTCAAATCTGCTATCTGTAGACAGAGCCTGAAAAGGATCGCCAGGCCTGCCACAGCAACGCCTGCCTGAAGGATCGCTTGCAGACCAGCGGTCCGGCCGCGCCTGGCAACAGCATCACCCTTCAAAGCGGTCCCCTGTTCATCGAGAGCGCGGAGTTCCTTGTCCGTTCGGCCCATCAGATCGAGGTCGGGTGCGATGGCAATACGCTCGATCATCGAAATGGCGATACTGGCGCGACGCTTACGCAACCGCTGGTGTCGCCTTTCAAGATGCCAGGCAAGCATCGCCATGAGCATTAACGATAGCGTAAGAGGCGTGAGAGCCGCGAAGGCCAGACCTGCATCGAGCAAGATCAGGATCGCAATTGCGCCCGGTAGAACGACCATCGCGGTCAGCACGTCCGGCAGGCCCCGTCCGAACCAGAGCCGCGCGGCGGAGAGATCACCGACAAAGCGCAGCGACAAAGCCCCTGTTCTGCGATGGTCGTGCCGGGATTTGGGCAAGCTGGCGATCTGCTTGTAGAGAACGCGCCGCAGCGCGATGGCATAGCTTTGGCCCAGATCTTCGGCCTGCCTGCGCGACAGAAACAAGCAAAACCCGGCGATCACACCGGCAAAGGCCAATTCCAGAATTGTCCGAAGTGCCAGCGGGTCGTGATTGTGCAGCGCCGCAAAGGCATCGCGGGTGGCAAAGGCAGCAACGGCAAGCGCTGCCGCCTGAAAGATGCCGCAGCCCACGACAAGGATCGCGCTAAACGCGCGGTCCCGTGTGGCGAGAGGCGGGAGGAGGGTCCTCATGCCGCAACGTCTTCCGCTGCACGCCGCATCAGAGGCGCGACATGCAAGGCAATTGCTTCGGGCGACCACAGGTCCTGACGTGACAGGATCGGCAAACCGGTGACCTCGGCGGCTTCGGCCTTCGCCAGCGGTGAGCAGCTCACCATGCCGGAGATCGCAAAGGGCGTGAGGCCCATCTGCTTCAGCACTGTCACCCCACCCAAAGAGCTGAGCGCATCGGGTGCCGCAAAGAGGATACCGTCCAACCGGTCGCGGATCCGGGAGGATTTGAGGATCTCGCGGGTTTCCTGCTGGAACACGCCATCGGCAATCTCCACCACGACCACCTCGGCACCCCGTGCGGCGGCGGTGGCGACCAGCATGTCAAACCCAGCCTCGATCCGATCGAGCGGCATCCGGAAAGTTGTCGCCATGCCCGCATCGGTGAAATCGAGCGCAGGCGCCCCGCCATCCTCGAAGCTGTTGAAGTCGCCGAACGCACCGGTGCCGGTCGCCTTGACGCCCGCCGCCGCATAGCCCGAGCGGATCAGCCCGTGTGCCAGGCTTGTTGCGGCTGTCGTCTTTCCGGAGTTCATCGACGCGCCGAAGACACCGATCACCGTCACGTCATTGTTCGCAGGCAGAGCAGGCAGAGCATAGTCGGCCACGTTCAGCACCTGGCCCCGAGCGCCGGTCAAAATCCCCATTGGCTTGAGCCGCGTTGGGCTGCGCATGAAACTGTGCGCGGCATCGACACGACCTGCCACACCGCCACCGGCAACCAGATCAATCTTGTCGTCATCGATCACCGCGCTGGCCAAAAACTGGTCCGGCGCGTATCGGTCGCCAAGGCACAGGACCACAAGATCACCGGGATAGCTGGTGGACATCCGGCGATCGGCAAGCTGGATATTCTTGTGCTGGCCGATCTCGGTGATCTCACACAGCATCAAATCACCCGCCTTGGCACTTGCAAAGTTCGTGGACAGGCCCCGTACATCGTTGCGGTTCACGCGACGGGTCGTGAAGGCCCATTTGGCAATGCCACACAGGGCCGGAGTGAAAGGGGGCATCTTGGTCATCTGCTCATCTCCTTGGGTCGCAGCGTTTGGATGCATCCCATATGGCGGGTCAGTGTAATCGTTGTCCGGCAATCTGATGAACGTCAGATGAATGGGCGAGACATCAGCGGCATGCGGGCTGGCGGCGCTCAATCATCATCGCCCCCGTCGTCGCCACCTTCATGCCGGTCGCCATCGTCCCGTACATTTACCCGTGTTTTACTGGCAGTTAATGGCTTCCCTAGTACTTCGCCTCTCTTAAATCGCTGAGTTGAATTTTTTGCGAACAGTGACGCCTGTTAGCCATCGACCATGAATGCGGGGGCGTCAAGATGGCTAACAAGAAATATATCGTTGAACTTTCAAGTGATGAGCGTGAACAACTGACGGCAATGATCTCTAAGGGCAAGTGTTCGGCCAACGCCAATTTGAAAGCGCGGATCTTGTTGAAAGCCGACCAAGGCACTGAGGGCGAGGGCTGGCGTGACACGGATATTTGCGAGGCGCTTGAGACCAATACGACAATGGTTGAGCGCGTGCGCCAGAAGCTTGTTCTCGAGGGCCTTGAGGCGGTATTCAAACGCAAAGAGCGCACGACACCACCACGCCAGCCGGTTTTCGACGGCGAGGCTGAAGCCAAATTAATCGCGCTCGCCTGCTCCGAGCCGCCAGAGGGTTACGCGCAACGGTCTATTCGTTTGCTTGCTGATAAAGTCGTTGAATTACAGATTGTTGAGACGGCGCATCACAATAACCTTTCAGCACCCGGCTCTTTCTGCTAACGATTGCCACACGGCGAGGTAATGGCTGCCAAAATAGAATTTCTTTCATGGCCTCGTAGAGCCATGCGCCGCCAAAAGGTGAAATCCGACCGGTGTACTGACCGCAGGTCAAGGATCGCCTCGTACCAGGCCAACATCTCCAGCCTGCTGGTCACAACATTGACATGGTCGAGACGCCCGATTTGCATTTCAGAACCCCTCCAGCACGATCTTGCCTTTGGCTTTGCCAGACTCCAGCAAAGCATGCGCCTTCATCAAGTTGGCCGCATTGATTGCGCCAAAACTCTCTGCCGCGGTGGATTTGATCTTTCCCGCGTCGATCAGCCCGGCGACCTCATTCAGAATATCCCCCTGCCGGGCGATATCTGCGGTGGCAAAGACAGGTCGCGTGAACATGAACTCCCAGTGGATCGAGATCGATTTCTGCTTGAACGGCATGATGTCAAAGCTCTCGGGATCATCGATCAAACCGAACCGGCCTTGTGGCGTCATCACTTCGGCCACCTGTGCGGCGTAACTATCTGAATGGGTCGTGGAATAAACGAAGTCTACCGTCCCCACGCCCAAGGCTTCGATTTGCGGACCGAGAGGCTTTGAATGATTCACGACATGATGCGCGCCAAGCTCGCGCACCCAGTCCTGGGTCTCCGGTCGCGATGCAGTTGCGATTACCGTGATGTCTGACAATTCCCGCGCAAGCTGGGTTACCATTGAGCCAACCCCTCCGGCGGCACCGATGACTAAGAGCGTGTTTTGCCCGCCCGGGATGCCCTCGTTGATCCAGAGACGGTCAAACAGCATCTCATAGGCAGTCAGGGTGGTCAGGGGCATCGCGGCTGCCGCAGCTGGCGCGATGGATTTGGGCAAAGC
>CAWUIN010000006.1:0-52487 GCA_963922535.1 uncultured Hyphomicrobiaceae bacterium | reverse complement strand
GCATTGGCGTCACGCTTCGAGAATGGACGCCTGAAATCAAAGGATGCCGTGCGTATCATAGCAGCAGGATTACGGGGCGCCGGTTACGACATTGAGGATAATGCCGTTGCCGCCATGGCCTGCGGCGGCGGTGCAGCCGGCTATGTCGCGATCGTTGCAGAACTGCTGGAAGCAACGTTCGGCATGCACGACAACGATACATCAAGAACACAACCGGTTCCCGATGCAGCGCGCCCGGCGGTGCGCGAACGCGCCCCTTTCCGTGGAGCGAAATAGCTGCTTTTGCCTTTGGCCATCTTGGTCTGGCGCCGCATGAGTTCTGGCAGCTGACACCGCGGGAATTGACTTTGGCTGTCAAGGCGCTTGGTGGTGAGAATTCTGTGCCACCGCAACGCGCAACTCTTGAAACACTTATGGCAGCGTTTCCGGATCGCACCTCAACTGCAAACACCTAAGGGAGATATGATGACAGAAGAACCGGAACGTTGGGTCGTCGAGGTCAACGCAGACACCGAGCCCTTACAACGTGAACTGGCACGTGTTTCAACACTCGGCGAACAATTCGGCCGCTCACTGACACGCTCGTTTGAAGGCCTTGTGTTGCATGGGCGCAGCTTTGGCGACGTATTGCGCTCACTTGGCCAGCGCCTTGCGCAACTCTCATTTCAAGCTGCTTTCAAGCCTCTGGAAACAGGGATCGGCGGTTTTCTTGAAAACCTTTTTTCCGGTGCACTAACCATGGGGAACGCCAATAACATACGGGCTGGCGGCCGTGCGCTGCCAATCCCGTTCGCCTCGGGCGGCGTTGTGGCGGCGCCAACCTTCTTTCCACTCAACAATGGACGCATGGGGCTGATGGGAGAAGCTGGCGCCGAGGCGATCCTGCCGCTCAGGCGCGGCAGCGATGGCCGGCTTGGCGTCGCGGCGCAAGGCAGTGGCGGCATGGCGATCACCTTCAACGTCACATCGCCGAATGCCGAAAGTTTTGCACGTTCAGAAGCGCAAATCGCTGCCATGCTTGCACGCACGGTTTCACGCGGGCAGCGGGTGCTGTAAAGAGTTAATATGAACCGGAGACCGGCATGAACTTTCATGATGTCCGCTTTCCAACCGCGATTGCGCTTGGCTCCACCGGCGGGCCGGAACGGCGGACCGATATCGTGATCCTTGGCTCAGGCTACGAAGAGCGCAACGCGCGATGGGCTGATTCGCGGCGCACCTACAATGCCGGCTACGGCATCAAAACGCTGGATGATCTGCACGCTGTAATCGATTTCTTCGAAGAACGGCGCGGTCAACTTTATGGCTTTAGATGGCGCGATCCGACAGACTGGAAATCGTGTCCACCGCAGGCGACACCCACCAACACCGATCAGCTGATTGGAACCGGTGACGGCACGACCACGAGTTTTCAATTGATCAAGACCTACGGCAGCGCACACGCCCCCTGGTCACGCAGAATTACCAAACCGGTTGCCGGTTCCGTACGCGTTGCCGTCGATGGCACGCCACAAGCCGAAAACATCACGTTTGCCGTCAATACGCTGACCGGCGTTGTGGGGTTTCTGCCGGGATCTGTGCCAGCCGATGGCGCCCAAATTACCGCAGGCTTCGCATTTGACGTGCCCGTGCGCTTTGATACCGACACCCTTGAGATCAACGTGCAGGGCTTTCACCACGGGGCCATTCCGTCGATTCCAATCGTCGAGGTCAGACTATGAAATCACTACCTGCAACGCTGCAGGCGCATCTGGATGGCGGCGCGACAACACTGTGCTGGTGCTGGCGTCTTATCCGACGCGACGGCGTGGTGCTTGGGTTTACCGACCATGATCGCCCGCTTTCTTTCGATGGCACGAAGTTCGAGGCATCAACAGGTTTTACAGCCAGCGAGTTAAAGGAAACCATTGGCCTCAGCGTCGATAATCTCGATGTCTCCGGTGCGATCAGCTCAGAGCGCC
Source organism: uncultured Hyphomicrobiaceae bacterium (assembly GCA_963922535.1). Classification (GTDB taxonomy): domain Bacteria; phylum Pseudomonadota; class Alphaproteobacteria; order Rhizobiales; family Hyphomicrobiaceae; genus Tectiglobus. Next base: position 50,526 of record CAWUIN010000006.1, on the reverse strand, counting down.
TTGATGAACTTGATCTCCTCGCCGGGATCTACGACGATGCGCACGTCGAGATTTTTCGCGTCAACTGGCAAGACACCGCGCAACGCGTCCTCATGCGCTCCGGCAGCCTTGGCGAGGTGCGGCGCACGGACCAGGCGTTTACGGCGGAGGTGCGCGGACTTGCACATTATCTACAGCAACCGCAAGGGCGACTCTATCAAAATGCCTGCGATGCAGACCTCGGCGACAGGCGCTGTACAGTCGATCTCACCAGTGCCACGTATCGCGTCAGCGGTACGGTCAGCGAAGTCTTAAGCGAACGGCGCTTTGCCGTTGCAGGCTTTGACACGTTTACCGCGCAATGGTTCACACGCGGCCTGCTGGCCTTTGACAGCGGCGCCAACCAGGACACAGCGTTTGAAGTCCGCGATCACGAGCTATCGAACGCCGGTGCCGTTGTCGAACTTTGGCGCGCGCCGGCACGTGACATACAGGCCGGCGATCGACTGACACTCACAGCCGGTTGCGACAAGGCCCTTGCAACCTGCCGGGATAAGTTCGCCAATGTCGAGAACTTCCGTGGCTTTCCCAGCATACCGGGCATGGACTTTGTCACGTCCTACGTGCGTCAGGAGGCATGATGGCTGAACAGAAGACCTTAACGCGGGCTGAGATCGTCGCTGTGACCCGCGCATGGATTGGCACCCCCTATCATCATCAGGCCAGCCTGAAACGCGTTGGCGCCGATTGTCTCGGTCTTGTGCGCGGTGTGTGGCGTGAGCTTTACGGCCGCGATGCCGAAACCCCGCCCGCCTACTCGCCAGACTGGGCGCAGGCCTCGAAGCGGGAAACGCTGCTCGCCGCCGCCCGGCGTCATCTCAAGCCGGTTGCCGTGCTGGATGAAATGGAGGCTGGAGATGTTTTGATATTCCGGTTCCGCGCGGATTTACCGGCAAAACATACCGGCATTCTGGTGAGCCCGTCGGCCATGGTGCATGCCGCGGAAGGCGGCCCCGCCGCCGAGGTCCCTCTGACGCCGTGGTGGCGGCGGCGCATCGCCGGCGTATTCCGGTTTCCGGGGATTGAGGGGGATGGGCTCTTAGATGCTCAACAATTGCAAACCTGCTTACCTATTCAATCGCAATCTTGCGTAAGCCTCGATAACCGTGGACGATACGCAATATAACAACCTGATCCCTCGTTTTATCATAGCGATAGAAAATCAGATAATTACCGTGGATCAGGCGACGGATGTTAGGTCCGCGCTCTGGCACTAACGCGCAGCGTAAAGGAAAATCAGCCAGACGTTCGCATGCTGCGAGCAGTTCATCGCGAAAGGTTACGCTCGGGCTGGGTTGTCTTCAGCGATTTTGAGTGTGATGGCATCGAAATCTCGCCCTGCAGCTGCACGGTAAACGACTGATGTCATTTTTTCTCGCGTTGTGCACGCGTTGCCGTAAAATTTAAAAAATTCAATATCTGCGGTGCTTTTTATCTGATTAACACTTGCATAACAATGAGCCGGTGGCAAGACCATCTACAACGCACACCATCATTTGACCCAACTCTTATCCAAAGCGAAAATATTCTATGGCGACGCTTGCGCTTTCTGCTGCCGGTGCCGTTGCCGGCTCGGCGCTTCTTCCGAGCGGCCTGACTGTGTTTGGCACAACTATTGCCGGGGCGACGATCGGGTCGCAGGTCGGCGCTCTGGCAGGCGCGTTTATCGACCAGGCCTTGTTCGCCGGCTCTGCCCAGGGCCGCTCATTTGAAGGCCCGCGGCTCGGCGATCTTCACGTTATGGCGTCGAGCGAGGGCGCGCCCATCCCAAAACTTTACGGACGCGCGCGCCTCGGTGGCCAGGTGATCTGGGCAACCGACTACGAAGAAGTTGTGACGACTGAAGTGGTTGGCGGCAGTGGCGGCGGCAAGGGGCTCGGCTCACCTTCGTCGCCGACAACGACGCAAACGACATACTCATATTTCGGCAATTTCGCAGTCGCGATTTGCGAAGGCGAAGTTACGGCGCTGGGTCGTATATGGGCCGACGGCGAAGAACTCGATCTCACTAATATCACCTATCGTTTCTACCGTGGCTCGCAAAACCAATCCGCTGACAGCCTGATCGTTGCGCGGGAAGGCGCAGCTAACACGCCTGCCTACCGTGGCGTTGCCTACATCGTGTTCGAGCGTCTTGCTCTGGCACCCTACGGCAACCGTCTGCCGCAACTGTCATTCGAAATTTATCGTTCTGTGGATGAATTTCATAAAAAGGTGCAAGGCGCCGTCATCATTCCAGGCGCCGGAGAGTTCGTCTATTCAACGGCGCAAGTGACACGTGACGGCAGCGGCGGCGCACGCCTGCCGGAGAATGTCAACACCAAGCTGGCGGCAACCAACTGGGCGGCGTCAATGGATCAGCTGCAGACAACGCTGCCCGGCATCCGCAATGCCTCGCTGGTCGTGAGCTGGTTTGGTAACGATCTGCGCGCCGGCAACTGTGAGCTCCGGCCGGGGGTTGAGATTGCCTCCAAGATCACGCGGCCGCTGACGTGGAACGTTGCAGGTGTCTCGCGGGCAGAGGCATACGTCGTAAGCACGCATGACGGCCGGCCCGCCTATGGCGGTACGCCATCCGATCAAACGGTCGTCGCCGCCATCAAGGACCTTAAGGCACGCGGCATCGGTGTTGGGCTAACGCCTTTTATTATGATGGATATCCCCGCTGAAAATGCGTTGCCTGATCCTTATACGATGGCCCCAGCGCAGCCTGTCTATCCCTGGCGCGGGCGCATCACCTGTGACCCGGCACCCGGTGTTTCAGGCTCACCGGATAAAACAGCCGAGGCGGCAGCGCAGCTGGCTGCATTTATCGGGACAGCCCAGGTCTCAGATTTTTCCGTTGCCGGTGAAAGCGTTAGATACAGCGGACCGGACGAGTGGGGGTACCGGCGTTTTATCCTGCATCATGCGCACCTGGCAAAAGCGGCTGGAGGGGTCGATACCTTTGTCATCGGCAGCGAATTGCGCGGCTTGACATGGGTGCGCGACAGTGCTGCGCATTACCCGTTTGTCGACGCACTGGTGCAGTTGGCCGGCGATGCCAAGACAGTTTTGGGGGCTGCCACCAAAGTGACGTACGCGGCTGACTGGTCGGAGTACTTCGGCCACCATCCGGCAGATGGAAGCGGCGATATTTACTTTCATCTCGATCCGCTCTGGGCATCGGCCGCAATCGATGCTGTTGGCATCGATCTTTACTGGCCGCTATCGGACTGGCGCGCGGGTGGCGCGCATCTCGATGCTGAGCAGGCGCGCTCAATCTACGATCTTGAATATCTCAAAGCCAACATCACGGCTGGCGAGGGGTATGACTGGTACTATGCCAGCCAGGAAGACCGCGACCGGCAGGTGCGCACGCCCATTACGGACGGTGGCGCAGGTAAGCCATGGGTGTTTCGTTACAAGGACATCAAGTCCTGGTGGCAGAACCCGCATTTTAACCGGCCCGGTGGCATCGAAAACGCTGAACCAACAGCCTGGATGCCCGAGGCAAAACCAATCTGGATCATGGAAACCGGCTGCCCTGCGGTGGATAAAGGCGCCAACCAGCCGAACGTTTTTTACGATCCCAAAAGTTCTGAGAATTTTCTGCCCTATTACGCCAAGGCTCGCCGCGACGACTTTATGCAGCGTCGCTATCTGCAAGCGCTCATTGAAGGATTTGACCCAGAAGACAAGGATTATGTTGATGGGCGCAACCCTGTCTCTGCGGTTTACGGCGGGCGCATGGTCGACCTCAGCAAAGCCTATGTGTATGCATGGGATGCACGGCCCTTTCCGGCGTTCCCGGCAGATGAGGAAACGTGGGGAGATGCGCCGAACTGGCGGTTCGGACATTGGCTGAACGGACGCTTTGCCAATCTTGCGCTTAACGAAGCCGTACGCCAGATTCTCGCGGATTATGACTTCAAAGCTTTTGACGTTGCCAAACTTGATGGCAGCTTGCCAGGTTATGTCATTGATCGCATCATGGCGGCACGCGAGGCCTTACAGCCTCTTGAACTGGCCTACTTTTTCGATACCCTCGAAACCGCTGGCTTAATCACCGCACGCCACCGCGGGCAGAGCCGGCCGGTTGCCAATTTAACGCCAGATGGCGCCGTGGAGCAGAGCCCCGGCAGCCAGCTGATTTCACGCGTACGCATGCAGGAAACCGATCTGCCGGCAATTGCCAAAGTACGTTACGTTTCAGCGTCGGGCGATTATCGCGGCGCTGTCAGCGAGGCACGGCGCGCATCGGTTGCGACCTCCCGCGTGGCGCAGGCGGATCTTGCCATGATGCTTGAGCATGAGCAGGCCGGCACCATTAGCGAAAGCTGGCTTCATGAAACCTGGGCCGCACGCGATACTGCCAGTTTTGTTTTGCCGCCAAGCAGCCTGGCAATCGAGCCGGGCGATCTCATAAATTATAAAACCGGTGGGCAGAACCTCCTTTATCGTATCACCTCCGTTGGTGACCGTGGCGCCAGGGAAATTGAAGCCCGCAGCATCGACCCGGGTATATATCAGGGCGGCGGCGGCCTTGCCCGGCAAATCGCCGGTGACACTCAGACTGTAATCGGTCCAGCTGATGCCTTATTTCTGGATTTGCCATTGCTGCGCGGCGACGAACCGGAAACGGCTGGCTATATCGCACTGTCACAAACACCGTGGCCCGGAGATATAGCCATTTACCGCTCACCTGAAGAAGCTGGCTTTGTGTTGCAGGATATTGCAAGTGTTCCTGCCGTTGTTGGCACGACGCTGAGCGAATTACCAGCGGGCCCAGAAGGCCGATTGGACAAAAGCACGCGTCTCACGGTGCAGTTGGCCGGCGGCGCTTTGCAATCGGTAAGCGCACTTGCATTATGGGGCGGGGCAAATGCGGCAGCGGTGCGCAATGGTGAGGGCGAATGGGAAGTGCTGCAATTCCAGTCAGCAGAACTGACCGCGACACAGACCTATGATGTCAGCGGACTGCTGCGCGGACAGGCCGGGACGGAAACGGCGATGCAGTCTGGCAAGATTGCCGCCGGCGCGCCATTCGTTTTAATCGACACGACGTTACTGCGTCTTAATCTTGCTCCGGACCAGCTTATGCTACCGCTGAACTGGCGCTATGGTCCGGCGCAACGTGATATCGGCCACGTTTCGTTCAACTCTCAAACGCATGCATTCTCGGGCCTGGGGCGCCGCCCTCTCAGCCCGGTTCACGTCCGCGGCAGCCGCAGCTTGTCAGGCGATCTGACAATTACCTGGATAAGGCGGACGCGCATCGGCGGCGATAGCTGGGATGTCGCAGAGGTGCCACTCGCCGAGGAACGCGAAGAATACAGCATCGATATCATGAACGGTGGTTTACGGGTGCGCACGTTATCAAGCACAGCACCCTCAGCGCTCTACTCAGAGGCTGACCAGATCCAGGATTTCGGTGCTCTGGCAGATACCGTTAACTGCGTTGTCTATCAGATCAGCGCCACGTGGGGCCGCGGCGCCGGACGCATGGCAACAATTTAATCTCTATATCAATCGGTTAATTCTACAACGTGGCCGCTCTCGCAAGCGCCACGGCTGTTTTACTGCGCAATGAACGGGACAAATCCTTGTGCAAAACGCAGCTATCGCAACCGCGGGAAAGACCAGGCCGTGCCAGTTTCCAGCACAGTTCACCAGAAGCAGAAAGGGACAAGACATGTCTAATCAGCATACCATGATACCAGCAGACACAGCAGGCGATCATACCAAATGGTGGGGCGCGTCGATGACAATCTGGGGCGCAGGTCTTACCGCACTTTCCACGGTTTTACCTTTGCTGGGCTCAATCGTTGGGCTGGATCTCAGCCCCGAAATCATTGAGAAGACAGAAGAGCAGATCGTCAACATCATCCAGGTCATCGGTGGTATGATTGGGACTGCCATGACGATTTATGGCCGTATCCGGGCAACAACCCGCCTGATACGACGGGAAATGCGTGTGGACGTCTGACGACGTCCCTGACTTTAGCATTCATATCTCACCCTGGCGTTCAGCCGCCGCGCACTTTCATTATTGGACGATTATTGTGAATGCGTTATCATCATGCACATAGCGGCGGCTGGCGATAGCTTATATAAAATAAAATGCGCCTGAACATTATCGGCCTAGGGCGTGTTTTTCCAGACTGGCCGAGATGATGCTGACAGCTCTGAATGGATGCTTTTTGCGTATTTTCCATTGACAGTATTAGGCCGTGTCGTCAATTAGCACGCAAGAGCCGGTAATTGACGACACGGCCTAATCGTCTCAGGAAAACAAAGATGGTGGCACCAATTATCGTCTGGTTTCGCAACGATCTGCGTCTCAACGATCATCCGGCACTTTACCATGCGGCAATAGAACAACGCCCCATTATTCCGCTTTATATTCTTGATAATGAAGCACCTGGTGCCTGGCGGCGCGGTGGCGCCAGCCGCTGGTGGTTGCACCACAGCCTCGCCTCTCTCCAATCCAATTTGCGCCAGCGTGGCACCAATCTCTTGTTGCGCCGCGGGAATACGAGCGAAATTATTTGCAGCGTTGCCAGGCAGACCGGAGCAGACAAGGTTCATTGCAGCCGACAATTCGAACCTTGGGCTCGACAACTGGAACATCACCTTTACGAACGTCTGGCAGAGGATGGCGTTACGTTGGTCCGCTTTACAGGGAGCCTCCTGCGCGATCCCGAAGGAGTGCGCACCAAATCGGGACAGCCGTTTCAGGTTTTCACGCCTTTTTGGCGCGCCTTATCCGCTCAAGATATCCGCAATTGCAGATCGCAACCGCCTGCCTTGTTACCTCCCTCCGAATGGCCTGAAGGTGAAGCGCTTGAGAATTGGACATTATGTCCTGAAAAGCCTGATTGGGCAGGTGGCCTGCGCGAGACATGGCAACCGGGCGAATCAGGGGCAAGGCAGCAACTCGATGCCTTTCTGGCAACTAAGGCAGAGACCTATCGTTATGATCGGGATCGGCCTGATTTGCCGGGCACATCACAATTATCCCCGCATTTGCATTTCGGTGAGATCAGCCCGGCAGCATGCTGGCATGCAGCGCTGTTGAAAGCTGCGATCTTACCAGCAGCAGCAGAAGGCCTGGAAGTTTTCCGCAAGGAAATTGCCTGGCGTGAGTTCTCCTACCATCTCCTCCATAACTGGCCGGATCTGCCTTCGTCTTCTTTTCGTCAGCAATTTGCACATTTTCCATGGCGTCCTGCAGACGAAAGTCGGGCGGCACACTTGCAGGCCTGGCAACAGGGGCGAACGGGATATCCCGTTGTTGATGCCGGAATGCGCGAACTCTGGGAGACCGGATGGATGCATAACCGCGTCCGTATGATAACCGCATCTTTCCTAACTAAGCATTTACTTATTCCCTGGCAGCAAGGCGAGGCATGGTTCTGGGACTGCCTGGTCGATGCGGACCTGGCATCCAACGCAGCAAGCTGGCAGTGGGTTGCAGGCTCCGGCGCCGATGCTGCGCCGTATTTCCGAATTTTCAACCCCATTACGCAGGGACAGAAATTCGATCCCCATGGCGATTATGTGCGCCGTTGGGTTCCTGAAATATCTGCGTTGCCCGACCAATATATCCACGCGCCGTGGCAATGTCCGGAACGTATACTCAAGCACTATAAAATCAAGCTTGATGCAACATATCCGTTGCCAATCGTCGATCATAAAGAAGCGCGCGAACGTGCCTTGATGGCCTACGAGCATATCAAGGCAGCTAAATTACCGGCACGCAAATGACACCTTAAAGCCACAAACTCAAATAGAAATGGCTTTGGCAGTTTTAATCTCATATTATGAAGCCCTGGACGGTTGAACGTGCCGTTTAATACCTGCTAATATTATGGTTAACACCAAACATTATCTGACTGCATTTCCAACCGAATTATATATGCTGCACTCACCATCATACTCGCTTGGAATGCAGGCAAGACATGGCGACTTGTATCGCCAAATTGCTACTGCTTAATCTATAAATTTTGTATGCCGGCTTATACGCCGAACATTACGAGATTTGGGGGCGACTTAATGATACTCAGAACATTGTTTTTTCTATTTTTTTGCGCCGGTGCTTTTGTCTTATCCAGCATCACCTCTGATGCCTCGGTGCGCATCAAAGTAGATATAAGTTCGCAGCGCATGTATGTCTACACGAATGGACGGCTGCGTCATCGCTGGGATGTATCAACAGGACGCCGCGGTTACGCAACGCCAATTGGCAGATTTCGGCCAACGCGTCTGGAGCGCAAATGGTATTCACGCAAATATAATTGGTCTCCCATGCCACATTCGATATTCTTTGTTGGCGGTGTTGCCATCCATGGATCGCATCATACGCGGCAACTTGGCCGCCCCGCTTCCCATGGATGTGTGCGCCTTGCTCCCCGCAATGCCCGCCGTTTGTTTGGCCTTGTTCGTCACTATGGCGCTAAACATACCAGAATTATCGTCACGCGCTGACGCAAAGTAATGCATGGAATAATGTAACTCCCAAAGTATCCGTTTATTTTGCATCAGCTGCTCGCAAAACCAGCCCTGACATTGAGCACAGCAACAATCATCGCTCCACTCGTTTTCAGAGTATTTATCTGACGAGTACCTTGGGAGTTACGGAGTAATATGCCTTGCAAAAACGACATGCCTTGAATCAACGGAGAATTAGGTAACATAAATCTTGTAAATCTATATGATTTCTTTGGAATCTGTAGAAGTGGGGGTATAAATTGAATATTAAACCTTTCAGTATAATTCTATTCGCTCTATTTTCCATAACGTATGGAATGATAACGTTATCAAAATCCATAGAGGCACAGCATGTTGCCTCAAATCCTGCCCTGACCGGCGATGCAGAAAATAATATAATTGAAACTGATAAAGTTAAAATCAGTACCGCCCAAACTGATAACACTTCTCAGGCCACCCTGCCGCTGACTGGCGACGCACAGACCGATGCGACCAAGATAGCAGTGCCTGCGCCCGCCGCCGCAGCAGCACTACTGAAATCAGAACCAAAGCCAGAACCGGAACCGAAGGCGGAAACGGAGGCGGAACCGGAACTGATCAAGCCGACGTTGATCGCCAAAATTAATTTGACGACTCAGCAAATGACGGTTTCAAGTAATGGCCGTGAGCTTCACAGCTGGCGAATCTCTTCAGGCCGTAGGGGCTATGAAACACCACCTGGCACATTTAAGCCTAATTGGCTGGCAAGGCGCTGGTATTCACGCCAATACCGCGGCGCACCCATGCCATACGCCGTATTTTTCAATCGTGGCATTGCAACCCATGGCACTAAATCCGTTGGCATGCTTGGAAGACCGGCGTCGCATGGCTGCATCCGCCTGCGCACGGCCAATGCGCGCACGTTCTACAACCTTGTTCAAAGTCATGGAAAATCCAGAACGCAAATCCTTGTAACCGGTCGCGCTAAGCAACGCAGAAAGCGCCCCCGCAAGCAGTACAGCTACAATTCAAGTCATGTTATCAAACACAAACACAAACCCAAAAAGGTTACAAAAAAGAATAGTTTGTTTGCACGACAGCATTTCAGGAATGCTTTCTCAAGAGATTAAAATAATTTGGTAAAATCCCGCATAATAACTGAAGATAAGGCTTCAGGGCTTGCTCTGTTCTGGTTTTATGCTGATGATCGACTAAGTTGTTGATAGTGCGCAATGCACTATCACCGGATAACCCGCAGCTTCCGGCTTTGCAACATCAAGTCAGAACAGAGCCCCAGAGCTTATTGCGCAAATTGCAAGTATATAAATCAGAAATTGAAATCATATAATTCAATTGGCTGATTTCGCAGCATTAGCCTTCAGTTCTCACAAGACAATGATAAGAGGGTGATGAGGGTTGATGACTGCTTCCCATGGATTTCTTGGAATTGACACATTAGATCTTCAGAAGTCCGATTAAAATTAGTGCTTGTTAGTATCGGCGAGTATTCCAAGGCGCGTGCAAAACGGGAGAACACAACGATGAAGTTTAAGCGGTACGAAACTGGCGCGCAAATTGATGAGACGGCTTTACAGCCAAAACGGCTACAAATTTCGGGTATAAATCGCAGGAAGATGCTCAGCGGCTTAGCCGGCTCCAGCATTGGACTTCTCAGCGTTAACCCGGCATCTGCACAAGATGGCAGTGAATGGTATAATGCAATTTTTAATCACGCAAGCACGAGCGGTCACTCAGATAGCAAGCTTGGTCCGCAAAAACCTGCTCAGCTTGAAGATTTACGCACTGGCCCTGTTCCTCTGCGTAGCGATGAAATGCTCGCACGCATCGACAGAGCAATCATTGATTATCGCAAAATAATTGTTGTTGGCGGATGGCAAATCGAGGGTAAGATCAAACTCCTGCGTCCAGGCGATGACGATCCTGCAATCCCATCAATCCGCAAGCGTCTCATTATGAGCGGTGATATTCCACCCGAAGGCGCTGGATATAACGAGGGTAGCTTTGCCTTTGACCAGTGGCTTGAGCTTGGTGTTAAGAAATTCCAGAAGCGTCATGGATTACGCATTTCCGGGAGGCTGGACCGCCCGACGCGCGCTCAAATTGCGGTCACAGCAGAGGCACGCTTACAACAACTTATACTCAACCGGCAACGCATCGTCGAGCTTCTCGAAAAAGGTCAACTTAATCGTTATATCCTTGTGAATGCAGCCAGCTTTCAACTTGAGGCCGTCGAGCAATTTGAGGTACAACAGCGCCACCGCGTCATTGTCGGCAAACCTGATCGCCAAACCCCGGCGATTGATGCAACGATCAAGGGTTTGAACTTTTTTCCTTTTTGGCATGTGCCCGACAGCGTTGCAAATCTTGACCTTATCCCGCGGCTTATGCGCGAACCGGATTATCTCGACAAAGAACACATTCGTGCGGCTGAAGGGTACTACGGCCCTGAAATCAATACAACAAATATTGACTGGCGAACGGTGGACACAGACGTAATCAAGTTCCGTCAAGACCCAGGGCCTTGGAACGCACTCGGCCTTGTTCGTATTAACATGCCGAACAAGGAAATTGTCTATTTGCATGACACGCCAATGAAAGAGCTGTTCAGGCGTCACCATCGTGCGTACAGCGCTGGTTGCGTGCGTGTGGAGAACGTATTTGATCTCGTATCATGGATCGCCAAATATGAACCTGTACTTGGTGAGTCTGGTGCAGTCAGGCATATTATCGACCAGGCTGACATCAGCCAAATGCGTGAAAAACGACCGGCCGAATATGATGTAACGCTCACGCGCCCACTTCCCGTGACGTTTACTTATATCACCGCCTGGGTCGAAGATGATGGGACGGTTGCGTTCCGTCCTGATGTATACAGCCGCGACGGTGCAATTGAGCTTATCGGCGATGATGACCCCGACGCGCCTAAGCCGCCGATTATGCTATCACCCTAAAGAAAAAAGCCCCGCTCTTACGTACAATGCGGAACGCTTGGGTTTCTCTTCTGCTTTATAGAAACATCCTATTTCCGAATGATATAATGCTAATTTGTTCTATCGAAGCAACTGGCGGCCGTTCTGCCGCCGGCATCTGGCCCGTTGGCTTTTCAGAAAAATCCTTTGAGTTGCCTGCCCCGGCATTTCTATCATCATTTTAAGTACCGTTTCTGCAGACAGGGCGAAAAACGTGGCTGATGAGATCAACTTCGAGAGCGGCGATGTAGTTACACGTGATATCGCCGACCAACCTGGATCATGCCTGGAAGGGACACTACCAGGTTATACAGCCGTATGAATTTGTTATTAGCCGCATAACAATTCAGCGCATCGAGCCATTCAGATGGGCCATCAGCCACGTTAACGCGTATGATACAATGTGCTCAATTCTTATCAACTTTCTGGAAGCCAGAAGAGTGTAATCGGCTTAAGCAATTTACTGATACAGACCATTAGTGCTGTGTATCACGCGAAGCCGTGTTTTTTGTGCAAGTTTGGGTGAAAAATATCATGAACGGCAGCGCTGCTCCTGTTATTAAGGATCTCGTTTTGATCGGTGGTGGCCATTCACACGTCACCGTTCTCAAGCGCTTCGGCATGCGGCCCATTCCCGGCGTACAGCTGACACTAATTTCACCAGACGCTCATACGCCCTATTCCGGTATGTTGCCTGGCTTGATTGCCGGGCATTACGATTACGACAACGCGCATATCGATTTGGTTCCGCTTTGCCGCTTTGCCGGGGCGCGTTTTCTGGCCAACACTGTGACATATGTAAACCCACAAGCCAAACTGGTCCACATGGCAGGCCGACCACCCACGCCATACGATATACTTTCCATCAACTCCGGTTCAACACCGGATCCATCTATCATATCTGGCGCCAGAGAAAGCGTCATACCAGTCAAACCGGTGGCTGACTTCCTTCTTAAGTGGGATGCGCTGAAGCAACGGGTTATCAAAAAACCAATATGCCGGATTGGGATTATAGGGGCTGGTGCAGGTGGTATTGAATTATTGTTGTCTGCACAATTTGCGCTGCGCACTATGCTCAAGGACAATAATATCGCAGATCAGCCCGAATTTCATGTCGTCACGCAAGGCGATACGATTCTTGCCACGCATAACGCAAAGGTTCGGCGCTCCTTCATTGAAGTTATGGCGCAACGCAACATCAGCGTGCATTACAATTTTCAGGTGGATAAGGTCAGCGAGCGTGGTGTTCATGCCGGCGACAAGATCGTCGAGCTCGATGAAATTTTATGGGTAACGGGAGCCGAAGCACCTCCCTGGGCCAAAGCCTCTGGATTTGCTGTTGATGCGCGCGGCTTTATCAAGGTTCACCCCAGCCTTCAGTCTGTTTCACATCCGGATATTTTCGCGACGGGAGATATCGCAGCTGTTGAAGATTATCCACGCCCCAAATCCGGCGTATTTGCCGTTCGTCAGGGTCCACCTTTGGAAGCCAATCTCAGACGTGCCTTGCTGGGTGCGCCTACACAGCCGTTCAAACCGCAATCAGCATTTCTCAGTCTTATTTCAACCGGCGGCAAACACGCTCTCGCCTCACGTGGCAACAGGTGTCTTTCAGGCGGCTGGGTCTGGCGTTGGAAAGATTATATTGACCGCAGTTTTATTAGAAAATTTAATGATTTACCTCCGATGAGCAACACCGTGCCGTCAATTATAGACAAATTGCCAGCAGCCTTTCAGACAACTGACATACAAAAACATCTGGGCACGAACGACATGCGCTGCGGCGGATGCGGAGCGAAAGTCAGTTCCGAAACGCTGGCTAACGTTCTCGCAAAGCTTTCTCCTCACCGGCGTCAGGATATCGTTGCCGGGCTTGATGCTCCTGACGATGCGGCCATCATTATGCCGCCTGCCGGCAAGCAGCTGGTTCAAACCGTCGACTTCTTCCGCGCCATGATCGATGATCCCTTCACATTCGGCCAGATCGCCGCCAATCATGCACTGGGCGATATCTATGCCATGGGGGGAGAACCGCAGGCGGCGCTGGCCATAGTTGCGCTACCGTTCGGCCTACCGGACAAGATGGAAACCTTGCTCACCCAGATGATGGCAGGTGCTGGCGAGGTTCTGGCGGCAGCCGATTGTACTCTGGTGGGTGGACACTCCAGCGAAAGCGCAGAACTGGGACTTGGCTTCTCGATAACAGGCTTCATCGAACCGGGTGAAGCGCTCCACAAGACTGGCATGCGTCCTGGTGATACGCTCATTCTGACAAAGCCGATTGGCTCCGGCACACTGTTTGCTGCTGCAATGCGCGGTTTTGCCAAGGGGCGCTGGTTGCAGGGGGCGATTTCAAACGCACGTATTTCAAGCAGAAATGCAGCCGAATATCTCAAACACTATGGCGCTACCGCTTGCACTGACGTGACCGGTTTTGGGCTCGCCGGTCATTTACATGAGATGATGCGGGCATCCCGCTGTAATGCTGAATTGGATCTCACTGCCATACCAGTTCTCGATGGTGCACTGGAGACTGTTGCCAAGGGTATTGTTTCGTCCATCCATCATGACAATCTGCGCATTGAAGATGCAATTGCAAATGGCACGGACTTTAAGTCAGAGCCACATTACCAATTACTCTTCGATCCGCAGACCGCCGGTGGGCTGCTCGCCAGCGTACCCAAAGAAAATTCCAGCGCTGTCGTGAAAGCACTGCGTGACAGTGGTGATCGTTTTACCGCAGTAATCGGACGTCTAACGTCATCTGCAGATGACACACAACGCATTACGCTTTGCCCATAGAAATGCGGATCGTGTAAATCAAATCCTACGCTATTGCAGACACTTAACGGCCAACTCGTCACGCAGCAAGCGCTTCGTTCATTGCGTCAATCCATTTCTGGATCGTATCAAGATCGGGCAGACGGCCATTGCCGAGAATGCTCTGGCCTTCATTGGTTGAAACAAATCTCAGGATTGCTGCATTAATGTCTGCCGCATCTGCTACCGCAATGGCTTCCACACTGCGATAGCCAGCCCCTACGCAAAGCTGGGCATGGGTTACGCGTAGCCTTGGGATATGCAGCATAAGCTGTGACTGGTCCTGCCAATCGACGATGGTTTTGGCGCGGACATGACGGATGCCAAGTTCCTGCGATAACTCTTCCGGATCAGAGATGAGGAAATCCCCAACAGTCTCGATGCCGATGGCCTCCAAGCGCTCTGCGGTTTGGGGCCCGATTGATGGGGCGGCCTCAACATTATCCGTCAACTTGAGATAACCGTAGCTGATCTCAGCCGCAGTTTCCAATTCTTCTGTATCCTGAAATTTATGAATTTGAGAGTTGCCATAGTTATCAGGCAGAAAGTCAGCCGTTGCCTGGCCGTATTTTGCATGAATTTCATGATATCCTGTCGGAGCAGTATGTAGATCGGAGGCATCATGCGGCATTAGCGAGGGAACCTGGCGATTACCACGTTGAGCCTCGCGCTGAGCAACCAAGTAGGGCAGAACTTCTTGTGCATGCCGGTCGCGTAACACCCGTTCATCTTCACCAAGTGTCGCATCAACTTTGCCTGTTCTGCAATACTCATCGTACATCTGTTTAAGCTGTTGCACTTCAAGGGCATTTTCCATGCCTGTTTCAATCCATTTGCCTGGAATTTTCACAACTTCCTGGAGAAGCGTTTTTGTCGTCAGCCTGACATGCGGCGCGGCAATACCGGTTTCGCTAAACGCGCGCTCAAGAATACGCGCAAAACCACAGCTTGCATAAACAAGCAGACGGCCAACCACATTACGCGAAACAGAATTAAGACCAGCCGGCGGGTCGACGACACCGACTTCGAAATTATAGCCCGCGATTAAAGTTTCATAGTCACAATTTGCGCGTTCTGCCCCAGCAATCACCATTTCCTTGAGCCAAGTTTCGCCTGCACCTAAGTGAATCTCGGGCAACTCATATTGCAGACCAAGCCGGCGCAGATTGTCGTAGGATCTGGCAATGCTCCATTCAACGGCACGGTGGATATTGTTTTCCGCCTCGCATTGCGCGGTATGAAAGGGATGAATAGGGTCCATGTAATAATGGCTCAAAACACCGGCAGACCAAACCGCCTGCTCCCAGTTGCCCTGTTGCAGCTCTCTGACAAGCTTACGATACCAGCTCTCTGCTTTTTCCGGCGCGCCACCCCAATAATTGTCGCGCACATATAGAACATGATTTTTAAAATCTTTGAATTCCTTGTCAGGAGCTTTTGAGCCAGCCAGATAAAGCTCTGCGTGCTTTAAGAATAACGCCTGCCAAGCAGTTTTATCGTCAGATTGTAAATGGCGCAGCGCATCCAATGCCAATTTATGGTGTGTGCTGTTTGCGTGAATGGTGTAAATAATACGAAAAATCAAGTTCATGGCAGGCATAGGTCCGTTGCTGCTTATGACAATTGGTACGCACCACGTAGCTACGCAATTTCTATAAGCGAGTCGCATTGTACATGCTGATATGTTGACCTTATCGCCCACAACAAAGTTCGCAGGTCTGCAATTGTGTCCAACAAAGTCTGTTCATCGCAGCAATCGGCAGGATTGCCAAAAACATCGCGAACGTGATGGAGCCCGTAAACTCAAATTGCCTGCTCACGGGTAAATTGGCGTTTTCTGAACCCTCGGCATCGATCAAAAATCCGGCTTTTAATATTTTTGTAGATTTTGACCGAAAATACATGTCTGGTGAATGACCTGTTCAATGCAAATGCCACCTGCTGGCCGCCTTAGGGCGCCACGGCCGCTAGGCGCGGGCGATCGAAATGGTAGATTTCCTGGGCAGTGCCAAGGCATGCCTGGCACATGAATAATACAGGCCATCATTTCAACCAATCGCGGATTATGTCGCCTGTACAGCCACTCACTCGGCGACAGGCGGAAACGATGTCGCAACTGCTGTCGCCACCAGTACCGCCAAGGCCACGCAGATCTCCACGTTGATCGACATCCGCAACCCACGTTGTCCGGCCTCCGGGCTGCTCATTAGTCTTGGTGTCCAGCGAAATTTATTGATCGCGGCGATCATAAGGATTACGGCGAACACAGCGAGCTTGACGGCAAAACCCTGCTGATAGGCACGCGCGAGATCAAGCTTCCAGCCGCACAGCAGGCCAAGCATGACGAGACCTGCGATCGCGAGAATCGCAACGCTCACACCAGCTTTGCGGCCAAAATTGCGAACCATATCGGCAATCGCGCGATGATCGTGCCCGGCCAGTGCAGCGCGCAACGGCAGCAGTGCGGCAATCCACCAGTGGACCAACGCCAGATGCACGAACAGAACTGCCGCCAGCAATGGGCGCTGATCATGCGTGAGGGTGTGCCCTTCAAGCAAAAACGAGCCGATCATCGCCAAAGCACCAACAATGGCAACAGGCTGCCATAAAAATCCGGCAAGAACGAGCAAAATCGCAATCAAGCGTATACCTGCCGCATGACCAAACGGCGTCTCGATTGCTATCCAGCGCATCGCCGGGGCGAAGGCCATCGTCCAGTCGCCTTGGCCAATGGCAAGCTGGAAGACAACATAGCGCAGCGGCTCGCATACAAGCAAGATAAAGGCGCCTGCAATAATTTGCCGGTTGAGCGTTCTGCTGATGAGCGCCACGTCGAGCGTGGCGCGCACCAGCACGCTGCCGGCAACAGCGATACTGCCGGCATAAACCATCGCGCGCAGCAATATCGATAGCCAGTCAAACACTGCAAAAGTCATGGCTTATTCTGCTACATTGAACGACAGGCTGCCTTTCATGACGTGTCCGTCCTTGGCAATCGCTGTCCAGCTGACCTGGTGAAAACCAGCTTCAAGGGGCGCCACTTTGAAGTGAAACATGGTTTTGTAGGTACTTGCCGGCCTGAATTCAGCTTTCACATCTTTATTATGAGCGGTGTTCATGACTTTGACCATCATCAGACGGACGGGTTGCATAAAACCAAGTTGAATTTTGGCAAGGCCGGCCTTTGCCGTAGCCCCTTCAGCCGGCACGCTGCCCGTCATTTTCGTATGGGAAAAAGAACCACCGGCACTTAAGGCGCAGATCAGAGCGATAAGAACCACTCTTATACTCATAACCATGATGCAAATTCCAAATTTAACAGCGTGCCAGGCAATTTCCCGGCACGCTCTGGACAATTATTGCTTCGGCTCGATTGCGATTACGCGGAACTGCTTATCAAGCCCCTGCTTTAGCGTAAAGTTGACCGTCTCGCCAGGTTTGAGAGCGGAGAGATCGACCCGGCGCGTGACCGGCAAGTCCATCGTCATCCGCGGCCAGCCCAGTTCGGGCACCGGCTCGTGTGTGACATTGATTTTACCTGCTGCCGCATCAACCGAGTTGACGACACCAATGACAACGGCCTCCGTGTTTGCGGGTATATCCTTCATTTCGCCCTGGCCGGCATGGCTGCCAGCGTGACTGCCCTGATTACCGTCGGCGGCGTTTGCCGGGCCAAGACCCAGCGCAATAGCTATGACTGTTGCCATGGCGCTTGCAGTTAAAAGTTTTTTCATCGTCCAGTCCTCCTTGTTATGCGGAAAATATTCGCCCGCAGATAATGCCGTTTTTTGGGCAAATCCCGCCCTGTATGGTCAGATTTATTCAGCTGGTTGTGTAACCAATTCTTTACCCGTCGGCTGTGTCGGGCTTGAGGATGTCAATGCGCCAAACCTTCGCGCTTCCCACAGATAATAAATCACCGGAATAACGATCAGTGTCAGGACCGTTGTCGATGCCATGCCGCCAACCATTGGCAGGGCGACACGCCGCATGACGTCAGAGCCGAGCCCGTCGGTCAAAAAGATCGGCAGCAGGCCGGCGATAATGGTGCCGACGGTCATGAGCTTCGGGCGCACGCGCATCACGGCGCCTGCAATGATGGCATCAAACAGCTCCTTTCTTGTTTGGGGCGGGCGCTCACGAACTTGCTGGTCAATGTACAGGAGCATCACGACAGCCGTTTCAACCGCGATGCCACCCAACGCGATAAAGCCGACGGCAACCGCGACCGAAAGATTGTATTCCGCCAGATATACCGCCCAGAGCCCGCCGATCAGCCCGAACGGCAGCGACAGCATGATCATCGCGGTTCTGTCAAAGCGCCCAAAATGCAGCATCAACAGCACAAAGATGATCAGGACTGCGGCCGGAATCGCGATGGACAGACGTTCGCGGGCTTCGATCATCTGCTCGAACTGGCCGGACCAGGCGATGGAATATCCGGGCGGTAATTCAATCTTGTCACGAATGATGGCGGCAGCATCGCTCACATAGGTGCCGATGTCGCGGTCAGCGATATCGACGAAGACCCATCCCGTCAGGCGCGCGTTTTCTGAGCGCAACAATGGCGGACCATCGGTGATCTCAATTGTGGCCAATTCTGCCAATGGAATGTGCTGGCCTGCTGGAGTTGGAATCAGGATTTCGGCCAGCTGCTCCGGCGTTTCGCGGAATGGGCGATCATAGCGCAACATGATGTTGTAGCGCTCACGCCCCTGCACGCTCTCAGCAAGCCGCATACCGCCGAGCGCGGTCTGGATAACCGACTGAAACACCGCGAGATCAATATTCCGTCGCGCCAGTTCGCGGCGACTTGGGCGAATTTCCAGATACTTACCACCAACCACGCGATCGGCAAAGGCCGAGCGCGTACCGGGAATATCTTTGACCGCGGCTTCGACCTGTAGCGCAATACGCTCGATCATCCTGAGATCGTTGCCGGATATCTTAACGCCGACCGGCGTGCGAATACCGGTTGAGATCATATCCATGCGAATTTTGATCGGGTAGCCCCAGGAGTTGACCAGACCTGGCAGTTTTGTGCGTTGATCCAGGTCCTCGATCAGCTGCTTGACCGTCAAACCCTCGCGCCATTCCTCCTTCGGTTTAAGCTTGATCCAGGTCTCAAGCATAGAAATGGGCGCCGGATCGGTGGCGGTGTTGGCACGGCCCACCTTGCCGAACACCCGCTCCACTTCAGGCACCGTCCCAATCAGACGGTTGGTCTGGGCCAGTACTTCCTTTGCCTTGGTGATCGAAACGCCTGGCAGCGTTGTCGGCATATAAAGCAATTCACCTTCATAGAGCGCCGGCATGAACTCGGAACCAATGCGCTGCGCAGGAATAGCAACACTCGCCAACGCAGCAAGGGCCAGGAGTACCGTCAGCCAGCGCAGCTTAAGCGCCAGCCAGAGGATGGGGCGGTAGATATGCACGAAGATACGGTTGAGCGGGTTGGCCATTTCACTGCGGATTTTGCCGCGTACCAGCCACAGCATCAGCACCGGCACGACCGTGATCGACAGAACGGCGGCGAAGGCCATTGCGTATGTCTTCGTGTAGGCGAGCGGCGCAAACAGCCGGTAGGATTGCCCGGTCAGCGCAAACACCGGCAGGAAAGAAACCGTAATGATCAATAACGAGAAGAAAAGCCCCGGCCCCACTTCTTTCGCAGCCATGAGGAGCGCTGCCCTGCGTTCCGCCGCAGACGCATCTTCGGCCATGTCCGCCAGCTTGCGGTGTGCATTCTCCACCATTACGATGGAAGCATCAACCATCGCGCCTATGGCAATTGCGATGCCACCAAGCGACATGATGTTGGCAGTAATTCCCTGCTGGGACATGACGACAAAGGCGCCAAGGACGCCAAGCGGCAGCGTAATAATCGCGACAAAGGCCGAGCGCACGTGCAGCAGAAAGATGAAGCAGACAAAGGCGACCACGAGTGCTTCTTCGATCAGCTTATATTCAAGATATTCAACCGCCCCCTCGATCAGCGGCGCGCGATCATAGACGGTGACAAACTCAACGCCATCCGGCATTCCCCCCTTGATCTCTTCGATTTTCTCCTTGATGGCCTTGATCACGGTGAGCGCATTCTCGCCAGAGCGCATGACAACGATACCGCTCACAATCTCGCCTTCGCCATCCAGTTCGGCGACACCGCGGCGTAACTCCGGGCCTTCGACAACACGGGCAATATCGCTGAGAACGACAGGAGTGCCGCCTTCCGAATAGACAACAACACTCTCGAGTTGCTCAAGGTTTTCAATGTACCCGATCGAGCGGATAATGAGTTCGGTTTCGGCCTGTTCGATAACCCGTCCGCCAACTTCGCCGCTGGCAGCTTGCACGGCCGTGACAATGCGCGAGATTGGAATATTGTAAGCACGCAACCGATTTGGATCGATAAGAACCTGATATTCCTTGACAAAACCACCAACCGAGGCAACTTCCGAGACACCCGGCACTGTTGCCAGCTCAAACCTAACGAACCAATCCTGCAGCGAGCGCAAATCCGCCAGGTCCCGCTTGCCGGTACGGTCGACGAGGCCGTACTGGTAAATCCAGCCTACGCCGGTGGCATCGGGCCCGATACGTGCGTCTGCGGTTGCCGGCAAACGCCCACTGATCGATGACAGAGCTTCCAGCACGCGCGCGCGCGCCCAGTACTGGTCGACACCATCCTTGAAAATGACATAGACAAAGCTGGTGCCAAACATCGAAAAGCCACGCACGTCTTCTGTTTTGGGCAAACCCAGCATAGCAGTCGACAAAGGATAGGTGACCAGGTCTTCAACAATCTGCGGCGACTGGCCGGGAAAGTCCGTGCGTATGATAACCTGGGTGTCGGTCAGATCGGGGATCGCATCCAGCGGCGTCTGCTTGAGCGACAGCCAGCCGCCGACAATCAGGGCCAGTGCGCCGATCATAACCAGCAGCTGATTGCGCACTGACCAGCCAATGACAGCTGCCACGCTCGATTTTGTCGGATCGTGGCCGGCGATGTCGGAGCCAATTTCTTTTTGATCATTGGCCATTGTGCGAGCCCTTCATGTCGGCGTCAGAAGCTTTCGGTGTGCTCTGGAGCGCTGTGCCGGCTGGCTCGGCTGGCGTTGTGCCGGTCTCCGGTTTTGAGGCAGGCCATGCAATCTCTGCAACTTCGCCACGGCCATAGGGATTGTACGGCCGGCCCTGCATCTGGACCCACACCCGGCCGCTTTCCTTGTCAGTAAAAAGTGAAACGTTGCGAGACTTGTAATGTTCAGGTGCGCCCTCCAGCATCCAGATCCTGAGTGCGTTTGTGAGGCGGGCAAGGGCATCCTGCACCTCACTTTCCGATTTAGCCTTTTGGGCGGCACGCACGGCGTTAGCGCCGTCGACCAGAACAAATGCAAGCTTGGTGTCCTTAAAGCGCGGCCACATCAGTTTGCGCACTTCAAGAACGGGATCAAGAAACGCTGGATCGGGATCGTAGCCGTCAACCAGCGTTTCATGCAGGTAGATCGCAGCATCGACGAAATGGTCGATCATGGCAAACTGGGTTTTGTTTAACTTGAGGAGCGACAGCGGCAGTTGCAGGCGCTGCAGCTTCTGGAAGGATTCGCGCAGCGCACTTTCCGAATCGAGCAGGAACTGTCCGGAGACGACGATCTCTTCCCCCTCTTCGATCCCCTTGCCGATTTCCGTCCAGCGGCCGGAAACAAGGCCAGTCTCAATCAGGCGTGGCTCGAAGCGGCCCTGCCCAAGTGAAACGACGACGTATTTTCCCTCGCCACTCCTGAGTATGGCTTCGGATGGAATGGCAACGCGATCCTGGGCGTTGACCTCGAAGGAAACATCGGCGTAACTGCCAGGCCGAAGCTGGCCGTCGGAATTATCGATTACCAGCCGGACCTGGCCAGTACGCGTTACCCTATCAACAGTTGGATAGATGTAGTCAACCTTGCCACTCACCGAACGTCCCGACAAATTGGGAAACGTAATAGTTGCCGGCGTCTCAATGGTAATAAAACCAAGATCTTTTTCTGCAACGCTTGCCTGCAGCCAGACAGACGAATAGTCCTGAATTGTAGCCAGTATCATGCCGCGCTTCGTGTAACTGCCCTGTTTGAGATCAAGGTGGGAAATCACACCATCGCGCTCGGCATAAAACGGCACCAGTTGCAGCGGCTCTTTAAGACGCTCAATCAGTGCAATCGCGCGCGGCTGGACACCAAAAGCGCGCAATTGTGTGAGGTCGCGCTGCTTTGTACCGTTTATGCCATCAGAGTTTAGGTAGTCGTTTTGCGAGACGACCAATTGCGGCGAATAGAGTTCGAACAGCCTGCTGCCGGCTTTAACCTCGTCGCCAACGGCGGTCACGTGCAGCTTTTCCACCCAGCCTTCGACGCGGGCGGTGATCTCGGTCTGCAACCGCTCGTTTGCATGCACGATGCCATAGCTGCGCACAGACCGGCCGAAGCGGGAGCGCTCTGCCTTGCCAAGCCGCACCCCCATGTTCTGGACGACTTCCGGGGCGATCGTAATGGCAGTGCGTGCCTTGGCATTTTCGGCGCTGAAATCCTGTCCACCAGTCTCAAGCTTGACCAGATCCATGCCGCAGATCGGACAGGGGCCAAATTCATCGGCGATATAATGGGGATGCATCGGGCAGGTCCACTTCGTCGTCTGGCCGGCGGAAGGTGTTGAGGCTTGCGCCTCTCCTGCCTTTGCAACAGGCGTATCAAACACCGTCCCGGCGCTTGTATCCGTCCAAGACGATGAAGTGTCGGGAAAAAGAGTAAAAAAACTGGATGACCCGAATATAAATGCAGAAATGAAGGCCAAAGTGGTTATTTGCGGTGCTATCGCACGCTTACTGCGGGTGCACATATGGTGTCTCTTTTCGTATCAGCATAAAAACCTGTATCTTATGGATTCACACAATTGAGCGCACAAATGCCATGGCTGCAGCTCATAGATTTGCAGAACCCTGAACAGTCAAATAAATTATGAA
Source organism: uncultured Hyphomicrobiaceae bacterium (assembly GCA_963922535.1). Taxonomy (GTDB): domain Bacteria; phylum Pseudomonadota; class Alphaproteobacteria; order Rhizobiales; family Hyphomicrobiaceae; genus Tectiglobus. The sequence goes on along the minus strand of CAWUIN010000006.1, from coordinate 27,228 downwards.
ATATGTATGCTAAATACGCAGCCGGGGGCTGTCTGAATAAAGTATTGGCCGCCAGCCGACACTAGGTGGCGGGCCTATTCGGAACTCATGACAACTTTCCGCAGGCGCAGCCCTGAATGTGGCAATCAAGAGCAATGAGAACGGCTGGATATGATGCTGCTGCCTGAAAGTCAGGCCTTGCCATCGGGATGCACCAGTGATGGCGAACGCAAAACTGCCGGGATGATCGCAACAATCACTCCCGCCACAATCACAGGTAAATGATGACGGACAGCCGTTGCCGTTTGGGTGTGCATGCCGGTATTGTTCTCGCGTTCCGGTTTTTTCATGCAGAAACAGATACTCCTCAACCGCAGCAGCAGTGCTGGATGCCGGGCGGTGAGCATTTACGTCATGATGATGTGCGTGATTGTGATGAGCGTGCGAATGATGGCGATCATGCTCATGATCATGCTCATAGGCAGAGGCTTGCGAAATTGTCATGCTCATCACAACCCCGGCTAGCAGGGCCGTGAACAACGCAGCATATTTTTGAAATTTCGACCGCATATATACCTCTGTTAACCAATGCTTTTAAATGCCTCCTTAACTTCGAGGTCAAGCTAAAATATAGTAATCCTTCTATCACGCTATCGTTACGAAGTGTTTGGCTAAGGTCTCAGCGACATTTTTTTTCAATGCACTCCTGATCCAAATGATTAGCGACTATGTTATGGCCCACACCCCAATAAAATTAAGCCGATAAGGGAATATCAATCATGGCCATCACCCAGGAACAGGTCCACGAAGCTTTAAAAAAGGTCAAGGGTCCTGATCTTGAAAGTAATCTTGTCGATCTTGGGCTGATCTCTGAAATTCTCATTCGTGATGGCAAGGTTTATTTCTCAATAACGATCAATCCCTCACGTGCTGAGGAATTGGAGCCACTGCGCCAGGCCGCAGCCCGAGTGGTGGGCAATCTGGAAGGCGTAAGCGATGTCCAAGTCGCCTTAACGGCAGAAAATGAACCGGGCACCTCGCGTCCCGCGGCTTTTGCAGCAACCGGAGGCCAGACGCCCGAACATCGCCGCGTTCAACAGGCCCGCGCACAACAGACGGCAGCTGCCCCGCCGCCGCAGTCCGCCGATGTGGGCGCCGGAGCCCTGGGCATTCCCGGCGTCAAGCACGTGATTGCGGTCGCCAGCGGCAAGGGGGGCGTTGGCAAGTCGACGACAACGGTCAACCTGGCGCTTGGTTTTCAGGCTAACGGTTTGAAAGCCGGTATTCTTGACGCGGATGTCTACGGACCATCCCAGCACCGACTGCTTGGCCTGACCGGCCGCCCGGAGGCAGATCCTGCCAGCGGTCAACTTTACCCGATGACAGCCTACGGCCTTAAAGCGATGTCCATGGGTGTTCTGGTGGAAGAAGGCACACCAGTGATCTGGCGAGGGCCGGTTGTGATCAACGCGCTTAACCAGATGCTGCGCAAGGTCGCCTGGGGCGATCTCGACGTCATTGTTATTGATATGCCGCCGGGCACTGGCGATGTGCAATTGAGCATAGCACAGCAGGTGCCGCTTTCCGGCGCGGTTATTGTGTCCACCCCGCAGGATCTTGCGCTCATCGACGCGCGCAAGGGGCTGGCCATGTTCCAGAAAGTCGACGTGCCTGTGCTCGGTATTATTGAGAATATGAGCACCTTCATCTGCCCGAAGTGCGGTGAGCGCTCAGATATCTTCGGACACGGCGGCTCTGAGGCGGAGGCTGAAAGGCTCGGTGTGCCGTTTCTCGGTGGCATTCCCCTGCACATGGATATTCGCACAAAATCAGACCATGGCCATCCTATCGTCGTTTCAGATCCGGACAGCATGCACGCCAGGATTTACCACGATCTGGCAACAAGGACATGGGCAGAAATGCTGGCGGCCGAGGGCACATTGCAAAAACCAACGCTTTCATTCAATGCCGGTCGGGACCTGTTGCACGTCAGGTTTGGCGATAGTGAAAGCTATGAGCTGCCGGCCGAGATGCTACGCGTGATGAGCCCGTCCGCCGAGGTCAAGGGGCACGCGCCCGATCAGCGTGTGACGGTTGGCGGTAAGCGCAATGTCAAGATTAATGAACTGAGCCCGGTTGGCAGCTATGCGGTGCGCATTGTTTTTGATGATGGCCACAACACCGGGCTTTATACCTGGGATTATCTTGCCGAACTTGGCCGGGATAAGGAACAGCGCTGGGATGCATATCTGGCCGAACTCAAAGAAAAAGGGCTGAGCCGCAACTAAAGCGGTAATCTCTGCGCATCGCAAGGCTGGATCTCAGAGCGTGTTATCACACGCCATGAGATCACCTGGCCGCTCACTTTCGAGACGTACAATTATCCCTTCTGATACGATGTAATACTAAAATTCAGGCTTAGGCCGTGTCGTGCAGATTGCAAAAATCGGACTGCCTTTGGCTTGTGAAAAACGCGCTCTAATGTCATGGATGCGACATCGTACCGTTTTCACGGACAGGCCTGCCAGACGCCCGCGTATCAGTTAAGTCGGCGCGGGTTGGCGTAAAGATCGATTTCCTGTCTCTCAAGATTTGGCACACCCTTGCCTTGCATAACTTGCCTGGCAAGGAACTTGACGTGACTGCGACACTGATCGTTAAAGATAAGCATGCCGGCAAACATTTTAAGCACATCAAGCAGCTGCCTGCTGGCATATTCTTCTCTTATGCGGCACCGCCATTTACCGGAAATTGAGAAAAACGCTCCATCAAGCCTGCCAATTCGCTTGTTTTGAGCATTGTAGATTGAATAATCATCGCCGAAGCGGAAAAAATCCTGGCGAATACGGTAAAATTCCGGTCTCCCATCCTGCAACAGGAAAAACGAGAAATTTTCCGGCATAAGCGGCCATTTGTTGGATGAACGCTCAATGCTGACGAGCTGCTCCTCGTTCGCAAAGTTAACAGAATACGTCATCACTGGCAGCAGCCGCGCACCGATGGTTTGCTGCACGGAGCGGGCCAGCATCAGATCCATCGAAGCGCGCCAGTTGAGTTTGTCGGAGAACATCTTAAAGACAAGGCGGCGCGCGCCATCTTCATTCTTCCACAAGTTCTTTCGGTAGCCGATCAGGCCGGTTCGCTCTCCCTCTTCGATAACTTCGGCATAAATGTCCATATCCTGGGTGAACTGGCGGGATTTTGCACGGTTACGGGAACGCTTGAAAAGGCCGAATTCCGTCGGATTTAAATCAAGCAGCCAAACGTCAAGAATAAAGTGTTTGTAGCCCACCGCTGAGATGGACTGTTCGATCAGACGCTCGCGGCGCTTCTGCTGATGCTCGGACGACTTTTCATCGTCTGTCTTGGCATTACGGGCCAACGCACTGGCGCGGGTTTCAGGTGATGTATCGTCGATATTCGGGCGGTATTTCTGCCCGTTTTCGCGGATAAATTCTGTGGTGGCAAAGTTGGCCATTGGTTCGCTCCTGAAGTCAGAACGCCTGGTACAACGCTTAAGCACAAAGCTAGTCTACAGTCTCACGATGCATCTGTCTTATAGTTCGGTTCTGCAGTGTCGGGCATTTATATCAATGATGATCTGGATCCAATTAATCCACTATACGACTGCATGAAAGACTACGAATCGATACTTAACAGTTTAACAAATTATGTGGCAAAGTCAGGCCTGAAATCAAATTTATACCTCATTCAAAAACGCATCTGTTGGCCTTATTGCACCTATGCTTCCACAGCAAATGGCCAGATTGCGGCGATATCCCGGTAATGCCATAGTGGTCTGTAGATTTTCTTGTCGGTGCAAGTTCATCTCCTGATCAGGCAAACCGGAACAGGAGATGAATCAGATATCAGCGGTGTTCATCCTTGATAAGAGCCTATAGGGTTAGCTGCCGTTTCACCGTAATGGGCATACACCGCAATTACTTGCCGGGCTTTCCCGCGCGCACGAAGCGGCTCCCACATGGCTCCAACTTACGTCTCACCATAACGTTTGCCGTCTCCATCGCTCATGTCTGTGACCATTGTTTCTGTGGCCACTGTTTTCAAGTCTGCGTCTTTTTCAAAACGCGCATAACGACAAGTATCGATTAGTTGATGGAGATTTTGCGCGGTTTGACGTCCTCTGCTTTTGGTAGCGTGACCGTCAGGACGCCATCGGTAAGATCTGCGGATATTATTTTACTGGTCAATTATCACGTCAATGAAACATAACTTATAAGCCAGCCGATATAAGCGATATAGCCGGCCAGGAAGCAACTGCCTTCAAGACGGCTGATGCGTTTGCCAGTCACAGCAAATATTATCAAAAAAAGTGTTGCTGTAATCATAATTGTAATGTCAGCGAAAGTAATTTCAGCTGGAACGGTCATCGGATGTATGACAGCCGTCGCGCCGAGAATACCGAGAATGTTGAAAATATTGCTGCCAACGATGTTGCCGAAAGCGACATCAGCTGCACCCTGGCGGGCCGCCATGATACACGTCGCCAGTTCCGGCAGCGATGTTCCGATGGCGACAATTGTAAGCCCGATAATCGTATCAGGCACGCCGGCAGTTGATGCCAGCATCTTTGCCCCCGATACAAGCAACTGTGCGCCGAAAATCGTGGCCGCGATACCGCCAATTGCTAATGCCACCGCAAATGCAAGATGCTTTGGCCCAGACGGTGCAGCTTCAGCTTCTGCAGTGTGCATTGCCGCAGAAGCATCTGGCGTGTAGCTTTCCTTCTGATAGGTGTAAGCGATGTAGATCGCCAAAAAAACCAAGCAGGTTACACCCCAAAGCAACGACAACGATCCCGATAAAATCCCGACAACACCAAGCGCCGTGGCAAGAATAAGGACTGCACCATCGCGTTTCAGTGCATCTGTTGCAACAGCAAGCGGTCTGATTATTGCGGTCAGGCCGAGGATTAGGAGAATGTTGGCGATGTTGGAGCCTACGACGTTACCGACGGCAATGCCAGGCGCTCCTTGGAAAGCGGCGCTGATACTGGTGACGAATTCCGGCATAGATGTACCAAAACCGACCAGAATCAAACCAATAAGTAATGGTGAGACTTTCAATCGTTGGGCGATTGAGACGGCGCCCCGCACCAAGGCGTCACCGCCAACCAATAATAAAAGCAGTCCGGCAATGGTCTCAACAACAATCACTTTAAATCTCCAGCAGCAGAGATATTCTGGCAAACAGATAGATCGATATTAGCGAAGTGCCGGCGCATAGAGTAGCCCACCCATGGTCCAGAGTTTATTGACGCTTCGGTCGAGCTTCAATGAACTTGTCTCACCAAGATTACGATCAAAAATCTCACCATAATTGCCAATGCCTGCGATGACTTTCTCAGCCCAGTCAACCTCGAGATTAAGATTTTTACTGATGTTGGTCGGAACCTGCATTGGCCGCAGCTCCTTACTACTTCTGACACGCGCTGAAGTCCATCCTGCTTCTTCTGCGTTGATGAGAAGAAAAAGCGTGGATTGCACTATTTTCCGCCATTTCAGGTCGTCGCTTCGTACCGCCGGCGATAAAGGCTCTTTCGATATCGCTTTTTGCAGAAACACATGATCTTCGGGGTTGGGTGTCTGCGCACGCTGAGCTGCGAGCGCTGAAACATCAGCCGTGTAGGCAACGCATTCATCTGCGAGGTAGGCCTTTAAAGCTGCCTTGTGTGTTTCAAATTCTAAGAGCTTGACGTTGATCTGCGTCGATCCAAAGTAGTCAAACGCATTATCATATGTGGTTGTGTGCCCCAGAATACAGATGTTCTGGTTGTGCAGCAATCGAATGTCTGTAAGCCCGGAATTGCGCTTTGTCATAAAGCCCTGGCTATCGAGATATATGACACCGACAAAGTCTATATCTTTATTCGCCTGGCGCCCCATTGTCCAGGTTGTGTTGCGCGACAGAATATCAATCCGCTTACTGGAAAGCGCAGAAAAACGGTTTTTAGCCGATAAGGGGATGAACCTAACCGCCTTCGCATCGCCTAATACAGCGAGGCTGACGGCTTTACAAAAGTCGACATCAAGCCCTTGCCAGTCTCCATTGCCGGATTGGGATGAGAACCCTGGAAGTCCAAGACTGACGCCACAATTCAGAAAACCTCGCTTTCGAACCTCCTGCAATGTGTCGCCAGCTGCGATAGCGGGCAGAAAACAAAGGAACGAAAAGATCACAAGGATTGCGCGTATTAAGAACAAAACGTTTCTCCATCGTTTGTTCGGTTGGCCTGTTCGTTAAAGTACAGAGGAAACCGGTTGAGGTGACAACGGTTGCTTTGGCACGACGCGCCCGTCATATTTCCGTGCAACCTTGCCCCTGTCATGTGCTGCGACTTTCATTCATGCCGCAATATTTCATATGCTGTAAAAACTGACATGATCGAAAACGAAAAGCTTCAACTATCGACCGTGATATTTTTTCCCAGAAGTCCGAGCCTTTGAAACAGCCCGATTTGAACGGCCACAACGGCGAAAAGCATTATGACGACAATCCAGAATGCATAGGGATCTCTGCGCCTGCTATGCCAGCAACATTGATGCCGAGTAGCCCCGTCAACAAGCCCAGCGGCAGGAAAATTGCGGTTGCAAGAGACAGCACCAGCATCGTGCGGTTCATCTGTTCGGCCAAAAGCGCTGTCACGCTGTCCTGAATAACGACCGCTTTCTCGCGCATAGCATCGAGATGCTTCGATATAACGCGTAAGACTGTCAGCACACTCGCGCAGTTTTCCACGCTTCACATCGCTCAGAACCTCGGCGCCGGACGACTGGGGCTGTGCGATGGCATCGCGTTGCGGCGATAAAAACGTCTCAGCGGAATAATTTCTGCCGCTCATCAGCCAATCTTGCGCGCACTAGCGAGAAGGGTTTGGTTATTGTAATCGCTTCCAGCTCATCGATTTCATCTTCAAGCGTTTGAACTACACCGGCTATGCATTCAATGAGACCGACGTTGATGTCAACCAGAAAATCTCCGACAGACACAGGCGCGTCGTTTCTTTCACACCGCTCGCGAATTGCTCTAACGCTCAAAAGACGCCGGATCCGCCTGCTGATGATGCGATGCTTCTCAACCCACAACCGAATCGAAATCATATCTGTGGGAACAGAAGCCGGCGGCAGGTTAACGCCACGCAGGATAATCAATGTTCCTGACGCAAAACGCGTTGCACGCGGGCGCGTTTCTTCAAACAAAAGAGCCTCGACAACATGCGGTTCAATTCCGCCTTGACTGCCAAACCATTGTTTTGTCTGCCGGCTTGCTACATCAAAGTGTGCCCACGTCCAGCCGTCACCATTGGCTTCGTGTTGATAAAAGACTTCCAGATAAAGAAGGGACGCTATACCGTTTTTCTCAATTCGAAAAGCGCAAATCAGCCCGCATGCCTAACGAGGATCAACATTCATGATTTAGCTCACTGTGAGATTCCCTATATTTCCACACTTTGAAAACTACGCAAAGATAATGTATCAAATAGCTTTAACAGGTATGGTTGCCAGCCTGAAACATAGCTGATCCGAAGAGGCGAAGAAATCTCAAGCATGTTTTCATTCAACAGAATACAAAGTTGGTTGCGTGTTCCCGGCTGGCTATTAGTGTATTGCGTAATACTCACAGCCACAGCAACGACATCTCTTGCCCAGTCAAGTGAGACGCCACAGGCTAAACCGGCTGCGCCTGAATGGATTACAAGCATTATCGGCTCAGGAGCGAATGAAGAGATAATAAAAGAATACTCGCCGAAATTACAGGGGTGGAATCAGACGATTGAAGAGCTCGAAGGCAAGGCTACCAGCCCCTGGATTCCGCAGGACCAATTTCAGAATGCGAATGAAACGCTTGGCAAGATCAGAGTTAAGTTAAAAGAATTTATCGAACAGTTGACGCCAAAGCTGGTGGCGGCGAGAGAGCAGCTCAAACAGCTCGGTCCGGCACCAGAGAACGACCAACAAGAGGCTGCAGATATCGGGCTTCAGCGCAAAACTCTTTCTGAGGAAGTTGCAGCATACGACAGCCTTATCAAGCGCGCGCAGGTCTTGGATGTTCAGGTCGGACAGATTTTGACAACCTTTGGCTCAACGCGGCGCAAGCAGTTTGTACGTCAGATTTTGCGCCAATCGAATGAAATCCGGGACGGCTGGTACTGGCAGTATATTAGCAGAGCCGTGCAAATTCAGACATTCAAAGCATTTACGATCGCCAGTGACTGGCTGCGGCAAAAATTTTCTTCTCTATGGCCTGCCTACGTGCTGATTGCCGGCATTGCTATCGCCATCGGCTATTTCTCTGACCGCCTTCTTCAGTCGCTGTTGCGTTCATCGCCCGCGACGATTTCATATCCTGTGCAGACACGTGCAGAGCGTGGCGCCATCACGCTCAGACGAACAGTGGCAACGGCAGGTCCGGTCGCTCTTGCGTTTGCAGCCGTCGATCTCATGCTATTGTCTTTCGGTCTTCTCACATCAGAAGAAAATCGTTTTTTGAGTGAATGCTTCATATATATCACCGTTACGACATTTTTGATCTCTGCTGCATACTTTGCCGTGCGCCCACTGCACGACAGCGAACGTCTGATTGCAATTGATGAGAAGTCCGCCATACAAATTTTCTGGATCTTAAGCGGATTGATCGCAGTGTGGTTTGGCGATCAGTTCTTCTCGCTACTTGACCAACACTTAAGTTCACCGCTTGAGCTGTCTATTTTACGCAGCGCTGTCATTGCCTTCATCGTAGGCACATTGCTGATCTGCCTGTTATTCATTCGTGTGAAGCGAAATGATGCCAACCCGGAAACCGTCAAAACGAGAGGCTGGCCCCGCTGGCTGTTCGGGGCGATTGCAACAACTGCTTTCGTTATTCTGGCCACCGTTGGACTGGGCTACATAAGTCTCGCCCGCTTCATTGGCACTCAAATCGTTGCAACCGGTGGACTTCTTGCCTTTGTCACTCTCATCCACCTTACAGCCGAATTCATCTCCAGTCCGCGGCCGACGCTGGGAGCCGAAGATAAAGACGAAGTTGACCACACGGTTATAGGTGCAACGCTTGGCGTTGCCTTGGGTTTAACCCTTGATTTACTGATGCTGCTGATCGGGATACCACTTTTATTTCTGCAATGGGGCTATGAATGGGCTGAGATTCACGTCTGGCTTTCGTCGGCTCTGTTCGGATTCCAGATTGGCGATATTAATGTTTCGCTGATATCGGTGTTTGTGAGCATCGCGATCCTCGTTGGGGGCGTGCTGCTCACCCGCCTGATCCGTGGCATGTTTGTGCGCCGTTCAGCGCATGTTTTCACGTCCAGTACCGGCGCACGTGATTCTATTGCAACAGTGCTGACATACGCCGGCTTTGTTCTATCTATCATCGCAGCCATCTCCTATCTCGGGTTCAGCGTTTCCAATATCGCACTCATTGCTGGCGCATTATCTGTTGGTATCGGCTTCGGTCTGCAAAGCGTTGCCAACAACTTTGTTTCAGGCCTGATCTTGCTGGCGGAACGGCCGATTAAGGTTGGCGACTGGATTGTTGTGGGCAATCGCGAGGGGCGCGTACAACGCATCAGCGTTCGCTCCACACAAATCCGCACTTTTGATCGTTCAACAGTGATTGTTCCGAACGCAGACCTGATTACCGGACAGGTTGTGAACTGGGATCATGGAGATACGTCAGGCCGCGTAGTCATAAATGTCGGCGTTGCCTACAGCTCAGATCCGCGCAAAGTTATCGCTTTGCTGACACAAATTGGTAACGATCACCCACTCACAGTTCAAAACGATGCATCGCCATTCGTTGTGTTCGAAGAGTTCGGAGACAGTTCGCTGAATTTTTCTTTACGGGTGGTAATTCGCAATGTGAGCAACTTATTAAAGACGCAAACCGATTTAAGAATTGCGATTATTGAAGCTTTTGAACGTGAAGGCATCGAAATTCCATTTCCGCAGCGAGACGTGCATATCAAACAAGACTACAAGATTGCAGCTGTGGCACACACAGAAAACAAGAGCGCAGACGCACAGAGTGCGTCTTGAGATATATCGGTATCAATCGGATGAATTAATTGTTATCCGGCATCTAAAGTGCGTTTTTTGACAATCCTGCTTTAATGGGTTAAATTTTGCATACTGCAAATACAAAGTGATCAATTAAGTGTTGTCTGCACATTGTACCGCAAGCTTTTTTTAAAGCCTGCGTGCGTAGCTTACCATCAGCTAGGCAGCCGTGCAGCGATCCATGCCAAGACTGGTGTAAATCCGCCGGGCACACTTCCGGTATTATCTTGCCTCATCAGATTGGCCCTTGCGAAGATCGCGACAAGACAATCTACTCACCCTGAGCTCGCAATCTCGAAGCCAAAAACGGAGAGAAAGATGAGGCTATTCATTTTTACCATCGCACTTGCAGCGCGTCTTAACATCTATCCTAAAGCCGCCGGAAAACAATTGAACGCAGGGAGCGGCACCGCTTTAACCGCGTAATCTAAAGCACCATTCCTAAGTTTGCGGACCATACTGGACAATCACAATCAATTGCCATGTCAAGGCTTCCAACAAGCCGGATCGGTCCCCAATCGCAGCCTGCAGATCAATGTACAGCAATCGGCGCAGCACACACCCCGCGTTTATCATGCGGCATACTGTGAGTGCTTATACGACGTGAAAATGCTTCGGATCCGATCTGCGGGGCATCCCAAAATTTGGATGAATAAGAGCACAATTTGTACTTTGAGGACACATGACAGATCAACCTAGCACGCCAGACGTACGCTCCCCTGATGGAGCAGCAAATATCATTGAAACTGATTATGAAATTGGCCAGCACAATGTTACGACCAGCGTTGGACCAATCGATATTGATATCCACAAACCGGTGTTTCTGATCTCCGGCGCTACAATCCTGACATTTACATTTTTAACGCTTATCCTGCAAGACAGTATTGCTCCGCTCTTTGGCAATCTGCGCAATTTTCTGACTTCATCTTTCGACTGGTTCTTTCTGTTATCAGGCAATGTCTTTCTGCTACTCTGCCTTTTTTTGATCGTCTCGCCTTACAGCCAGGTCCGCATTGGCGGGCGTGACGCAAAACCTGATTACTCCTACACCGGCTGGCTGTCGATGCTGTTTGCAGCGGGCATGGGCATCGGACTTCTCTTTTATGGAGTTTCCGAACCAATCTCGCATTTCAACTCATCCCTCGGCGGTGTAAACACCGCAGATACAGGGCTGCGGACCGACTGGGCCCCCTTGAGTGCTGCGGCCGGCGATGAGGCGGCAGCCCAGCGTCTGAGCATGGCTGCAACAATATTCCACTGGGGATTGCATCCATGGGCGATCTATGCGGTCGTGGCTCTGGCACTTTCCCTATTTGCTTATAACAAGGGGCTGCCGCTTACCATTCGATCCATCTTCTATCCAATTTTTGGAGAACGCATATGGGGGTGGACAGGACATGCTATCGATATTCTGGCCGTTTTTGCAACGCTATTCGGCTTGGCGACATCGCTCGGAATCGGAGCAGAGCAAATCAATGCCGGCCTGAATTTCCTGTTTGGCGTTCCTGTGAGTGATACCAGCAAGGTTCTTCTTATTATGACGATTACGGCCGTTGCAGGCATGTCCGTACTGGCGGGCCTGGATGCCGGTGTCAAAAGGCTGTCAGAAATAAACATGGGCTTGGCGGCATTGCTTTTGCTGTTTGTAATCGCAGCTGGCCCAACTCTTGCGATCGCAATAGGATTTTTCGATAATTTGCTTGCCTACCTGTGGTACGTGCCGGAGCTGTCCAATCCGTTCGGACGTGATGATGATAATTTCAGGCAAGGGTGGACTGCATTTTACTGGGCCTGGTGGATTTCCTGGTCGCCGTTCGTTGGCATGTTCATCGCCCGGATCAGCCGCGGCCGAACAGTGCGTGAATTTATGACCTGCGTTCTTCTCGTTCCATCCTTCGTATCGGTGCTCTGGATGACGGCATTCGGTGGAACGGCAATTGGTCAAATCGTTAACGATAAACATACCTCTGTGGCCAATGCTGCTTTAGAATTAAAGCTATTTGAAATGCTGGCCACTTTACCGCTGACAGAAATCACGTCATTCGTCGCGATCTGCCTTGTGATCGTGTTCTTTATCACTTCGTCCGACTCAGGCTCCCTGGTTATCGATACGATTACAGCGGGTGGCAAAGAAGACGCCCCTGTCTCACAGCGTATTTTCTGGGTGACGTTTGAAGGGGTAATCGCGATTACGCTGCTGCTCGGCGGCGGTCTGGTCGCATTACAGGCCATGGTTGTGTCAACTGGTTTTCCATTCACGATCGTGCTGCTGCTCGCCTGCTATGCCACTATCCAGGGGTTACGCAGCGAACCACGATAAAGTCACGCCATCGCGTTATGTCAGGCAACCAAATGCCTGCGCACAAACCTGCAAGCGCGCCATGCACTTACAAATGCTTTGCGCGCTGCAAACCCAGCCAGCGCCAGCCAGGCCACCATGATAGTCGTGCCACCAACCGGGGATGCCATCAGCGGCTCTGTTCCGATTTGATGTTGCTCCTCATGTTCCAAGCGCCTCGGCAATCAGGTGGAGCGGTGTCAGGCGGTCGCCGCAGCGTTCGATCATGCGCCGCCAGCCGAGATAGCTTGCGCGGTATTTCGAGGCGACGCCTTTGAAGGGCCTGAGCCAGTCCTTGAGGCGCGTTATGTAACTGTTGACGTTCTGGATGTGAAAGCTGCCCTTGACGTGCTCGCCGCGTCTGGCGATGACGGCAACGTGATCCATGCCACGGTCGCAAGCAAAGGTTTTGTAGCAAGGCCGTCCGTCGCTGACCAGCACACTATCGCGGTCGACGATAGGGTCAAGATAACGCTCGAACGTCGAGCCCTTGAAGTTGGGCAGCAGATAATCCGCCGTGGTCTTATGGCGGTCGCGGACGATGAGCACGATGTCGTAATCCTCAGGCGATATGCCGGGCCTGGCTGCCTTTCCGCCCCGCTTTCTGGGCTTTCTCCCGACAATCTTACGCGCTCCTTTCTGCGATTTCAGAAAGAGCGTTTCATCGGCCTCGACGATGCCGGCGAGCGCCGAGGGACGTTTGTCGCGAGCGGCCTGAAGGAAGCGATGGCGCCAGCGGAACGAGGTATCCAGCGCGTGGCGGCCTTCCTGATGCTGAGGCAGTCGACAAGAGCGCGGGCGTAGTCGAGCCAGGCATCGCGGCGGTGAAGTTGGGCCAGCGGCGTGCCGGTCAGCGCATTGAACGTGCGCTCGCAATCGCGGCATTTATAACGTCTGAGCCCCGATGCATGCCCCCAAAGTTTGATGCGTTCCGACTTGCAGTGTCCGCAACAGGGCGCGGCCGCGAATTGCGTTTCAATGAGCGCGATCGCCTCATTGGCCGCCCCCTTGCCCTTGAGCGCTGCCATCAGAGCCTCGCGCTGAACTTCGCTCAGAACATCCAGCTGAGCAATAAAGTCCTTAAAATCCTGAGCTTTCATCTGCACCTCCATGGCTGTAAAAACCATAGAAGAACAAATAAGCAACATCAAGTCAGAATAGAGCCATTGCTATAGGTACGATGCATCTGGCAAAAGGGCTTGAGTATAAGGCAATTGCCGTCGTTGCATGCGATGACGATATACTGCCATTGCAAGAACGCGTTGAAAGCGTTGCGGATGAAGCCGAGTTAGATGAAGTTTACGAGACCGAGCGTCATCTGTTCTACGTCGCCTGTACACGCGCACGCGATTACCTATGGATTTCAGGTGTAAAGCCGGAAAGTGAATTTATTGCCGATATGCGTGGATAGACCTGTGCATCTTTGATTTGTCTAACCTGGCCCATGTCGGAAGAAGAGAAACATCCATAGATATCAACAGAAAGGCGCAAAGCAGCTCTCCTCACATTCCTGCCTTACGCTTCACGACCATCTTCGTTTTGAATTTGCCATTGAGCACCTTGCCATCGATCGCAAGGACCTGCATGTTTGCAGCATCGCTGCCGCTGAGTAAGGCGCTGTACTTGCGGAATTTACTCTCAATTTTAGCGTCGTCGAGACCTTACAAGACGAACCTTATGCTGGAATAAGCCGGCACCTTGTCCCAGCCGAAGCCAAATGCGTCGTTGAGTTTTTCCCGGTTGGCTTTGATATATCTGTGGATTTTGCAGTAGAAGATCGCGCCAGATAGAACTGCCAGGATCGTCGCAAACAAAAGTTTCACAAGCTTCCTTTTCTTGCCTTCCGCCCGGCGGTGGTCTTTGATTTGCGATAAAAATTCTATAAATTCCAATGCCCCGAACGTCTTTGCCATGAGTGCATCCACCACGCTGACTTCCTCGGCTGTAAGGCAGTCAGCTTGACGAACGTAAACTTTGATCATGCAAACTCGAAATGATTATTCGGTGGTTTTAGCACGCGCTGCCAATTCCCGTACCGCCGAAATGCTGTCTTTGACCTGGCTCCAGTAAGTTTGCTCCAATTCAATATTAAAAATTACTCCGGGATGAAAGCGAATTCGTTCGATAAGCTGTCCCCACGCAATGCTGCCCCAGCCGATGGGCAGATGGATATCCCCCTGGCCGAAAGCAAGCCGTTCTGCGCGCGAATGGGCCTTGATGTCATATGGTTTCCCAAAGGAATCGTGCACATGCAAATGCTTCGCATAAGGCGCCAGCGCCGCGGCCTCCTCAAGGAACTCCACACCATGCAGGGTAGCGTTGATCAAGCCGTGTGAGAAGTCAAAGCAGGCTTTGACATTCGGGTGGTTGACAGCAGCAATTTCCGCTGCAAGGCGCGAGGGCAAAGCCGTTAACCTGCTACGGTCGTAAGTAAAGCAATTCTCAACCGTAATAATTATATCGTGCTGTTTTGCGAAGTCACCGGCACGCTGCAATGCTTCGCGCTGTTTTGCGTAGGCAATATTGATTGCCGGGCTTTGCATATCGTTGCACATGCCGCTGTGCATGACGTAGTGCTCCGCCCCGAGTTCGGCAGCAACTTCGATCGAGGCGGCCAGAACCTGTTCGTGCAACGGCAGGCGCCAATCGTCGTCCATCAAATTTATCGCAATCGGTCCGTGCGCCGTGATGCGATACGGCCGTTGGCCAATGACTTCCTTGGCTTTCCTGAGCTGTTCGCGCATGATCTTACCATCTGCGACCAGCGGCATTGTCAGTGTCGGGATTTCAACGGAATCGACGCCAAGTGCCTCGGCTTCCTCTAGATTTGGGCCAAGATCGCGGAAATCTGCATCAATGCACTTAATGGAAATACCAACGCCTAAGATACCTTTGTTCATTTCGTCCACTTGCCCTCCAATTTTTTAAAGCACCCCAAGTGATACAGTCCACTAAGCGACCCTTTTAAGGGGTACGAGGCTATTAGCGTCCTGTACAGCTTTAATATGCTGCATGTAACGTGTGATTTATCAGGTTTGAGGGCAAGTCTCAATTTCGCCAAACCGATTTCACGTGTTAGAGATCATCAAGCCTCACAGTGTATGCAATTAAACCGTAAGACACATTCTAAGCGTATAACACACTGTATTTGAAAACCTTACAGCCCGGCCCGATTTGCGAAGTCATGAACGCATGTAACCTTCCATGTGCTCTGCGTCAAACTGTATATAATTGAAGCGGAAATTAGCGGCTGTTTTGTTCGTACGATCGCTATAAAATGTTGTCCGTGCTTCTTTTGATCTGTCCGGTGGGAGACCAGGCGTGAAACCAAGTAATAGCCAGGAATTGTTGATTTCTTCTGCAGATCGTACAATAACATCGAATGGCAACCATAACGGCACTCATGATGGCGATCATGAAGCTGCCCGGAAGATAAAAAAAACATCAATTCTGCATATGCTTTCCAGGCGATTGGCCCAGATCCTGCTGCCGGCTTTGGTCATCGCCGCCGCAATTGGCGCATATAATTACCTCCACTTAACAAAACCGCCGGCACGCAAGAAGCCCGCCCAGGAAATCGTTTTACCTGTCGAAACCATAAAGATTGCATTTACCGATCATCAGCCTGATTTAACACTCTACGGTACAACCGTTGCAGGCCGCCAGGTTGAACTGCGCGCCTTAGTCGCGGGCAAGGTTAAAAAGGCCGGTCCGCAGTTGCTGGCAGGCGGCGAAGTTGAAGAAGGCGAAACGCTGCTTGAAATAGAGCCTTTCGATTATGAAGTCGGTGTAGCTGAATCGAAAGCTCAACTGGCTGAAGCCAAGGCGAAATTGGCCGAAACGAAGGCATCCCTGGAAGTTGAAAGGGGCAATCTTGCATCAGCACGCGAACAATTGCGCCTCGCACAGACCGACCTCAAACGCGCCGAACCGCTTGCAACACGCGGTACGGTTTCCGAGCGTACAGTGGATGACCGTCGGCTTGTTCTGTTGCAGCGTCAGCAAACGGTAACACAATATGAAAATAACATCGAAGTATGGCTGGCACGAAAGGAGCAGCAGGAAGCAATAATTGCGCGTCTCAATACGGTGTTAAGACGTTCTGAAAAGAGACTGGTGGAAACTGTGCTGAAGGCCCCCTTCAACGCCTACGTGAGCGATGTTGGGGCACAGGTCGGGCGTATGCTGAGCGTTAACGACCATGTTGCAACCTTGATCGATCGCGATTGGATCGAGGCACGCTTTTCGTTGACAGACGGGCAGTTTGGCCGTCTTGCAGAAAGCGGGAAAGACCTTTTCGGACGCAATATAGATATCTTGTGGGCGGTAGAGCCCAGAATTTTAAAATATAAAGCTAGAATTGAGCGTATTGACGCTATGGTCAAGGCTGAAAACGGTGGTATCCAGGTTTTTGCGCGCATTAATACGCCGCATTATCCCGCCTCTATACGCTCTGGTATTTTCGTCGAAATCAAACTGCCGGACGTAACATATAAAAACGTTGCCAAGGTGCCGAGTGAAGCTGTCTATAATGAGCAAGATAAAAAATATGTTTATGCCATCTCCGATGGACGGCTGCAAAAACGCGAGGTAACCGTCGTTGGAACCAGCAGCGCATTTTTTCTCATCAAAGGCGAAATCAAGGCAGGTGAAAGAATTATGACGACACGGATTTCGCGCCCCGGTGATGGAGTACGAGTAAAAGAAGTCGCCTCCAATGATATTTAAGAATAGTAAACGCCGGCTTCGTAATACACGCGGTAAGTTTTTCAATGCGCCGCAGGAAACGTCGGCCAATAGCAATTCAATCGTTACACGTTTTGCACGCCACGAAACCGCTGCTCACTTGCTGATGGCGATCTTGATCGTTATCGGGATGTTTAGTCTCACCAAACTCAATCGTCAGTTTTTCCCAGACCTGGAAGTGCCTGTCGTTACCGTATCCGTAGCCTGGCCAGGCGCCAGCGCAGAGGATGCAGCAAAAGGCATTCTTGATGTTCTTGAACCTGGATTGCGCCTTATTGATGCGGTTGAAAAAGTCAACTCCTACGCCAGGGAAGGCAACGCATCGATATCAATCGAATTTTCACCTGCCGCTGATATGCAGAAGGCTCAATCTGACGTTGAGCAGGCCGTCGCATCCATCACGACACTTCCGGAGAGCGCCGAGACGCCAAAGATCATCCGCGCAACCGTATTTGAGCCGGTCGCCAGAATTGCTGTGAGCGGCCCATTCACGGAACAGGTTTTAAAATCATATGCCAAAAATATCCGCGATGGCTTGCTGGCCGCTGGCATTGACAAGGTCGAATTGAGCGGTGCGCGCGATGAAGAAATCTGGGTGGAGGTTCGCGAGGCGGATCTCAGGCGTCTAAATCTCAGCCTTGAAGACATATCGAAGAAAATCGAGGAAAATACGCAGGATTTGCCAGCCGGTACGCTCAAAGGAGAAAGTGAAAGCCAGCTTCGTGCCGGGTCCGATCGCGAAACACCGGAAGAAATCGGCAAGATCGAAATCAAGTCGCTGGCGACAGGACAAAAAGTTTATCTGGAGGATATCGCGAAGATCAATACCCGTTTTGAGCGTGATGGTGTTATTGGCCTACTTCGCGACCGCCAGGCAATCGAGTTGGTGGTCAAGCGCTCTCTCACCGCCGACACACTCAAGACAATGGAGATCATGCAGGACTATGTCGCGCAGGCCCAAAAAGAGCTTCCAAAGTCGCTCGAGATCAGAGTTTACGATGTTATTGGCAAGCTCGTTCAAGACCGCCTGCGCGTCTTGCTCGTAAACGGCCTGCAGGGCCTTGTGCTGGTGCTGATAGCTCTGTTTATCTTTCTGAACGCACGAATTGCATTTTGGACAGCTGCGGGTATTCCGGTCGCGATTTTTGCCACACTCGGCGTGATGTGGGCAACAGGCCAGACCATCAATATGATCTCGATGTTCGGTCTTATTATGATGCTTGGCATCATCGTCGATGACGCAATTATCGTGGGTGAACACACTGCCGCGCTTGAAGAAAAAGGCATGCCGCGCGCCCAGGCTGCCGAGCAGGGTGCCTTGCGTATGCTTGCACCTGTTATGGCAGCGATCTTGACGACTGCTGCTGCGTTCATGCCAATTTTTTTCATTGGCGACCGCATCGGCGATATCATGATCGGAATACCTCTGGTTGTACTGGCGGCACTGTTTGCCAGCATGATCGAATGTTTCCTGATTCTTCCAGGCCATCTTCGCCATGGCAATCCGAAGCAAGATCGCCCAAACATAATCAGACGTGGCGTTAATGCTGGCCTTTCATGGTTTCGTGATAGTGTTTTCGTAAAGATTTTAAGAGTTGCATTTCGATGGCGTTATACAACCATCGCAATCATGATCGGCGGTCTCATTATTTCCTTCGGTGCTTTGGCCGGCGAGCGTGTGCGTTTTATATTCTTTCCGCAAATAGAATCAGAGAATGCCTTGGCATCGATCTATTTTTCTCCAGGGGTGCCCCGCCCGCAACAGATAGAAGCTGTCGTTCGGGTGCAACAGGCACTCTATGAAGCAGAGCAGAAGTTGCAGGCGAAAGATCAAACGGAAAACTCCCAGGAACCGTTGGAAAGACTTGTTGAAACCTCGTTTACCGTACTGGGCAGGGCTGGTCGTCAAACCGGCAACAACCTTGCGGAAATTAACGCGCAGCTGACTTCAAGCGAAGTGCGCAAAATTCGCACAAACCGCATACTTGAAGCCTGGCGCGAAGCCTTGCCGCAAATTTCCGGGGTTGAACGCATCGCCGTTTCCGGTCGCCGCAGCGGGCCGCCTGGTCGCGATGTGGATGTACGCTTACACAACGCACCGATCGACATCCTGAAGGAAGCGGCAGAAGATCTCAAGCAGAAGCTTACAGGTTTCGAGGGCGTGAGTGGTATTGAGGATGATTTGCCTTACGGGAAGCAGGAACTTGTGTTCACGCTGACGCCACGCGGTACAGCCCTGGGGTTTACTGCAGCCGCGGTAGGCCATCAGGTACGTAATGCATTCGAAGGTGCAATTGCAAAACAGTTTGCCCGTGGTGATGAGGAAATAACCGTGCGTGTCTTGCGCCAGCAAGACATTGATGGACCGGCAATGTTCCACAGCATGTATTTGCGAACACCTGAAGGATCTCGCGTTGCACTGACAGATGTGGTCAAAATCAACGAACGGCAAACATTTTCAACCATTCAGCGCCGCGAGGGGCTGACAACGGTTGCCGTGACCGCAAACGTCGACCAGGAGATTGCAACGCCCGGTCAAGTTGTAGAGCAGCTAATGCAGGATATCATGCCGGCGCTGGCAGAAAAGTACAATATAAACTACAGCTTCAGCGGCCGGGCGGAAGAGAGTGGCGAGGCGTTCAAGGATCTCGGCACAGGCGCAATTCTCGCAGCAGTTTTGATTTACATCATCCTGGCGTGGCTGTTTTCAAGCTTTTTCAGACCCTTAGTTGTCATGTCGATCATCCCGTTCGGATTTGTTGGTGCAGTTACAGGGCACTACATCATGGGCTATGATCTAACTCTTCCATCCATGATAGGATTGTTAGGGCTCAGCGGTATTCTCGTCAACGATTCCATCGTGTTCATGAGCCGCCTGATCGAACGTGAAAAACTCGGCGAGACACTCGAAGATGCAGCTGTCGGCGCTGCAAGCGATCGTCTACGGGCTGTCCTACTCACATCTCTCACGACGATTGGCGGGCTTACACCTTTGATGTTTGAAACCAGCTTACAAGCCCAATTCCTGATACCTCTTGCCATAACAATCGTCTTTGGCCTTACGACAGCAACAATAATCGTTCTGATCGTTGTGCCTTGCCTGGCTGGCGTCGTTTCCGACGGCATAGGTATATTTCGTTTTATTCAGAGGCTTTACATTTCCAAACCCGCTGATGTGCAAAACACGGCATAAGTAATGACCAATATTTATCATTAAAATTCAACGGCCCTAGAAAACAGGCCAAACCGGCTCTCGCCGTTCTAATTAACGACACGGCCAAAGAAAACTACCATTGCCACCAGGAGCGTTGATTACCGTAACGGGCATGGTGATCAAATTCGAGATAGCGAGACCACGTTTTGTTATAAGGATGGATATGATTGGTTTCAGCGCGGTCTCTCACGACGATACGCCCTGCATTGTGCCAGGCAAAAATTCCACCCCGCAGGTTATAAACGCCTTTGACACCAAGTTTTGTCAAACTATCCTGAACCCGGGCGGCCAATCTGGAACTGCGATAGCCGACCGAACAATAAAGAACAACGGTCTTGTCTTTCATGTCGCCTGCAAACGCTTTCACAAAAGCTGCTTGGCTGATACCAGGATCAACCCGGACTGCTTCAGGAAGATGGCTGATCGCAAACTCATTGGCCTCGCGCACATCAAGCAGAACGATATCGTCTGGCCGCTCTGAACGTAAAATTTCGAATTGCTCTGGCGTCATGTTGGCAACGTCTTTGAATTGGCGTTCAATTTTACGTTCCATAGCCATCATAGACACCTGCCCGCCTGCCAGGGCGGAACCGCTCTCAACGCCGCTTATCAGAAGAAAAGTTAAAAGCAAGGTACATATCGTCTGACGCATCGCACGCGGGCTGTAATTCATTTTCTGCTCACTTTATATTCAAGGTCTCGTATGCCGAAGCACGTGAACTTGTGCCATATAAAACAAAATATTCACTTCTTCCGCCTCACGCGCAACCAACAATCAATCACATTTTTTAAAGCACCTGCCCGCCCAGCCCCGCGACCAGCACCCAGGGCACCGCAAGTCTCAGCGCCCGTGCGTGACACACCGGATGCGATCCTGAGCCATGCGCCGCACAGCTGCAGCCATCCTTATCTTCTTCAGAGCCGGGACATGAGAGAAAGTGCGCAAATTCTTGTTCTTGCCGATTTCCGATACATCATGTAGTCGCATAGTATAGCAGGTCGTTGAACAAGTCAGGCAGTCGGTTGTAAGTCGTTGATAGCAAGCCAATTCGGCGCTGATGCGGTGTCTCCACGATGCATGACAAATGAATGCCACCTAATCAGCCATGTGCAACGCGTTTCCGGCAACCTGACTTCTTCAACAACGTGCCAACCGTATCTTCAATATCATTACCCAGGAATAATTTCATGGCGCATGCAGCCTTCCCCTCACAACAAAAGACCGTCGGTAAGGTCGTGCTTGCCTACTCCGGCGGCCTTGATACATCGATTATTTTAAAGTGGCTGCAGCAAGCCTATGGCGCAGAGGTCGTCACGTTTACTGCGGATCTCGGTCAGGGCGAAGAACTCGGGCCAGCCCGCGAAAAGGCGTTGATGCTTGGCATCAAGCCGGAAAATATATTTATCGAAGATCTGCGGGAGGAATTCGTTCGTGATTTTGTCTTTCCCATGTTTCGCGCCAACGCCCTTTACGAAGGCTTATACTTGCTTGGAACGTCAATCGCCCGTCCCTTGATTTCAAAAAAGCAGATCGAGATTGCACGCCAAACGGGCGCCGATGCCGTCTCCCATGGAGCGACCGGCAAAGGCAATGACCAGGTGCGCTTTGAACTGAGTTATTACGCGCTTGAGCCAGGCATTAAGATTATTGCACCATGGCGCGAATGGGAGTTCACCGGCCGCGAGGCGCTGCTTGAATTTGCCCGCACACACCAGATTCCAATCGCCAAGGATAAGGAAGGTGAGGCGCCTTTCTCCGTCGATGCGAACCTGCTGCATTCATCCTCCGAAGGCAAAGTGCTTGAAGATCCGAATCTCGCGCCACCATCAATTGTTTTCCAACGCACGATCAGTCCGGAAGATGCGCCTGACAAGGCAATCGAAATCACCATCGGGTTCGAGGCGGGAGACCCGGTCAGCATCGACGGCCAGGCTTTGAGCCCGGCCACTCTGCTGGCCGCGCTCAACGATCTCGGCCGCGACAACGGCATCGGCCGCCTTGATCTGGTCGAAAACCGGTTCGTGGGCATGAAATCCCGCGGCGTTTATGAAACGCCGGGCGGCACCATTCTGCTAGCAGCCCATCGCGCAATCGAATCGATCACCCTGGACAGAGGGGCAGCCCACCTTAAGGATGAACTGATGCCGCGCTACGCCGAGCTCATTTACAACGGCTTCTGGTTCAGCCCGGAGCGTGAAATGCTGCAGGCGCTGATCGATAAAAGCCAGAAGCACGTCAGCGGCACCGTACGGCTCAAGCTTTATAAGGGCAACGTGATTGTTACGGGACGGGAAAGCCCCTATTCGCTCTATTCCAGCGCCCTGGTCACCTTCGAAGACGACCAGGGCGCCTACAACCAGCAGGACGCCGAAGGCTTCATCAAGCTGAACGCGCTGCGGCTCAGAACGCTGGCAATGCAGGGACGTCGATGACTGCGGTGTGAACAGAACTGATATTGCGGAACAGCTTGGCGGGCCTCTTGGTTTGGTGTTACTGGCGAAATGCAATTTCAAAATACACAGCTGAAAGTGACTCATGCTTAATTACCATGCCACTTCTTCCCAGGCATGGTGATGTAAGGCAATGGGCCGATCTGCAACGATTGCAACGCAGCCATGGATCTGCGGGCGGCATGGGAACCGCCTGTAGCTGAGGTGCACGGCCTGCCCGGCCGCAGTTGGAACCAGCACCATTTGCGTATGGGCATTGCTGTCGACATCGAAGGAGCTGAAGTCCAGGGTCAGGCCGAGGCCGAGCGCCTTGGAAATGGCTTCCTTGGCTGTCCAGATCGAGAAAAACGCGTCCGTCCATTCGGACGGGCCTAAGCCGGTGAGCGCTGCGTGTTCCGCGGTAGAGAAAAAGCGCCTGGCCAAATCCTGCGTAACGGGCCTCAGCTCTTCGATATCGGCGCCAACGCTGCAGTCCTGCGTGACAGCCATGACCGCCCAACCTGACGTATGGCTGAGATTAAAGTGGAGATCGCAGTTTTTGAGCGCCGGCTTCCCGTTTGGACCATATACAAATTGCAGCTGAGACGCATCGCAACAGACATGACGGGCAAGAATCTGGCGTATTCGGGCACGAGCCAGAATAAAATTTCGCCGCGCGGCATCGTTTTTGATCTTCTCCGCCCGCATGCGTTCGTCATCTGACAAAAGGCTGCGCAATCCATTGGCGCTTTCGTCTCCCGCATAAAGCGGCCACGACCAAAGATCAACGTCGACGTTCACCTGG
The DNA here is from genome assembly GCA_963922535.1 of uncultured Hyphomicrobiaceae bacterium. GTDB lineage: Bacteria > Pseudomonadota > Alphaproteobacteria > Rhizobiales > Hyphomicrobiaceae > Tectiglobus. The sequence continues at coordinate 3,637 of CAWUIN010000006.1, read as the reverse complement.
TTTCTTCTTTGCGCACATATCGTTGTGACCTATTAATACATACCTGCAGCAAACCGCACAATTCATGCGGCGTTCGCCCGTGAAATACCATTTTTTCTTATCAACAATACAACTGTTTGCGCAAGTAACCCATACGTGCTCACGTATTACTGCCCATCACCCGCTTGCGACCCGTCCGGGCGCAGGCATAGTTCATACCGGTTCATACATTAACTTTCAGTTCATCTGTGAATTGGTATGACATTGCATTAAGTTAACCTCAATCAAAGTTTGGCTTGAAAACTTTGATTGAGGCCAATTAGCCCAAGGTGCAGGCTAAGAATGTTCGCACGCTTGGGAAGCAAAAATGAACGCTAAATCGCAGAAGACTGGCTGACAGGAAAACGCCACCCGTCAAGCAGGGCACGGCGGGGCAGGGAAAAATCCGCAAGCCTGCTCCTGCGAGAGGCAAGTCTATTAATATTCGGCAAGAGGAGTAAGCTCATGACCAAATCAACATTCAGCACGCTTGTGCTCTTACTGGCGATTGCACTTGGTACATCTGCAGCGCATGCTGCAAAACTGATGAACCGCGATGGCCGCGCGTACAATATCGTGGTCGTTGAAAATGGCAACCGCCAGTCAATAACCATCGGTGCAGGACAGCAGACATCAATTGCCTGCCGGTCATCCTGTGATCTTTACATGAGCGGCGATCCACAGCCAAACGAAATACTTGCAACCGATACGCTCAAAATTCAGCAGGGACAAATCATCTACCAGGAAGACATACGGTAAGGATTGGAGCGGTGCGGCATGATTGTTCGCCCCCCCTGGAGCAATCCTGCCGCAACTACGCATATTTTATCTTCATCATGCAGCCCACCGCAAGACCGCAAGGCAGGGTAGCAAAAGCATCCGCTGCCACCAGCGCGAGATGGATAGCGGGATGATAAGCAGTATATTCTGCCGTCATGCCTCACAAAGCCATAAAGGCAGCCTTAAGTAGTTAGTGGCCTGCCTCACTTAAAATATCGGGTTTAGGATGCCCGTATCCCGACATTTTAAGTGAGGCAGGCCACTAGATTAATTGTATTTCCAGTAAACGCCGCCGTCTGTTGCGGGAAGCTGCCGGATCTTGTTGTTGCGCACGTGCGGCAGACGGTAGCCCTGCAGCATCAAGGAACGAATGTCCTGAAGAAGGGTTTTCGATTGCGCATACCCTCCGTGGTTGAGCGAGAACATGTCGGTACTGAGCGCCGTCACATCGATGGTGTCGATGCCCTCGATCACAATCGGGCCGTTTTCCGGCACGTCACCGGCACGCGCCACGCCGCCCCAGAATTGCTGTGAAGCATCAAGCGCCCGGTCATTTGCCGCTGCGTAAAGCGTCACGCCGCCTGTGCTCAACCCTTCAATTTCTCGCGCCAGATTGGCAAAGATATCTTTATCGACGTCCGGTGCGGCAAGAATAATCTGGGAGATCTTGATATCCGTGTCATTGCGGAATTTAAGCTTTTGCAATACCGGAAGCAGCAGCTTATTGCCCATGCTGTGGGCGATTATCGTCATCGACCTGGCGCCGGATTGCTCTGCGATAAGTTTGAGAAATTGTTCGAGATAATTTTCCGCCTGCTCCGATGCCTCACGGTCGGCCGTGTAGGCGGTCAAACTAACCTCGCCACGCGATGGCCAGGAGTAGACGAACGAGCCGCCGTCAAAATCCATATCGTAGGAAATCTGCGCGGCGCGATAAACGGCATAATCAAACGTTGTATAAAAACCATGGATAAACACCAGGGCCTGATCCCTGAACGCCTTGGACTTGGCAATCTGCGCGCGCGCAAGTGCAGCAAACTCCTCTTGCGTCAGGTTTTTCAGCTCTTTCATCGTAAAGTGTCTGGCCGGATCCTCCGCCTCTTCGAAGATGACGACATCTGTGAACGGGATTTTATAAACCCACGGGCGCTCAATGTTCGGCACCTGGTGTATTTTCGGCACCGTCACCAGCGCCCGGCCGACCTCCAGCCTATTACCGCGTTCTGCGGTGTAGGCAATCCGCTCATTGGTCTCCTGCCGGTCACGGTCCGTTCCGTAGAAAACCGGCACGACCTGCCATTCCTGCCTTGTCTGAGGCAAGGGCGATGGTGGTTTGGGTTGCTCGGAAGGCGTGTTATCTGCGTTAGTGGTCAGCCCGCCGCCACGCAGACCTTGGGGTACAGGGGGAGCCTCCTGCCGTTGCGTTTCTTCTCTTTCAATCTCAATCCGTGCCAGGCGATGTTCTTCGTCATGCAATCTTATCTGCCGGGCTCCCTCTTTCTTGCTCTCTTCAGCCAAACGGCGAGGGGTGTCAGCGAGCTGGCGCCCGGCCTCTTCTTTTTCACGCGCAATCAGCTCCTGCTGCCGGCGTTCAGCCTCTGCTTTTTCACGCGCGATCTGCTCCTGCTGTCGGCGTTCAGCCTCAAGCGCTTCAGTCCCTGCCATTTCCGAACCAGGTGGAGCCCCACCGCCCACCGCCGTTTGCCTGTCACTGGACCCCTGATAAACGAAAATCCCGGCGCCCGCCGCTGCTACCACAACCCCAAGTGCAAGCATGCCAAGCCAGCGGCCCGGTGCACGCATGACAAACCATAAAATGGTAAGCAGCAACAAAATGATTGCGCCAGCAACCATGACAATATTAAGCTGAGACATATCCGCCAACATGCCCAAATGCCCTCCCGTTGTCCACGCCGTTGGACGGCATGGATTGCGTTAATGCCCTGATACAAAACCATACGTTCTGCACAAGCTGAATGAAAGTACCAAAGGCTACCGCCCTTCTGCAAGCACCTAATCATCAGGGCGCCCCCATCTGACACGCCCTGCCGTCGAGTGTCATTTGCCAAATTTTATGCTATCGTGACGCACCTTAGGGTTCCCGCCAAAATAAACGCTTCAATTTTCCGAGCCTAAGCCGCGTATTACGGGCTATTCCTCACTAAAATTGAAGCGTTTATTTTGGTGGGTGCCATTAAGCTCAGCCATGGGTTGCAGGCCTTATGGCCTCGGCCATTCCCGCTGCGGCTCTTTTCATGTCGGCATCAGCGCTTGGCGGGACGTTCAACTTCAGGCTGTGGTCGGAGGCTGCGCTGGCCATCCCACGATTGTGTCGGGCGGCTCTGTGACAGGGCTGAGAAAGCAGCCATAAACGAAGCAACCCAATAAGCCCAAGTCTAAAAGACCATGTCTTATCCGCAACAGTTGACTGTCGAAGAGCTCGCTGCCGGCATACGCGCCGGCGAGCGGGCAATCCTGGCGCGCGCAATCACACTTATTGAAAGCGCGCATCCGGCACATCAGGCTAAAGCGCGGGGCTTGCTGCAAACCCTTCTGCCTGAAAGCGGCACGGCCTACCATCTCGGGATAACCGGCGTGCCCGGGGCAGGTAAGTCAACGATGATCGATCGTTTAGGCATCAGCCTTATCGATAAAGGGCACCGCGTTGCGGTTTTAGCTGTCGATCCGACGTCACAGCGGTCCGGCGGTTCTATCCTCGGCGACAAAACCCGTATGCAACGGCTGGCAACGCATCGGCACGGTTTTGTGCGTCCATCACCTGCTTCCGGCACCCTCGGCGGAGTTGCCAGGAAAACACGCGAGACCATGGCTCTTGTAG
>CAWUIN010000005.1:0-55734 GCA_963922535.1 uncultured Hyphomicrobiaceae bacterium | reverse complement strand
TACCAGGGTATCTAATCCTGTTTGCTCCCCACGCTTTCGCACCTCAGCGTCAGTACCGAGCCAGTGAGCCGCCTTCGCCACTGGTGTTCTTCCTAATATCTACGAATTTCACCTCTACACTAGGAATTCCACTCACCTCTCTCGGCCTCAAGACTGGCAGTATTGAAGGCAGTTCCGGGGTTGAGCCCCGGGATTTCACCCCCAACTGACCAGTCCGCCTACGCGCGCTTTACGCCCAGTGATTCCGAACAACGCTAGCCCCCTTCGTATTACCGCGGCTGCTGGCACGAAGTTAGCCGGGGCTTATTCTGCGGGTACCGTCATTATCTTCCCCGCCAAAAGAGCTTTACAACCCTAAGGCCTTCGTCACTCACGCGGCATGGCTGGATCAGGCTTGCGCCCATTGTCCAATATTCCCTACTGCTGCCTCCCGTAGGAGTCTGGGCCGTGTCTCAGTCCCAGTGTGGCTGATCATCCTCTAAGACCAGCTATGGATCGTCGCCTTGGTGAGCTTTTACCTCACCAACTAACTAATCCAACGCGGGCCCATCCTATGGCGATAAAATCTTTCCCCCGAAGGGCGTATACGGTATTAATTCCAGTTTCCCGGAGCTATTCCGTACCACAGGGAAGGTTCCCACGCGTTACTCACCCGTCTGCCACTATCCCGAAGGATCGTTCGACTTGCATGTATTAGGCCTGCCGCCAGCGTTCGTTCTGAGCCAGGATCAAACTCTCAAGTTGAAGAGTTTGTTTTCTGGTTTACCCGGATTGGAATTTGATCCGGGGAATTTCATTGCGTAACGGGTGCCTTCACGCTTGCCGAAACCTGCGTAAACGCAAAGTTTCGACTTTGTGATGGCTGAAACGCAAGAAACTTCATCCAGAATTACATATGCTTACCAAGCTTAAAGCGTGGTAAGCTGCCTGAACTCCGCCGCCTGCATTTCTCTTTCTTCATATATATTGTCAAAGAGCAACTCACAAAGAATGTCATAAAATTGATATATTTCCAATTTCAGACGAGATTTACGCAAGCCAGTTGACCTAACTTAACGAATCTGATTTTTTGTGAGCAAGTATTGAATTGATCAATCAACGTTGCGCCGTCGAATGAGTGGCTAATAAATACTAATCTTCCATGCTTGTCAACTGATTATTTGATGGAGCGGCAATTTTTTTCGAATTTTTCTGCAAGCTCTTGATTAGCTAAGGTAATTTTTTGATTTGCGCTTTTATACTTATTGCTCGGACGCTCCGGCTGCACGCAAAACAGCGCCATGGCATCTTATTAAGGGGGGACGAATTTAGACTTTTGCCGTGCAATCGCCATAGCCCGACAATATTAAGTATCTCTTGCAGGTGGTTTCCTGCCCTGCACACTTCAGGGGGCTGTTGGCGAAGGAGCCAATTGAGAATTGAGCCAAGCAAAACAGTATTTGTGAAAATAGGGTTTGTAAAAATCGAGCACGTTTTGAAGAGCTGGACGCAAGGATATGCAGAGCATGCTTGAGGATAAACTCACGAGAGATGGTTAATTTCGCCAGAAGCTGCCGGAAAGGGGGCATCCGGTTAGCCGTGCAGGTTCGTTTGCCGGATAGATGGCAGACGCATACTTTCAAACGCACAGTGCGGGCGAAAATTCGTCTCAGCCAGTTTTACTCGGTAAAAACCGAAATACTGGTCCAAGCTCCGAAACATGGTATATGAGACTTATATACGCGTTCATCGCTTCGATTGAACCACCGTCAAGCGGAGGTAGTCATTGGTAGATAGAAGACGGCATGCACCGACCGGACGATATCGTAACCCGAACGCGAATCGCACAGCTCAGGGGTTGTCACAGGTTTACCGCGGCAGAGGCCGCCGGACCTATAATGACGTTTACGACCGCGATCATGGTGACAACAGTTTCCGCTGGCTTATTAGCACGTGCGTTGCAGCAGCTGTCGGCGCAGTCGTTATTATAACTGTCATTATTGGCTCATTAGATCGAAGGCCAAGTCTCGATAGTATGATGGACCGCATTTCAGATGCACAAAGACCGTCGGAATGACCGGCCCGTCAGCGTGATTTTTACGATTGTCTGAATTGGGCGATGCCCAAAACCGGAAAACTTCAGATTGCAAGCGGTGCACTTTCGGCACGTTATGTCATACATAAGCAGGTCAATGTCATGCGCAACGACCGGCCATTTATTGAAATTCGCCCTTATTTGCGCATTGTCTCGCGCCTGGCGCCGGCCACTTCTGAAAATGCTGAATTAATTCCCAGGTTTAATCCGTTTCATCTTTATGCGACTGAAGCGGAAGATACAGAAGATAGCCGTAACAGAAACGAGGATGAAAGGGTTGGCAAAATTAATGTCAGGATGGTCAACCTGCTTTCCACAATTCATCCCGATCCTGACGATGCGCAGCTTAACACAGACGATATTACGGCAATCGTCCAGCGCGCGCAAATCATTCCAGATCTTCGTCAGTACGCCAGTCTGGAGGAAGCTGGAAGCCTGAGGCCTGCGTATTTGTCGAATGACGGTTTTGGTCTCTCGCCGTTGGATCAGATTGATTCAAACGTGACCGTTCTGCACCGTAGCCTCGTTGAGGAACTTGAGGCGAGCGAGGGTGCGGAGCCTGGTGAAGTTCGCGTTGTCAGCGTTGGTCCCGGGGATTCGATTACCCGCATCCTTCAGCGGCTGGGAGCACCGAATTGGCTTGTTGGTAAAATGATTGCCGCCGCAAACCCCATCATGGCGATGAATAAAATCTCACCGGGGCAACAGATACATGTAAAACTGGTGCCGTCTGTTACTAATCCCGATGCATTAGAACCGGCGGCTTTTTCGATTTTTGGTACTGCTCACGACCATCTCGTTACAGTTGAGCGTGAGGCGGACGGAGAATTCAGGGCAACGGATCAGATTGATCGTAAAAATCTCTTGAGACTGCTTAAGTCAGGAGCCAACCCTGGAAACTTGAGCAGCCTTTATGCTGCAATATACGATGCAGGATTAACCCAAAAACTGGCGCCGGACATTATCGTGAAAATTATGCGCATTCACGCCTATGAGACTGATTACCGGCGTCGGCTTCGCAATGGTGACCAAGCCGAGTGGTTCTTTGAGTTGCGCAAGCAGGAAGATGGTAGCACCACTGTCGGCGAACTTTTTTACACAGCAATAAAGGCAAACGACGAGACAAGCCAATTCTGGCGCTTCCGCAGCCGTGACGGCCACGTAGATTACTATGACGAACGCGGTCATAACTCGAAAAAATTTCTTATGCGCAAACCCGTTCGTGGGGATGCCATACGATTTACATCAGGTTTTGGCTTCCGGCATCACCCAATCTTAAAACAGCGTAGAATGCATACCGGCGTAGACTGGGCCGGGCCAGTTGGAACGCCTATACTTGCTGCTGGCAAAGGGACTATCCAGGAAGCTCGCCGACGTGGCACGAGTGGCAACTATGTACGTATTAAGCATGCCAATGGATATGACACAACTTATTCCCATTTGCATCAGATTGCCCCGGGTATACGTAAAGGCGTAAAAGTAAAGCAGGGCCAGGTTATTGGAACTCTCGGCTCGACCGGACTCTCATCGGGGCCGCATTTGCACTATGAAGTGCTTGTTAACAAACGGTTCGTCGATCCACTGAAAATCAAGGTTCCCCGTGAGCGCCTGCTGAAAGAAGAAGATCTTGCAGAATTCCAGCGCGAACGCAGCCGCATCAATGATCTTCTCAACCGGTCTCCTGTCGAAACCAATACTCATTAGACTAAGGCCGTGTCGTCAATTAGCGCGCGAGAGCCGGTTGGGCGAAATCGGCCCGTTTCGGGTGCCAAAAAGAATGTGTATTTTGACGGAAAGCTTTTGCTTTGATTCCGTCCCATTTATTCTCTAAGGGTATTTTATGAGATATAAAATTCCTGAACGCTTAGACATCGTGTTTTTATCCCTGGTTTTCAGCATGCTCTTCGCGGTATCGCCAGGCGCACAACAGCTTGATCCGCCTCAAAATCTAGAGGCTGAGAAAAATTCATCCGATCATCAAGCTCGCTCAACGATACGCTCACAACTCGCGGATATACTCAAGGATGGTGTTCCGAAGAATGCCGTTAAACGAGCACAGGTAAGAGAAAATCTCTATGCTCTCCTGGCGACCAGCGACGATAAAAAAAGTTCCGAACAAATCCAACAGGCCTTGAGCCGTCTTTACATGGTGTCTGGCAGTCCAACGGTAGATCTGCTCATGAAGCGAAGTACCGGTGCCATAAAACAAAAGAAATACGATCAGGCAGTCCAATTTCTTGATGTTGTTATCAAATTATCTCCAGATTATGCGGAAGGCTGGAACCAACGTGCCTTTGCTCTTTATAAACAAGATAACCTGAGCGAAGCAGCAGGTAATTTGCGGCGTGCCCTTGCTTTGGACGCAAATCATTTTCGCGCTTTGGAAGGGCTTGGAACGATATTGAGAGAAGTTGGTGACGAGGCAGGCGCGTATAAAGTCTTTAAACGACTTCTTGAAGTTGATCCGCAATCTGATGATGCGCAAAAAGCAGCGCAAGATCTTCAACGTAAAGTTGAGGGGCGCGGAATATAACAACTTTTCCGAAACGTCATAGACGGCGGCTTTTTTCTACTTGTATTTTTGTCTTTCAATCATCGGCTTCCATGAGGCCTGTAATGTGCTGAGGCATGTGGCAGTGTACATCGATATTTAGGTTGTTTCGGCATTGCGGGTTTGCTTACGATCAGCGGCAGTATCAATGCTCTTACCGTGCCTTGGCGCGCGGATAAAATCGGTGCACCATGAGCCAACATTTTAAGCGATACGAGATCACTCGTATACATCTGCCGAACGACAAACCCAGCCGAAAGCATTGAACCGAGCGCCAATTGTGCCGTCAGCGTCCTCAGACAAATAAACGTTTCAGTTTCCGGTGCTAAGCCACATATCGTAAGCTATACTATCGAAATTGAACAAAACTGAAGCATTTATTTGGGGAGGCGCCCTTACGGCCGGGAAAACATAAAACCAAGGCTTACGGCAGATGGCATACGCTCAATGCATGACTGGAGATTTTAGAAGATCGCTGCGGTCAACCGATTGAATAATGATATCCAGCGTATGGCCTTCGCGATGAATTTGCAAGGGTACCTCCACGCCAGCATCACCAAGCGCCCATATATGGCGGAAGAATTCCGCTAAATCCGAAACGGCATGACCATTTACCGACACAATGATATCACCGATCGCAAGTTCCGTATCGTTGGCCGGTCCACCGGATGCAATGCCGGCAACTATGATGTTATCGTTGACGTCAGCAGCGTATATACCGATCCATGGGCGGGGCGGCGCGGCGCGTTGACCGATGGTCTTGAGATCATTCAGAATGGGTTTCAGCAGATTAATAGGCACGACCATGTTAAGATCGACATTGTGTCCGTCCACCTCGGCATGCTGAACCTGCAAAGACCCGATGCCAATGACTTCCCCTCTCCGATTAACCACTGCCGTTCCTCCCCAGTGCTTATGGGCAGGAGCGGTAAAAATTGCTTCATCCAGAACGTACTCCCAGTAGCCGGCAAACTCCTGCTTTGCAACGATCCGTGCAACAACAGAATGATTGATGCCGCCGTAACCACACACCACAACTTCTTCGCCGATCTTCATGTCATCTGAATTGCCGAATTCTAACCCGCGCTGCTTTAAATGCGCCAGCGCCTGAACTAAACCAAAGCCGGTTGCTTGATCATATCCCAAGACATGGCCTGGAACGGTTGTCCCATCGGCAAGGCTGAGCCAGATCGTCTCCGCCTCGGTAATTAAATAGCCAATTGTCAGTATCAGACCGTCGTCTATGATGACACCATTGCCGGAACGCTCAGTGCCGAGCACGTCTGCAGTCATTGCTTCATCAGGGATCATGGCTGTTATCCCGACTACGGCCTCAAGCGTCTTTTCGAGGTCAAATTCGTAGTCTTCTGGTCTTGGTCTCGGTTCCATCAATCTGACCTCAAAAAAAGTGTGAAAGCCGTAACAGCAGCTGTACTGCTTGTCAAAGAGGCATCTCCAAGACAAAAGCATTTCATGGATGACGAGATTTTTTTCACAGACTTCGATAATTATAGGTATCAACCGAAGTCGCTTTATACTTTATGTTATTGGTTTACTTATTTTTTTTAATCTGCTGCAAAGCTTATCGGGCAGTTTCCCTAGATTTCTCTTCATGCGCATGATTAGCATTTACCTTGCAGATGCCAGTGACCAAAATAATGTCCGGAACGGTGTCATATCGGCGCGCGCCTGTCATTGACAGCAAAATTTTGCCATTTGACCAGCATCATCTCGTCTCACGCCTCATCTGTATGTCTCAATTCTGCTGTACCTTCTGCATTGTAATAATCAGGCTAATTCTGGCGTGCTGCGCCAGCTTTATATGGTAGGGTGACCCCAAATGATGCGCTCTTTATGCTGGCGCTTTTTAACGCTTAAAATGGTGACATTCGCAATGCTTGCAATAACCGACACACTATCAAGCCCCGTTTCTGCCGCCCAGCGTGCCGAGACGTTTCACTTGGACAATGGCATGCAAGTTGTCGTTATACCTGACCATAGGGCACCGGTCGTCACACATATGGTGTGGTATCGTGTCGGTGCGGCGGATGAAAAAGCCGGCCAGTCAGGCATAGCGCATTTCCTGGAGCATTTGATGTTCAAGGCGACGGAAACCATGGCTTCTGGTGAGTTTTCAAAAGCCGTGGCCCGCATGGGCGGGCAAGACAATGCATTTACCGGCCAAGATGTCACGGCTTACTTTCAGCGCATTTCCAAAGACCGTCTGGCAGAGGTCATGCGTATGGAAGCTGACAGAATGACTAATTTAAAACTTGACGATAAAGAAGTTTTGACCGAGCGCAATGTGGTCTTGGAGGAGCGGCGCTCACGCGTAGAGAACGATCCGAATTCTATTCTCGCTGAGCAGATGAACGCGACACTTTACCTGTCTCATCCATACAACACGCCAATCATAGGGTGGATGCACGAGGTATCACAACTTACACGCAAACATGCAATGGATTTCTATAAAAATTTTTATGCTCCCAACAATGCAATACTGGTTGTTGCCGGTGATGTCACATCAGCAGAAGTCATGCAGCTGGCAAGGGAAACCTATGGTAAGATTGCACGTAATCCTGAGATCCGACCATATAACAGCCGGCCACTTGAGCCGAAGGCCGTCGCTGCACGCCGTCTCGAACTCAAAGACTCGCGTGCTGGTAATCCGCTGTTGCAACGCTACTATCTGGCGCCGAGCTATAACACTGCACAACCGGGAGAGGCTGAAGCTTTGGATTTGCTGTTTAAGGTGATTGGCCAGGGCACAACCAGCCGACTTTACAAAACTCTGGTTAAAGAACAACAGATCGCAACCAATGCAGGAGCCTGGTATTCCGGCAGCGGCCGGGACTATGGCAAGATAGGCTTCTACGGTATTCCGGCACCCGGCAATACTCTTCCAGATCTGGAGGCAGCCATCGACGGGCTAATCTACGATGTTATTGTTAACGGTATCACCTCAAAAGAACTTGAGCGCGCCAAACGCGTTTATCTCGCAGACCACATCTATCAAAGCGACAGCCAATCCTCGCTTGCACGCCGCTACGGTTTCAGCCTTGTGATTGGCCAGACAATTGAGGATATTGAGGCTTGGCCTGATCGGATCGCCAGGGTAACACTGCAAGATATTTCCGAGGCTGCCAAACAACATCTCGACATCCGCAAGTCCGTCACGGGATACCTCACACCGGATGTTCCCGACACGCTGGCAAATTAATAAAATTTCACAATTGGAGACAGGCTATGGCATTCATTGCACGCCATCTGACGGCTGTGGCCGCGGTTGCTCTTTTCTGCCTTTCCAGCATTACAGCAACATCAGGCGAGGCAGAAGCAAGGGAGATAAATTATCGTATGAAAATCGAACAGGTCCAAAGCCCGGGAGGCATTAACGCGTGGCTGGTCTCAGAGCCAACTGTCCCATTAATTGCGTTACGTTTTGCGTTTAAAGGCGGCAGCGCCCAAGATCCCGAGGGCAAGCCTGGTGTTGCCAACTTCCTGACGGCAATGCTTGATGAAGGGGCTGGAGATCTAAAAGCATCAGAATTTCAGGAGCGTATGGAAGATATAGCCATGCGAATGGGGTTCTCAGAAGGCCGCGATGCATTCTATGGCAGCGTGCAGACGCTAAGCGCAAACAAAGACGAGGCTTTTGGCCTGTTGACTTTAGCTCTGACCAGGCCACGCTTCGATGCCGATGCTATAGAGCGCACGCGTAAACAACTCCTCACGAATCTGGTATTTGCAGCCAAAAATCCAAATACAGTCGCGCAAAAAGAATGGTGGGCGGGAGCCTATCCTGATCATCCTTACGGTCGTCCATCATCGGGCACGATTGAAAGCGTGGAAAAAATTTCTGCACAGGATCTCGCTGATTATCGTAATCGTATTTTTGCCCGGTCCAATCTCAAGGTTGCCGTTGTTGGCGATATCACAGCTGCTGAGCTTGCACCGTTATTAGATCAAATCTTTGGCCAATTGCCAGATGAGGCCAATCTCGCCGAGGTTCCGCCGGCCAAGATTACAACCAGGATCAAGCCAAACGTCATCGAGATGCCTTTTCCACAGTCGGTTGTTGTCCTTGGTCTCGAAGGTATTTTGCGACATGATCCAGATTTCATGTCAGCTTTCGTGATGAATCATATTCTTGGCGGTAGTGGGTTCTCAGCACGTCTTATGCAGGAAGTGCGAGAAAAACGCGGACTTGCATATTCTGTTTCCAGTCATCTCATCCCTTATGACAAGTCAGCTGTCATTTTGGCTTTTGTTGCGACACAGAACGAAAAAGTAGCGCAGTCCATTGACGTGATACGCAACGAAATGCACCGCCTTGCGGCCGAGGGAGTAACGGCAGAAGATCTGGCAAACGCCAAAAGCTATCTGACGGGCTCTTATCCTTTGCGATTTGATACAAATTCAAAAATTGCCAGCCAGTTACTTAGTATACAACTGGAAGAACTCGGCATTGACTACGTTGAGACTCGCAATGAAAAGATTAATGCTGTAACTCAGAACGATATCCAGCGTTTAGCGCAAAGCTTGCTCAAGGCCGATGCACTTTCAATTACTGTGGTCGGGCAACCGCAAAATTTAACACCGGGCGGCTGATCCAGAACCTTCTGGGCCCAGTTGCGATTATTTATCGCGTCGCATACTTTGCTCTTAAATAGTAAGCGGCTTTCCCAGGCTACGAGAAGGGTGGCAAAATGTACGTCAGCAAGATTGAGGGTGCTTTCCATCAATCAATAGAAGGGTGTACCGATACAGCCATTGCGGCCGGCCTCTCTGCATCGGAAATGACCGATTGGATGGCTCGTGCCGGCGCAGCCATGATGAAATTGCAGGCGGATTATGCTGGCGGCAAACTGCCTTTGCTGGACGTTGCATGCGATATTGAGAAAACGGCGAAGGAGATCGAGGAAAATTATCAGCGCCTGGAAAAGGGGGCTGAGAAGATTGTTTTCTTTGGTACCGGCGGCTCTAATCTTGGCGGGCAAACTCTTGCCCAATTTGGCGGCTGGAACATTCCCGGTTCCCTTGACAAGGATCGATGCTGGCGTCCTGCGACCAGGTTTTACGGTAATCTTGATCCAGCCACTATGATCGGTGTTCTCAGCGATGATGACCTCGCATCGCAACGATTTGTTTTGATGTCTAAATCGGGCGGAACATCGGAAACTTTGAGCCAGACGATTGCTATTCTGGATACTGTGATCAATGCTGGGCTCAAGGATAAAATTCCCGAAATGTTTCTCGCCGTTTCGGATCCGGATGTTGCAGGAAAAACGAATGGATTGCGCCAACTTTGTAAAAAGTTCGCTATTCCAGTTCTGGATCATCCGCCCGGAATAGGCGGGCGGTTTTCCGTGCTGACCTGCGTCGGCTTATTACCAGCCATTACGCGCGGATTGAACATCAAGCAGCTGCTCTACGGGGCGAAGGCAGTTGTCTCTAATGTACTCGCAGCAAGAACCGCTCAAGACTGTCCTGCCGCGATCGGCGCTGCCATAGCAAACGCGCTTTACCATGAAAGGATGACCCGCGTTCACGTTATGATGCCTTATGCTGATCGCCTTGCTCAGTTAGCACGTTGGCATGTGCAGCTGTGGGCGGAAAGTCTTGGCAAGAATGGACAAGGGACAACGCCGCTTGCCTGCCTTGGTCCGCTTGATCAGCACAGTATGCTCCAACTTTTTATGGATGGCCCGGGAGAATATTATTTAACGTTCATCCGCAAACCGCTTGCCGGACTTGGTCCACGGCTGTCTCAGGATTTGTGTGCGGTTGCCGGGTTTGATATCATGGCAGGAAAAACGATTGGTGATCTTGTTCATGCACAATCAATTGCTGTTCCGCAAGCATTACGCCAGACGGGGCGACCAACACGCATAATAGATTTACCGGAACTCAATGAGTTTGCCTTAGGCGCACTTTTGATGCATTTTATGATTGAGACAATTATTGCCGGTCATCTCATGGATGTCGATCCATTCGGACAACCGGCTGTCGAGCTTGGAAAACAATTGACGTTGAAGTACATCGCAGACAAATACTGATAAAGCAAGCAACATGTCAAATGTGCACTCTTATTATCGTTGCTGGTGGGGAAGTATAAAGACCGACCGTGATATTTGAGTGATGATGACACGACTTGCTTTTTTACAGAAAGAATCCACCTTCGTAACAATCACACCTTACCTTCGCAAAAGCTTGCAAGGCCGGGCGACCACCGAGCAGGTAATTGATCCTCTATTACCATTGCACATGACGCCTTTGTCGCGCGCATATTTCCACTTTCCCCAATCAGAACCATACTCCCACACCGTAAAATCGCTCCAGCTGCGCACAGCAGAGCGAATAGCAAGTTTTCTATTTTTTTGAACGGTTCCGTTACCTGTATGCTCATGCGTTGCTGTGCATAGGTAATTACCATAACGACGCAGCTGATGCAGATTGATGAAACCTGTTTCATCAGCGTATGTTGGTACTATGCCAGATATTGACAGAGCCGAAACGGCAACCAAAGCAATCAGACTTTTAACGCACACAAAAATTCTCCGGATTTTGATATTTGTGACGAACGTTAACTTATTTCATTTATCATTTTATAGAGTGATGCTTGTTGTCTCGTGTCGTAGATATCTCACTGAAGTTGCAAAAAAGGCACTTTGCGCAAAGAAGGCCCATATCGAAACCAGAGTACGATAAGCTGTATTATCTTCACTCATGGCTTAAGTTCCGAAGTGTCTCCGATGCAGCCTTCGAGCAAGATTTACGATTGCACGAAAAAAATGCGGTATGATCTCAATTGTTTCGTCTGCGCCATGCCTTTGCTAGACTTTTTGAGATTTATTCACCTGACTGCAATGCCCGATCATTCTAACAATACATGCAATGTTCATAATATGCGCGCCGATATAAGAGGTGATAATAAAAATTGTGAGGAGTTAAATCCCACATCTGCCATCGAAAACCAGGCAGTCTGCTTTCTGCTAATGGCCTGTATAGATTGAAAATTTTGGTTGGAATGCCTGGATTTTAAGCGATACGATAAAGACTGATAGAGTGTGTCGTCGTTTACGGTACAGATTGATATTAATGATTTTGGTAGATCAGTTAAAGAAATGAAGAAGAGACAGATCGTTCTGATAATTGGTGGCGGTATTGCTGCCTACAAATGCCTGGAACTCATTCGGCGGGTGCGTGAGAAAGGTATCTCCGTGCGTGTCGTGATGACCGAGGCAGCACAGCGGTTCGTGACAGCCCTCTCCGTCGGAGCGCTGAGCAACGACCGTGTTTTTCTTGATTTGTTCGACCTTAATGATGAGCGTGAAATAGGCCATATCCGCCTCTCGCGTGAAGCAGATCTTATCGTTATTGCTCCGGCGACTGCGGATCTTCTGGCGAGAATGGCAGGTGGCCATGCCGATGATCTTGCAACATCCGTGCTTCTGGCATCCAATAAGCCAATTCTGGCTGTTCCTGCCATGAACCCGCAAATGTGGCAGCATTCAGCAACACAACGCAACGTTGCGCTACTCAAGTCTGACGGCCTTAATTTTCTGGGTCCAGATGTCGGTGAAATGGCGGAAGCCAATGAAGCAGGGCCAGGCCGTATGTCAGAGCCCGTAGAAATCGCCGATACAATTGAGCGTCTGCTTGCAGCAAATACACAACTTGCAAACCGCTCTGTTCTGATAACAGCTGGACCGACCTACGAGCCGATTGATCCCATACGTTACATTACAAACCGCTCCTCTGGCATACAAGGCTATGCCATAGCTGTGGCCGCGCGCAATATGGGGGCGGATGTAACATTGATCTCTGGTCCTACCAGCCTTGTACGTCCTCACGGCTTGCGATTTGTTGCTGTTGAAACGGCGAGGGAAATGCTTGCTGCGGTCGAGGCGGCACTGCCGGCTGACATCGCCATTTTTACAGCTGCAGTATCTGACTGGCGCGTTGACAATCCCGCACAGCAGAAAATCAAAAAGACAGGAAAATCTAACCCCATAATTTCATTTACGGAAAACCCGGATATCCTGCGCACAGTTGCACACCACAGTAAAGCGCGCCCAAAGCTGGTCATTGGCTTTGCGGCGGAAACAGAAAATGTGATTGCCCATGCCCAAGACAAGCTGGCAAAAAAAGGGTGTGATTGGATTATCGCAAACGATGTATCATTGGAAAGCGGTATCATGGGTGGCACCCGTAACGCCATACACCTGGTCTCGCGCAACAACGTTGAAAGCTGGCCAGAGATGGGTAAACAGCAAGTTGCCGAAAAACTCCTGGAGTTTGTGGTGGAAAAATTTCTGGCCCAAGCCACGGACTAGGCCGTGCGATATGCAAGCTATGAGCAAATTATGCTATTGACGATGCATTAGGAACAAGATACATATTCAATTAGCAAATGGTCAAAGTTTGCTTTGGGAAAACATTCTATATGTTCCCATAAAGAGATGCGCTGATATGTTGGTCTGGCGGTATCGTTAATCAACATCAACGTAAGACAGCGCAGATCGATCAAATATTGAAAACAAGCATTAAAATAAATTAACGCTTTGTTGAATAAGCATAAATATTCGATGAAGCATTGATTTGTCTTGCATTACGTTATGCCATGACAATGATGCGGGTGGTGTGCGAACACAGGATTAGGCAAGTAGGATCTTTAATATATGGCTAATACGTCTTCGGCCAAAAAAGCTGCACGACAAACAATACGACGGACAGAGATTAACAAAGCGCGTCGCACGCGCTTGCGCACAGAAGTGCGACGTGTTGAAGAGGCAATCGCAACAGGCGATCCAGTACGCGCATCCGAGGCGTTTAAAATCGCGCAGCCGGTTATTGCGCGATCAGGACAACTTGGAGTTGTTCACGCAAACACTGCGAGCCGCAAGGTTGCACGTCTCGCAAAGAGAATCAGGCAAATGGCAGAGACCGCTTGATTAATGTTCCTGCTGGAGACTTCTGGGACAGTCACATAATGCTTGGGCAATTCGGCAGCATTTCAGTCTTGATGTAACTTCATAATGCAGGTTGCCTGTCAGCTTTATTTTAAGGATCTAGAATTATATAATGATCGCCTGATTTCCTAGAGATCATGTGAGACTGTTGTCAGCTCGATAGATTTCAATTTTTTATCAAAATTATATAACGCGTGAAGGAAACATCCTTCACGCGTTTTTTGTTGTATTATTGTGGGTTTTATATCGTTTACCAATACCCCAAGACACAAATACCGCTACAATTTTCACAGAATCGAATCAACACAAGAGATCAGCCGGCGATGGCCGCCGCAAACTCGACAAAGTCCATAATTTTCTTTTTTCTTTCAACATATTAAATGGCTAGATATGAAGTGGCTTCAGAGTGTGCGAAAAAAGCAGCCTGTGGATTTCTAGTTCGCAACAGCCAAATAACAGTGGATTTCCGGCTTGCGTGACTGGAATCTCGTGGTTAAGATTAAAACAATTCTTTCGGGCCTGTGAATATCGTGGATAATGTATCTTAATAAATTGTGCACCATGGCGCTCCGATGCAATGAAGGTGGAGCAGGTTGTTGATGATGATTGCATACTACGAGAAACGAAGTCTGCTTCATCATATTGGTAAGACAATCGGTAAGTGAGTTTATAGACGTAGGATTGTAGTCAAAAATTGCGCGTTAGCTAAGTGCTTAAGTTAGTATGCAAAAGTTACACTGTAGGAGAAGTGGTATGTGGAGATTATATCAATGATTGAAGTAGTGACGATAACAATTTTAAGACATTTATATCAAAAATATCGGCAAGTTCATCGCCTTGGGGCTGTTTTACTTGGCCTGGTCTATGCCCGCGAATTTTGTAGCATGGGTTTGAAGTGAAACAGCAATTCAAGCGTGACAGTTGTCACATGTTGAATGATTGACCTTTCCGGTTCGAAATGCCGGTAAATCTCTTAATTAAAGCGCTTTGGGCGGAGCGCACCAAACAAGGTGGCGAATAAAGAACCAACCGTGCTGCGGGCGTGGCAGCGGAACAGTTCTTTCGTCTACTGTATAGTCTTGGTTTTTTAATATGCGGGGTAATTTTAATGCAACCGAGTAGCTTAGGTCCAGTACAAAGTGGGCAAGAAATAGTTTCGGGCATCGAAGCATTAACCAGCACGATATCAAGCAGGCCGATGCTTGAAGCAAGCGGGGAAAAGTCGGCGTTGGACAAAAAACAGCTTGATGATAAATGGCAAAAAATACGTAAAATCCTGAAGATCCGCCTCGGTGAAGAGGTATTTGAAAGTTGGTTTAATACCTGCGACGCAGAGCGCTATGTTGACAATATTCTGACATTATCGGTGCCAGTTAAGTTTTTGCGTCGCTGGATTCAATCTCATTATCTGGATGATCTTCTTGAATCTGCACG
Source organism: uncultured Hyphomicrobiaceae bacterium (assembly GCA_963922535.1). Lineage (GTDB taxonomy): Bacteria > Pseudomonadota > Alphaproteobacteria > Rhizobiales > Hyphomicrobiaceae > Tectiglobus. The sequence goes on along the minus strand of CAWUIN010000005.1, from coordinate 40,700 downwards.
TAAAGAATTCGAACACATCGAACGCGTTGATGTTGGTCTGCGCGAACCAAGTGCGCACAACAGATCATGTTCTGGTCTGGTAAAGACTGAACGACAGGATATTGGGCAGAATATCAGCTCAGCACAAAACCCATCCGATGCGGCATTATCAGTGCGTGCGGCTTCGGAGATAAATCGGTCAGGTTCTCTCGCCCGAATAAATACTCAAGCAGCCGGATTTGAAGGATCTCCACTGGATCCGCGTTGCACGTTTGATGCATTTGTTGTTGGTGCTGCCAATCGCATGGCACATGCCGCTGCAAGCCAGGTGTCGGAAACATTGTTTGCCGAGTCGCGTGCCTTTAGTCTTCTTTATATCCATTCAGCGGTCGGTCTTGGCAAGACCCATCTCCTGCACTCTGTTGCGTGGGAAGTTAGCCGCCGTATGCCTCAGGCTCAAGTCCTCTATCTGACGGCTGAGCGTTTCCGTTTTCGGTTTGTCGAAGCTCAGCAAAGCCGCAATTCCCTGGAGTTTAAGGACCGATTCCGCAGCATCGATATGCTGATAATCGATGATCTTGAATTTTTGCACGGTCAGCATACTGAGACTGAGTTTGACCATATTATCAATGCGTTGCTGGACGGCGGCAAACAAATCGTTGTTGCTTCGTCACGTGCGCCCAACCAGGTCGACAAGCTCAGTGACCGTCTGCGATCACGCCTTCAGCGCGGTCTTGTCACGGAGGTCAAACCGCCTGACTACGAACTGCGACTCAAGATCCTTGAACGCCGAATATATGAAAAGCGACTTGCTGATCCCTCGTTCGACGTACCGCATAATGTCCTCGAAATGTTGGCAGAGCGTCTTACCGAAAATGGACGCGAGATGGAAGCTGCCGCAATTCGTTTGCACGCTCAATGGCAATACATGCGCACACCGATTACATGTGCCGTTGCTGAAGCAGTGATCAAGGACTTGTGCCTGAGTTCAGAGCCACGTCCGATCCGGATTGAAGATATCATTAAGACAGTCTCGCGTCATTTTGGGGTATCTAAGCCTGATATTCTCTCTCAGCGTCGTCATCGTTCGGTTGTCTGGCCGCGTCAGATTGGAATGTATTTGGCTAAGCAGCTTACGGCACGCTCGCTGCCTGAGATTGGGCGTCGGTTTGGCAACAGAGATCACACGACTGTGCTGCATGCGATTCGTAAAATTGAGAGCGCTCTTAATTCCAATCAGCGCCTTCAGGATGAAATCGATGATCTCAAAAAGATGTTGAAGGCCTGAATTTGTTGTGGCGTGCGGCTACAATGGAAAATCCAATGCTGCACCTTGTAACGGTCTAATGTTCACACGCATGATATTTCAGCCGATGAACTATATGCTGTGATACATAAGTCTACATTAAGAACATTGCTTTGTCGCGGTATCACTGCTGCGCCAAAGCGTCTTTTTATTATTTTTTAACGCTATCTTCTACGCATTTAAATGCATGTTTTACCATATCACACATTCAGAACATTGATAAATAAGTGTTTTTATTACGAGCGGTTGAACGCTTTTAAGTGACTTGCCATTGAAAAACTGGCATATTTGTTAAGTCACGGTTTTAGGCTGTTGTCCTGTCTTGCAATCCAATAATGGATCAGACTGCCTCTGAACCCGACGATATTTCGATGCAAATCTGGCAGCACACGCCAGCCTCCTGATCATTTTATCCTTGAAGACAAATGAATATTCTCGATTTAAAGATTTATTTGCGTTACACTTCAATCCCTGACATTCAAACAACGTTTCAGGAATTCTGATGAAGTTTGTTATTGAACGTGGCGAATTGCTCAAGGCGCTGGGGCACGTTACCAGCGTGGTCGAACGGCGGACGACAATTCCAATCCTTTCGAACATTCTTTTGCGTGCCTCGAGCGGCATTCTGCATCTCAATGCAACGGACCTGGAACGTGAAGTTGCCGAACAGTCGCTAGCTGAATTGCATCAGGAAGGTTCCCTTACCGTATCCGCTCACGTTTTACACGATATAGTACGCAAACTTCCTGACGGTGCCCAGGTGGAAATTGAGCGTGACCGCGAACATGAGCGCGTCTTACTCTCGTCTGGTCAGTCTTATTTTGCTCTGCAAACGCTTCCGGCTGAGGATTTTCCCGATCTTACGGCTGGAGAAATGACGCATGAATTCGTGATCCCGGCCCATGAGCTTAAGCGTTTGATCGAGAAAACGCGGTTTGCAATATCAACGGAAGAGACCCGTTATTATTTGAACGGCATCTACTTCCATACAGCCAATGCGCCCGATGGGACTGCAACGTTAAGAGCGGTTGCGACCGATGGCCATCGTCTGGCTTTGATCGAGCTTCCACAGCCAGCCGGCGCGGACGGTATGCCCGGCGTCATCATTCCGCGCAAGACTGTTTACGAATTGCACCGTCTGCTTGAGGACAATAGCCAGGATGTTACCGTTGGCGTGTCTTCGAACAAAGTGCGTTTTGAAATCAGCCGCATTATATTGACTTCAAAATTGATCGACGGACAGTTTCCTGACTATGCGCGTGTTATTCCGCAAAATAACGATAAAGAAATGCATGTCTCTACAGGTGAATTCATGGCTGCCGTCGATCGTGTGTCGACCATTGCGAGCGAACGTGGCCGCGCTGTAAAACTTAATATAGCCCAGGGCCAGCTCATACTGTCGGTTAATAACCCTGAAGGCGCGAGCGCGACAGAGGAACTCTCAATTGATTATGGTGCGGAGACACTCGAAATTGGTTTCAGCGCGCGCTATCTCATGGATATCGTAGACCAGTTGGAAAGCGAAAAAGCCATATTTATGTTGGCCGATCCAAGCTCTCCTACATTAATACGCGATAGCGAGGATGAAAGCGCTTTGTATGTCTTGATGCCAATGCGGGTGTAAGGCGATACAAGACATGACTTCAATGCAAACCTGCCGTGTCAGCACTTTTGTTGCCTGCGTACTTTATTATATCATGGCCGCCAAGATCCACTTATGGCAGAAATGAGTGCGCTTGAAGAAACAGAAAAAACTGCCAGGCAAAACGTACACCTTTGGGTGGAAGATCTTGCGCTCACCAATTACCGCAACTACACGCGTCTTTCACTGCGTGCCGATCGCCGCCCGGTTGTTCTTCTGGGGCCCAACGGCGCCGGCAAGACCAATCTTATGGAAGCAGTTTCGCTTCTGGCGCCAGGCCAAGGCTTAAGGCGGGTCGCTTATTCAGAGATTGCAAAAAGCGGCGGTTCAGGAGACTGGGCGGTCGCGGCGAATCTCCACGCAAATGGCCAGTCGGTTCAGATCGGAACCGGCTTACAGCCAGCCGCTGCGACGAATGCGCGTTCCGGTCGCATCGTGCGTATTAATGGTGAGACGCAATCCGGCTCTGGGGCATTGGCCGATTACGTTGAAATGGTTTGGTTAACACCCGCCTCAGATGGTCTTTTTACTGGCCCGGCTTCGGAACGACGGCGTTTTCTCGACCGGCTTATTCTTTGTTTCGACCCTGGTTATCGCACAAGGGCCGGGCACTTCGATCGCGCCATGCGCCAACGGAACAGGTTGCTGGATGATGGCGGACACTCGCCTTTGCTTGACGGTCTGGAGACGATTATGGCAGAAACAGGAGTCGCGATTGCGGCTGCCCGGGTTGAAGCTGTCACTGCGTTGCGTACTGAAATGCAGACCCGACGCGGACGGTCAGGGGCTGTTTTTCCATGGGCTGATCTGCAACTTGAAGGCGATCTTGAAACTGCCCTGGAGCAGAGACCCGCCATTGATATCGAGGATTGGTATTGCAGTGAACTGGCAAGGGGGCGCGAACGGGATCGTGCTGCCGGCCGCGCCTTGATGGGGCCGCACCGCAGTGACCTGAACGTTGAGAACGGTCTGAAAGGTATTCCCGCAAAGATCAGTTCAACTGGCGAGCAGAAAGCGCTGCTGATCAGCTTGATTTTGGCGCACGCCGAACTTTCGACCATGCGTCGTAATGGAATTGCACCAATCCTGCTGCTTGATGAGATTGCAGCGCACCTGGACGACGCACGCCGCAGTGCGTTGTTCAATGATTTACTGCGCATCGGCTCCCAGGCCTGGATGAGCGGCACGGATCATATAGCATTTTCTGCCTTATCTGAACGAGCGCAGTTTTTTCGCGTTGAAGATGGCGATGTCAAGGCAATATGACGGCATGTTTGCAGGGCAGTTCAAATGCACATGTACTCTGCCTGAATATACTGAAACAAAAGAAAAAAACGGTTATTATTGCAGTGCAGACGGCTCAAATTTATGTATCGTGTCGCAAAGCGTGCTATAATTTAAAATGAAATAAAAAAAGAAGTTAGGAACAACGTTGGAAATGACCGCTGAGCCAGCCCCACGGAACAAAGATGCAAATGCCTACGGCGCAGATAAAATCAAGGTTCTCAAAGGCCTCGATGCAGTGCGCAAGCGTCCTGGAATGTATATCGGCGATACTGACGATGGCTCCGGTCTCCATCATATGGTCTACGAAGTTGTCGACAATGCTATTGACGAGGCCCTTGCGGGTTTCGCCAGTGAAACCAACGTCACCCTCAATCCGGACGGGTCCTGCAGCGTTTCTGACAATGGGCGCGGTATTCCGGTCGGCATGCATTCTGAAGAGGGTATCTCCGCTGCCGAAGTTGTCATGACTCAGCTGCACGCCGGCGGTAAATTCGGCGAGGGTGAGGACGATAATCCCTACAAGGTGTCCGGAGGTCTGCACGGCGTCGGCGTGTCGGTTGTCAATGCGCTGTCGCAATGGCTGGAGTTGCGTATTTGGCGGGATGGCAGCGAGCATTACGTACGTTTTAAGCATGGCGTGGCCGAAGCGCCGCTGAAAGTTGTCGGCCCGGACAATGGAAACAAGGGCACGCATGTGACATTCCTGCCCAGTTTTGAGACGTTCAAGGGCGTCACCGAATTCAATTTCGAGACGCTGGAACACCGTCTCAGGGAACTGGCATTTCTGAATTCCGGTGTCCGTGTTGTGCTGACCGATAACCGGCATGCCGATCAGCGCCAGGAAATCATGCTTTATGACGGTGGGCTCAGCGCATTTGTGCGCTATCTTGACCGCGCCAAAACTGCGATCATGGATACGCCAGTGGTTATGGTGGGGGAAAAGGACGGGCTTTCGGTGGAAGCTTCATTGTGGTGGAATGAGACTTACCACGAAAATGTCCTTTGCTTTACCAACAATATTCCGCAGCGCGATGGCGGGACTCACTTGGCCGGCTTCCGGGCAGCTCTGACACGTATCGTTAATAAGTATGCCGAAGAGACCGGTATCGCCAAAAAGGAGAAGTTTTCCATCTCTGGCGATGATGCGCGCGAAGGGCTGACGTGCGTACTTTCGGTTAAAGTGCCCGATCCGAAATTTTCCAGCCAGACGAAAGACAAGCTTGTCTCCTCCGAAGTCAAGCCAATCGTCGAAAGCGTTGTCTCCGATCAGCTGTCAATCTGGTTCGAAGAGCACCCAAGGGAAGCTAAGCTGATCATCACCAAGGTGTTTGAAGCCGCCGCAGCCCGCGAAGCGGCACGCAAGGCACGCGAGTTGACTCGCCGCAAGGGGGCGCTTGATGTTAATAATCTGCCGGGTAAGCTGGCCGAATGTCAGGATCGCAACCCGGCTAACACGGAAATGTTCATCGTCGAGGGCGATTCTGCCGGTGGCTCAGCCAAGCAGGCCCGCAATCGTGAGTTTCAGGCAGTGCTGCCAATCCGTGGTAAAATCCTTAACGTCGAGCGCGCCCGTTTTGACAAAATGCTCTCCAGTCAGGAAATCGGCACTCTGATAACGGCGCTTGGCACCGGCATTGGCCGTGAGGACTTCAATATCGAAAAGCTGCGTTACCATAAGATCATTATCATGACAGATGCGGATGTCGATGGCGCCCACATCCGTACGTTGCTGTTGACATTCTTCTATCGTCAAATGCCGGAGCTGCTTGAAAAAGGGCATCTTTATATCGCGCAACCACCGCTTTACAAGGTTACCAGAGGAAAATCGGAAACCTATCTCAAGGATGAGCGGGAGCTTGAGAATTTTCTCATCGATCAGGGCCTGGCCGAGGCAAAGTTGCGGCTCGCCAGCGGTGAGGATCGGGCCGGGGCCGACTTGCGCGACATCGTCGAGCGCGCCAGGGTCACCAGCCGTCTGATCGATGACATGCATTCGCGCTACACGCGCTTTGTGGTCGAGCAGAGTGCCATAGGGGGGGCATTTGAACCTGAACTGCTGCTTTCGCCCGATCGGGCCAACCGTGTGGCCGAGGACATCGCCGCACGCCTCGATATGATTTCAGACGAGACGGAACGGGGCTGGTCTGGCCGATTCGGCAACGACGGTTTTGCTTTCACACGCGAGGTGCGCGGCGTTACGGAAGTTCATATCCTCGACCGCGCCCTGCTTGGCTCGCTGGAAGCGCGGCGGCTTTACGAACGCCACGATTATCTCATGGAAATCTATAATGGGCCCGCCAGGCTGGTGCGCCGTGACAGGGAACAGGACATCTTCGGCCCGCGCGGTCTTATGGAAGCCGTGTTTGCCACCGGCCGTAAGGGCATTGCATTACAACGCTACAAGGGGCTCGGTGAGATGAACCCCGATCAACTCTGGGAAACCACTCTTGACAAGGAAGTCCGCACTCTTTTGCAAGTTAAGATTGGCGATCTCTCTGAGGCTGACGACATATTTTCTAAACTGATGGGCGACGTTGTCGAACCACGCCGCGAGTTTATCCAGGAAAACGCTCTGGCTGCGAGTGTGGATGCATGATCGAGCTTAACGGCAAGGGCGCATAGGTTCTCAATAAGCTTTCCGGATTATATGCTGAGAACTGGTGTCACGGGCGGTGGCTAATTCTCAACTTTGTTGAGGCGGGTTATGAGAGATGAGGTATCCCAATGGCCGCCACCTGCTTTTTGCACGTATGCGTAGAACTGATCGACCAGCCCGGTGACTGGCAGGCTGGCCTGGTTTTGGCGTGCCTCGGCCAGCGCGATATCAAGATCTTTGCGCATCCAATCGACGGCGAAACCATGGTCAAACTTGCCGTTACTCATGTTTTCCCAGCGGTTTTCCATTTGCCAGGAGCCTGCCGCGCCTTTGTCGATGGTCGTCATGACGGCTTGCATATCGAGGCCTGCCTGGCGGGCAAAGTGCAGACCTTCCGACAAGGCTTGAAGAAGACCTGCGATGCAAATCTGGTTGACCATCTTGCACAGCTGACCGGCGCCTGCCTCACCGATCAGCGTAACCTGGCGTGCATAGCATTCGATCACTGGCAGGGCGCGCGCGAAGACATCCTTGTTGCCGCCGGTCATGACCGTGAGAATGCCACGTTCCGCGCCGGCCTGCCCGCCTGATACCGGGGCATCGAGAAAGCCAAATCCCATATCCCTGGCAATGGCGTGGAGCTCACGTGCAACGGTGGCGGAGGCGGTTGTGTTATCGATGAAAACCGAATTTGGTTTCATGCTATGGAAGGCGCCGGCAGGCCCTGTTGTGACGGAGCGCAGATCGTCGTCGTTGCCAACGCAGCAAAAAACATAATCCGCCCCATCAGCTGCCTCCTCGGGCGTTGCTGCAACTTTGCCGCTGCCGTATTGGCCCACCCAGCGTTCGGCCTTGGCAGCCGTACGGTTATAAACGGTCAACTCATGCCTGCCCTTTTGCAGCACGTGTCCCGCCATCGGATAGCCCATCACACCTAGTCCGATCCATGCGACTTTTGCCATGCTATCTGTCTCCCTGCTCTTATAGTTTGCTTATCCCGGCACACTTCACCATTACGCGGAGACCATTACGCGGAGAATTGGATGAATCATATTGCTGTAAATTTCAGATCGATGAAAGGCCCCGGTCTTCCAGACTACTAGGCTGGCATGCTTATTGCTGTTTGCTTAGGACGCCCTTGCTTATGTTGTGAAATTTACGGTTTCTCTGTGTAAAACGGGGAAAACCCTGGTTGCATGGGTATCTGATCGGCTTGTTTTGAAACAGGGATATAAGGAGCTAATGGCAGATTAAAAAGAGGAACAGCAATGCGGCTGGCTAGTACGGATATGTGGATCGAGAAAGAACGCGGCTGTTATTACGTAAAACTGCGGGACGATCAGACGTGTAATGTCATCGGTCCGGTCAGCGAACTGGAGGCGCAAAGAATTCATGCGCATCTTATTGATGCTGTATTCAGCGCGTGTCTTGAGCAAGTGACACTGCTCAAGAAACATGCACGGGACGGGCGTGCAGAAACGGCCTACCTTTGATAAGTAGTTCCAAAACGAGACCTTTAAAAAGCTGTTACCATGTGGTTGGTTTTGCGTGCTGCAGCGGTTGACGTCCTATTTATTGGATTTGCTTTCGGGGCCCCCTCTCAATGGGTAAAGCCTCACTTTAACCTGCAACGGCAATAGAATTGTTGACTGCTACATCCTCGATCATGAAATGCGGCTCCGGCATAAAGCTTTGCGAGCTTGCAAGCTGCCACATCTCGGCAAAATGCTTATTATCGGTTCCAGTGAGCAGCTCGCCAGGTTTAAGCATCGGGAAAAGCTCAGCGTATGAGGCAATCTTTTCGCTGGAAACCCGGCGATACACATGATGTGGCATGATTTGCCCCGGATGCGTCAAACCCATCGCCGCGACTAACTCAGCTAAAGCCCCCAGCGTCTGGCGATGGAAGTGATAGACACGTTCTCCCTTATTCGTGACTACAACCGCCCGCTGACGTGCCCAGTCCTGCGTTGCAACGCCGGTCGGACAATGGTCTGTGTGGCATTGCTGGGCCTGGATACAGCCAACCGCGAACATGAAACTGCGCCCAGCGTTGCACCAGTCCGCCCCAAGCGCCATCACGCGCGCCATGTCGAAGGCGGAAGCGATTTTGCCGGATGCGCCGAGCCGCAAACGTGCCCGCAAGTTAACGCCGACCAGAGCGTTGTGCACGAATGCCAACCCCTCCCGTAATGGCATCCCCATGTGGTCGGCGAACTCCAGGGGGGCGGCCCCGGTCCCGCCTTCTGCGCCGTCAACTGCGATATAATCCGGTGTTACGTTGGCCTCAAGCATCGCCTTGCAGATTGACAGGAATTCCACCGGATGGCCAACGCACATCTTGAAGCCGACCGGCTTGCCGCCTGACAATTCACGCAGCTTGACGATGAAATTCATAAGTTCGAGCGGTGTCGAGAACGCCGGATGCCGGGCCGGGGAAACGCAATCGCGATCTCTCGGGACCCCGCGCGTTCTGGCAATCTCAGCAGAAATCTTGGCTTTTGGCAGCACACCGCCATGGCCTGGTTTGGCGCCTTGCGAGAGTTTGATCTCAATTGCTTTGATCTGCTCGAGTGCTGCGGTTGCCGTGAATTTTTCGGGATCAAAATTGCCATCGTCGGTGCGGCAGCCATAGTATCCGGAACCAATCTGCCAGATCAGATCGCCGCCATATTGCCTGTGATATCGGCTGACGCCACCCTCGCCGGTTGTGTGCGCAAAGCCGCCCTTCCTGGCCCCTTTGTTAAGCGCACGGATCGCATTCGGGCTGAGGGCGCCAAAACTCATGCCGGATATATTGAAAACAGAGGCCATGTAAGGCTGTTTACAGTCGGGCCCGCCAATTTTGACACGAAACTGTTCCCTCGCGACATCGGCAGGTGCAACTGAATGATGCAACCATTCATAAGATGTTTCGTAGACGTCGTATTGTGTGCCAAACGGCCGTTTATCGCGCTGGCGTTTGGCGCGCTGGTAGACGACCGCGCGTTTGTCACGACTGAACGGCATGCCGTCTTTGTCGTCCTCAAAGAAATACTGGCGCATTTCCGGGCGGATTTCTTCAAAAAGGAAACGAAGCTGGGCCGCGAGCGGGTAATTGCGCAGGATAGCATGCTTGGTCTGAAAAAGATCGCGCAGTCCCCAAACCGAAAGAAAGCCGAAAATCACTCCAGGAATCGCAAAGAAAATCATATAGTCCTGAAATAGGTAACCGCCGGTCACTGATGCTGCGAAAAGCAAAATAACGGTAGTTACAGTGATATAGCGCCGTGCAAATGGCAGTGTCAAAATACGCATTGCTCAAGGCCCCTCTTGAAAGTTAAATCGCTGCGTATGGAAGCGCGGCGCTCATTTTTCCCAGGATCGATCTTTAAGGATATTTACTCAAATCCAGCAGACATCGCGTTCGGGTCAGAAAACCGCAACTTTTGGGACAACGGTCCAATTTTAATGATTTTGCTGCGGCATTTCCGATCGCTGCGAACTTTAGCTTTGCAGCATGACGGGAGTGTGTAAGGCTGAAAACTACATAAAACCATGCTTTCTGAAGCACACTCCAATTAAATCAATTGATTCTACCTCATAAAACGCGTATGAGATATTTTCTTGTATATAATTGAAAGCCGTCGGGGCACCCTTGGAGGCCCGCGGCCAGCATGAAGTCCGAGCTAGGCATGTTTAGTGCACCATGGCTCTTGGACTTTAATTCTATTGGAGACATGACATGGCTGAAGCTGGGATCCAGGAGATCCAGGCAACGGTGCGGCCTGCGGCTGGTAAGGGGGCCTCCCGGGCAGTGCGTCGCGAAGGAAAAGTACCTGCCGTTATTTATGGCGATAAAAAGACACCGGAAACGATTGCGATTGACTTTAACGAGGTTGTAAGGCTCATCAATCGTGGCGTTTTCCTGTCGCACGTGTTTGATATTACGTTCGATGGCAGGACCATCCGCGCGCTGACACGTGAAGTGCAGGTCGATCCGGTTAAGGATATGCCGCTGCACGTTGACTTTCAAAGGGTCGGTGAAGATGGCCGCATTCGCGTTATGGTACCTATAGAGGTGATTAACGAAGACAAGTCACCGGGCGTGAAGCGCGGCGGTATTCTGAATATTGTGCGCCGTGAAGTCGAAGTATTCTGCCCGGCAGACCATATTCCTGAAAATTTCGTCATTGACCTTGACGGGGTTGAAATCGGCACATCGATCCACATTTCCGCCATTGCAATGCCCGACGGCGTCTCGCCAACGATCACGGATCGCGATTTTACGGTTGCCACAATCGCCGGTTCAGCGGCTGCAAAGTCGGCGGCGGATGGCGAAGGCGAGTAAGAATGTTAGGGCGATAGCTTATCAGCCACGCACAAACCGTGTATACGAGCCATGATGGAGCTTGAAAGCTTCAGCGTGGCTCGGCTGCACCCATTCTCTTCCTGGCGTCCGAAGTCTCCAATGCATCACAAACGGCAGAGGCGCTGCCATGAAACTTTTGGTCGGTCTCGGAAATCCTGGATCGAAATATTCGAATAACCGGCATAATGTCGGTTTCATGGCGTTGGACCGCATCGCTGAGGTTAACGGCCTTGGCAAATGGCGCACCCGATTCCACAGCTTTGCCTTGGAGGGAGAACTCGGAGGCGAACGTGTCCTGCTCATTAAACCGCAAACTTATTATAACGACACGGGCAATGCGGTGCGTGAAGCTGCTAAGTTCCTGAAAATCAAAATTTTTGATATTATTGTTTTTCACGATGAAATTGATCTGGCACCAGGGAAACTGCGCATCAAAATCGGTGGCGGCCTGGCTGGCAACAATGGTTTGCGCTCTATGCAGGCGCAGTTGAGCAGCCCGGATTTTACTCGCGTGCGCATCGGTGTCGGGCATCCAGGAGATAAAAACAGGGTCGCTGGTTACGTACTGCAAGATTTTTCCAAGGCTGATCTGGGCTGGCTTGATGTGATGCTGGATGCCATTGCAGGCAGTGTCGGCCGTCTGGTTGCAGGAGAAACGGAGCGCTTCCAGACAGGCGTAGCGCAGGCGATGGTAAACCTCCATAAGCCGGATAATGGCGATACCGCGCAGGCGGTACAGAACAGAGGTGCGCACCATCCTTCTTCCGGCCGGCCACCGGCAGCCAGCAGCGCTAAAAAGCCAACCGCCAAGTCGCCAGCGCAAAAGCCGGCTGGGGCGCGTAAGCCGGGCGAACGTGGCGGCGCACCGCGGCCAGTCGGTTCACCAAGCCAGCTGCAACTCGCTCAGCTTCAAAGCGTCAAGGCCGATGCTGGAAAACGCCGTAAGGCATCGCGCAAAATTAAAAAAGGTATCCAGGGCGAGGATGGCGATACATCACCGATGACGGCAAAAGAGAGTGAAACGGTGGAATTGGCAGCCAATCCGCTGGCCGCGCGCCTCAAGCGCTGGTTCTCTGGTGAAACAAACAATAGCTAGGCACGCGCCGGATATGGCGATGCGCTTTCAAGAACGGATAATAGCATGGGTTTCAAATGCGGTATTGTTGGCCTGCCGAACGTTGGCAAGTCCACTCTTTTCAATGCGTTGACGCAAACGGCGTCGGCTGAGGCGGCGAATTACCCTTTTTGTACGATTGAGCCTAACGTTGGCGAAGTTGCCGTGCCCGATCTACGCCTCGACAAGCTGGCGGTAATCGCAACTTCTGCGCAGATCATACCGACACGGCTGACATTTGTGGACATTGCTGGTCTGGTGCGTGGCGCTTCGAAGGGGGAAGGCCTCGGCAACCAGTTTTTGGCCCATATCCGTGAAGTTGACGCTGTTGCCTACGTGCTCAGATGTTTCGAGGACGATGATATTACGCATGTAGAAGGCCGCATCGATCCGGCGGCGGATGCGGATACGGTGGAAACCGAACTCATGCTTGCCGATCTCGAAAGTCTTGAGAAGCGGCGCCAAACGCTGGAAAAAAAGGCTAAAGGTAACGATAAAGAGGCCAAGGCAACCATCGCATTGATCGATAAGGCGTTGGAACTCCTCAAAGAAGGCAGGCCGGCGCGCTTTGCTGAGCTGTCGCCGGATGAAGAAGGGCCGTGGAAGCAGTTGCAACTGTTGACATCCAAGCCGGTCCTATACGTCTGCAACGTTGACGAGGATGCAGCCGTCGAAGGTAACAGCCATTCGGCTGGCGTCAGGACGCGGGCTGACGAGGAAGGTGCCGGATGCGTGATTATATCGGCCAGGATCGAAGCCGAGCTGGCGGGCCTTGAGAATGAAGAACGCGCCGAATTCCTTGAGAGTATCGGCCTGAAGGAGCCGGGCCTTAACCGTCTTATCAGAGCAGGTTACGATCTTTTAGGCCTGCAGACTTACTTTACCGTCGGGCCTAAGGAGGCACGCGCCTGGACGATCCCGGCCGGCACCAAGGCGCCGCAGGCCGCGGGCGTCATCCATACCGATTTCGAGAAGGGCTTTATCCGCGCCGAGACGATCAAGTACGATGACTACGTCGCACTTAATGGCGAAGCCGGATGTAAAGAAGCAGGCAAAATGCGCCTTGAAGGCAAGGAGTACGTTGTGCAGGATGGTGATATTATGCACTTTCGTTTTGCCACTTAAGCCGCTTACTGTCACTTGCAGCACAAGACCGGCGGTGGAGAATTTTTTGCTCTAAGGTTTTTGCTCGTCACGCAGGCGCCTCCCGTCCCGAAGATTTTGGCCGGGGACAACCTTCACCGACGTCCGTATCAGTGACATCAAGCCCAATCCAGTCCCGGATGAAGGCAGGCTCAAACCCCACTTCCCGCCGTCCATCGACTTCCAAAAGCGGACGGCGGATCAACAATGGATCCGCGCACATGAGGGCCAGCGCTTCACGCTCGTCAAGTTTGTCGGGGCAAATCTCGCCTGATTTTAAACGTGGTGAAGACTGGTTAAACCACAAAGCTAATGGTCGATCGCCGAAAAACGAACGCAGAATTTGAGGTGTCCAAGGCGCTGCCGTCATGTCACGGACGTCAAGTTCGTGTCCTGCCCTGCTGAGCAGGACCTTTTGTCGACCGTTGCCGATGCAGCCGGGTTTTTCGTAAAATATGACTTTGACCATGGTGTTTCATTCACAACTTGCTCTGCATCAGGCGTCGAGGGCGTCGGCCAGATCGGCCATGACAGTGCCGCCGACCTCCTCGAGATGGCCGAGTTCGTCGAGTTTAGCCAGAATACGCCGGCTGTCTGCGACTTGTTTTCTTTTCAAATGGATGAAGGAGAGCGCTTTTAATGTGTACAGGCAAAATCGTGCAGGCTGACTGTCAGCGCCGCCCACTAGTTCCTGGGTCCAGAGCTGCCAGTCGGAAGGCCAGCCGGCCTGGCGCGCGGCTTCTTCCAGCCCTGATAAAGCAATGCGATAAGCCTCGTCCAGCCGTCCCTGATACGTATAGGTTTTATAGAGGCACAGATAGCCTGGCAGCGCGGTTGGATCAAGCGCAATGGCATTGCGGAAGCCCGTATCGGCCGCCTCACGGTCATGCTGGTAAAGTGACACACTGTGCTGTAGGATTTCGTCCACAGCAGGAGGCATTGCGCCAAACTCTATGCGCCCTTCCGAACTGTTTTTGTTCATGAATTACCGGCTTGCACCGCCTCCTTCACATTGATCGCTCAACGCTAACTCTGCGAATTTCATGCCAGCCGCAGATTTTGCGCCGTGAGCGGTTCAGCCTCAGGCGTTGCGATTTTGCCAAAGCGCGGTTGTGAATAGTGTGGATAACCGGAAAATCTTGAACATTGTTGCCTTCTGATTATAGCGCTTTGCTTGTACTCACCTGATAAGTCATGGAGACGCCCTACGAAAGGCAAACAGTCATGGCACTCGCTCTCACCGATATGTGGATTGAACACCAACACAAGCGATTTTGTGTTAAGGTCCAGGACGGCAAGATTTGCAATAATTTGGGTCTCATGGACGAGCGATCGGCTCATAAAATCCATGCTCATATGTTTGATGTCGTGTTAAGTGGGTGTCTTGAACAAGTGGAACGATTGAAAGAGCAGCAGGTGTTGCAGAACCGGCCAGCTTCGCACGGTAACTGAAGACACGTTCTAAAATTTGTTGATATTGCCTCATTTGGTCGTTGCTTAGGCTCATCTCAGAGATGGCTATATTCGCATATCCTGATCTTCGCCCTAACGGCGCGGATGGCCGGCTTTGACTGGCTGGCGCTGAGCCTCAAGATCTGAGAAATGTAAAAGGAATTCAGCGGCTTAATATTTTTCGATTTACGGCTGCTAAAGCAACTCCTGTATGCCTGATCACGAACCTGCTATTCATTTGCACACGACTGGCGCAGGGGGTGTGCTATTGCTCTTTTTTACTCGATTGCCCTAGAAAAACAACATTAGCTGTCGACAGATCTATAGTATTGAGTTATTTTTAGCAGTCAATCCTCAATTAAGGAAATACCCGCATAGGGATACATGAACAGCGCGCCGCTTAAGTCAGCTGGCCGGCAGTTCCTCTGTGATGATGTCAAATAAGGAAATCCATCAATGAACATCATTGAAGAATTAGAAAAAGAGCACATGGCTGAGATTGCAACATTGCGTGCAATCCCGGAATTTGGTCCTGGGGATACTGTGCGGGTCATGGTCAAGGTTGTGGAAGGCAAGAACACCCGCAACCAGGCGTATGAAGGCGTGTGCATTGCCCGCTCCGGTGGCGGTCTGCATGAAAATTTCACGGTTCGTAAGATTTCATATGGCGAAGGTGTGGAGCGTGTTTTCCCGCTTTACTCGCCATTCATCACGGATATCGAAGTTATCCGCCGAGGCCGTGTGCGCCGCGCGAAACTTTACTATCTGCGTGGCCGCCGCGGCCGCTCCGCCCGTATCGTTGAGCGCACGGATGCCCGTGCAAAGCGTCTGAATGCAGCTTTTAAAGGTTTTAAAAAGCCCAAAGGCGAAAAAGATGATTTAAAGCTCATTCAGGCAATCGCTCCGGATCTGGAAACGATGTTGAACAAGCTCAACATCATGAAATATGAGCAAATTGCAGCTTTTTCCGATGACGATATTGCCAATATTGACGATGTGCTTGGCCTTAATGGACGTATCGAAAGAGAAGACTGGATCGGCCAGGCACAACAACTGATGGCGGAAGCAACCGTTGAAGAAGTCGCTGAACAGGAAGATAAGACCGACAGCGAAGAAAATAACGGCTGATTACAGTTTTCGCTCATCTTTATTTTGGTGGGAACCCTAGGCCGTGTCGTCAATTACCGCGCGATTCCGGCGGGGCACGGCGGTAATTGACGACACGGCCTAAAGGCCTGGCAGAAAGCTGGGCCTTATTTGCTTTTGACGATGGCCTGGGTAACCGATACTCCGAAATGCTGTCGGCCGGAAACCTGATATGCCAGGGTTATTACCTGCCAGGTTTTATAGTTTTTGAAAACACGGCTGTGCGCAGCCCAATAATTGCTACGTTTGCCACGTTATTTTATGAAGTCCAAAAATTATTTAGGCAATCAGGCGCTGGCACAGCTTATCCGTTTGCGTCTGTCACACGCCGACCCTCCCGACTGGCCGTGCAGGACATATAATAATCGCGATGTACCTGACTTTACAAAGATTTGCCAGCAAGCCTGACAAGTAACATGGAGCCATGTGCCATATAAATGTCCGATCTCGATATCAGCGGCTCTGTACCGCGCACACGCCATAGCGATATTCCCCTGCATGGACCTGAAGCCTTTGCGGGTATGCGAAAGGCCGGCCAATTAGCCGCCGAAGCACTGGATATGCTTGTGCCGCATGTCTTGCCGGGTGTTACAACGGATTTTATTGACGATCTGGTCTTTGAGTTCGCCATGGACCACGGTGCGATACCTGCAACGCTTAACTATCGTGGTTATCCTAAATCCTGCTGCACGTCGATCAATCACGTTGTCTGCCATGGCATTCCGGGGCCCAAGCCGCTGCGTAAGGGCGATATCGTCAATATCGACGTCACTTTAATCGTTGATGGCTGGCATGGGGATACGAGCCGGATGTATCCGGTCGGGCCGATCTCGCGTAAGGCTGAACGACTGCTTACGATTACATACGAGTGTCTGCAACGGGGCATTGCGGCTGTGAAGCCGGGCCATACAACGGGCCACATTGGTGCGGCGATCCAAACCTATGCAGAAGCGGAACGCTGCAGTGTTGTGCGCGACTTTTGCGGCCATGGCCTGGGGCGCGTCTTTCACGATAAGCCTAATATTCTGCATTATGGCCGCGCAGGTGAAGGCTATCAGTTGGAACCAGGCATGCTTTTTACAATTGAACCGATGATCAATCTGGGCCGTGCGCAAGTAAAGGTTCTGCCCGATGGCTGGACGTCGGTGACTAGAGACCGGGAGCTGTCAGCGCAGTTTGAACACACCGTCGGGGTTACGGAAGACGGCTGCGAAGTTTTCACATATTCGCCGGCCGGTCTCAACTGCCCGCCTGGCGCAGCTGAATAATTCTGCCTGATGATTTTGTTCTTGCACACGGAAAGCGTTTATGGACTTTGTTACAAATAACTTTACAACTCATAGCTTGATTGGTGAATAAGGAAATTGAGTATCGAAAAGCCTTGCCGGGCATGGACTTGCGGGTGCCGATGATATACCGCACCTTATTGCTGCAACAAATTTGTTAAATTAATGTGGTCATAAGATTTATGTTCGATGACTTTTATTTAAGGAGCAAGCTGCATGGTCCACTATCGCACGTTGTTTATTTCCGATGTGCATTTGGGGACGCGCAACTGCCAGGCCCAGGCGCTAAGCGATTTTTTAGATATGCATGATGCGGAAACTGTTTATTTGGTCGGTGACATCGTCGACTTCTGGCGCATCAAGAGCGGTGCGACTTGGACCGAGGCACAGAGCGCGGCGATGCATCGTCTGCTTATGAAGGAGCGTGCTGGCGCACGAATTATATTCATTCCTGGCAACCATGACGATGGTCTGCGCGTTTACTGCGGGATGAAATTCGGTAATATCGAAATCAAGAAGAATGCAATTTTCGAAACATCCTCTGGCCGACGTTATGTGGTGATGCATGGCGATGAATTCGATGTCGTTGTCAATAATGCGCGTTGGCTGGCATTCCTTGGAGATCGCGGCTACCAGCTCGCTTTGCTTGCTAATATCCCGATTAATTTCGTGCGCCGCAGGTTCGGCTTGGGGTATTGGTCGCTGTCTGCATATCTCAAGAGCCGGGTCAAATCCGCCGTTAACTTTATTGGTGACTTTGAGGATTTATTGTCAAGCGAAGCCAGGCGTCAGAGTGCGGACGGCATTATCTGCGGGCATATCCACCGGGCGGCATCGAAAATGATCGGCGATATCCACTACGTAAATACGGGCGATTGGGTGGAAAGTTGTACGGCAGTGGTTGAAAACGATCAGGGCGAGTTGGAATTGATTAACTGGTTAGATATGCAAAATCAGAATAAGCAATCCGGCCATGCAGCCGTGACAAACGGACTGGGAGTAGCTGTTTAGGAATGCGGGTGCTGGTTGCAACGGATGCTTGGCGGCCTCAAATCAACGGTGTCGTACGCACATACGAGCGGTTGGCCGATGGCGCGGCGGACCTCGGCGTCGAACTGGTGTTTCTCACGCCGGCTGCGTTTAAAACCATTCCATGCCCGACTTACCCGGAAATACGTCTTGCAATTCCGGGATATAATTATCTGATTGAGCGCATTGATCTTGCCGCGCCCGACGCGGTGCATATTGCCACCGAGGGGCCGATTGGCTGGATGGTACGGCGTTATTGCATGCGCCGCGCCATTCCTTTCACTACAGCCTTTCATACCCGCTTTCCAGAATACATTTCCGAGCGTTTCGGGGTGCCAGTAAGCTGGACCTATGCCATCCAGCGCACATTCCATAACCGTGGTGCTGGTATGATGGTTGCCAGCCGTTCTCTCGTGGATGAACTTGACAGCCGTGGCTTCAAGCATATTCTGCCGTGGACCCGCGGCGTCGATACGGATTTGTTCTATCCGCGCGATGTCCGCCGCTTCGGTGCGCAACCGGTATCGATCTATGTCGGCCGTGTTGCAGTTGAAAAAAACATCGCAGCGTTTCTGGACGCCGACATCGATGGCCGCAAGGTCGTGGTTGGCACGGGGCCTCTGTTGGATGAGCTGAAACAGCGTCATCCGGATGTTATTTTTACCGGTAAGCTGGTCGGCACGGAGCTGGCTGAAGCCTATGCTTCAGCCGATGTTTTTGTTTTCCCGAGCCTGACCGACACATTCGGCATCGTGCTGATCGAAGCTATGGCGAGCGGCTTGCCAGTTGCGGCGTATCCGGTGACAGGGCCTGTCGACAATGTCGAGAATGGAGTGTCCGGGATCCTTGATAAAGATCTCACCAAAGCTGCAACGCTGGCGCGCACGCTTGACCGCCAGAAGGTGCGTGAACACGCACTGAGTTTTAGCTGGGAAGCAGCCGCCCGTTTGTTTATTTCCAATATCGAAACCGCGCTTTTCTTCCGTCAGGGCAAGCGCATTCCCGCTCGCCGGAAACCTTCGATAATCCGCCGCATGCGCTCCGTTGGCGAGCTTTAAGGTCCTAAGTGGCCAGCGATATGCAGCTTCTGCTCAGAAAGTGGAAGTCATGTCCTCGTGATCGTGCCCCTGCCTTGCAGGACAGGCAACACTCCTTAAGTATGTGTTAAAATCTATACTGTAAGACGATCAAAAAACGCTGAGGCTGAAAACTCACTCAATGACACTAACCGCTACAACAAGCATTGGCCCGACGTCGCATTTTTACTGGTCACAGAGGCTCAGGCTACATTATCTCGACTGGGGCAACAAGGGCGCGCCACCGCTTATTCTGCAGCATGGCGGCATGGATCATGGCCGCAGCTGGGATGCTGTCGCGATGCAGTTGGCTCACGATTGGCACGTTATTGTGCCGGAACTGCGCGGTCATGGCGATTCCGCCTGGGTCAACGATGGCGATTACAGCCCGGCTGCATATCTCTATGATTTCGCACAACTGATCCATCAATTGGATCTGGCGCCGGTGACGATCGTTGGCCATTCGCTTGGCGCCGGGATTGCGCTACGCTATGCTGGCATTTATCCTGACAATGTCCGTAAGCTTGCCCTTATCGAAGGTCTGGAGCCTACGCCCAGGCCTGCTGACGCGGGAGCGGCCAAATTGCCCGATGTGCGTCTGCGCGAATGGATTGCACGGAAGCGTGACCTCGCTACCCGCGCACAGAAGCGCTATGCCACAATGGCTGAAGCGGCTGCCCGTATGCTAGAAAGAAATCAGTTTCTTACCAAGGAGATGGCAGAGCATCTCACCTGTTATGGCGTCAACCATAATGAGGATGGCACGTACTCCTGGAAGTTCGATAATTACGTGCGTGGTTGGCCGCCGAGCGATATGCCTTACGAGGACCTCGAAAAACTCTGGGCTGCGGTCACATGTCCGACGCTGTTAATTTATGGCCGCCAGGGCTGGATCAAGACCGCTGAAAAGGACGGCCGGCTGGGCAAGCTTGTCAATGCGCAAGATGTCCAGCTTGAGATCTATGATAACGCCGGCCACTGGGTCCATCACGACCGCTTTGCCGATCTTGTCGACGGCCTAAAGCGCTTCTTGTGAGATATACGGTCCGATCCCGCCTATCCGTTTCGTGATCATGGTTGCGCGCGCTGCGCCTTGCAGATGCCCGCGTCTGTTGCAATATGCGCACGGCAATGAAACACGAACGGAGCTTGACGATGAAACGCTTATTGGCCGCAGCAGTTCTCGGGGTGTGCTTGAGCACGGCGCCGGCGCTCAGCCAGCTTGAAACGGTTGCAACATTCGATGCAACAACACCGCCCGGCAATTTGGGGATTGGCCCGGATGGCCGGATATTCATGAGTGTACATTCTTTTTACGGCCAGCCGTTGAGGCTTGTCGAAGTTCTGGAGGGGGGTAAGACCAAGCCTTATCCGACCGCGGCGTGGGCAGCTGCGCCCAAGGGTCAACGATGTGCTCGGTCTCAACGTTGACCGGCGCGGTATTCTGTGGATCCTGGACGGCCAGAAAGAGGAGCAGGCCGGCCGCCTTATCGGCTGGAATACACGCACCGAAAGTCTTGAGCGCATTTATTATCTCGGTCCGCCTGTCACCCGCAAGACATCCTTTCTCAACGATCTTGCGATCGATCGCACAAACGATACGATTTATATTTCAGATACCGGGGACGGTGAGAATTCGGCGCTCATCGTGCTCGATCTGACCACGGGCCAGGCACGTCGCGTTCTGGAGGGCTCGAAGTTCACGCGCCCGGAAGATATCGAGATGATTATCGATGGCCGGTCGATCAAACTCGGTGACCAGCCGGCGCGGATTGGCGTAAACCCGATTACCATTGATGCCACCAATACATGGGTCTATTTCGCGCCGATGTCGGGCCGCACAATGTATCGGGTAAAAACCGCGGATCTGCGTGACGATACGCTTTCGCCGGCTGAGCTTGAGATGCGTGTCGCGCGCTATGGCGACAAGCCGATTTCCGACGGTTCAACCATTGATACGGCCGGTCATGTCTACATTACGTCCATCACGGACAATTCTATCGGCATCACGAAGCCGGATGGCGCCTACGAAACGCTTTATCAGGACAAGACGCTGCCGTGGCCCGATGGCTTTGCAGTTGGGGCTGATGGCAAGATTTACGCAACGATCAACGAATTGCATCGCAGCCCGGTTTTGAACGGTGGCGAGAACGTCTCCACCGGCCAGTTCAAGATCGTCCGCTTTCCACCAATTGCCCCAGCTATTGCCGGGCGTTAATCGTCTGTCTCGCATTGGATGGTGCAAAACGATGCATGAAGGCGGCAGCGGTTCTGCCGCTTTTACAATATCTGCCGATGGGCCGGTATTGAGCCGGAACACGTACATGTTGACAAGGGATATGAAGCTATTGCTCAGGTGGTTCGGAATTTTTTTATCCCTGGTTCTAACCGCACTCAGCCCCCCATATCAGTCTGCTACATTCAGCCGCCTGAAACGGCCTCTTTCAAGGGGCTCGCCTCTCTGCATCGCCCGCAAACAGTCGTGGAATATTCTCGATATCCTATCAGTACTGCCGCAGATTTTGATCGATGGGTTGCGACTTGCCCGATAGTGTTGGGAGTTGCTGCAAAAATTCAATCACATCCGCATGCAGTTCTGGATCGCCGCAGGCAAGAATACGGCCGCCATTGTGCGCCTCACCGCCATCCCAGGACGTCACGCGTCCGCCGGCATGTTCGACAAGCGGAACCAATGCGACGATGTCGTAGGGCTGGAGGCCGGTTTCGAGTACAATATCGACTTGTCCCGCTGCAACCATACTGTAGCCGTAACAATCGGTACCGAACCGGCAGCCGCGAACTTTCTGGCGTAACGCTTCGAATGCAGTCTTTTCCTCAGGCTCAGTGAACAGGTAAGGATCTGTCGTTGCCAGTTGTGCGTTTGCCAAGGTCGATGCACGCCCCGCAAGCGCAGCCGTCTGGGTGCCCAGGCCGCGAAAATAAGCACGTTCCCCGTTACTCCAAAAGCGCTCGCCGATATATGGCTGGCACATCATGCCTGCATAGGGTTGGCCCCGATAGAGCAGGCCTATCAATATTCCCCATGTTGGCAGCCCCTGGATGAAAGCGCGTGTCCCATCAATAGGGTCAATCACCCAAACATATTCTGCATCAGTCCGCTCCGCCCCATATTCTTCACCGATGATTCCGTCATCGGGCCTTTGTGTTTTCAGAATTTTGCGAATTGCGGCTTCAGCGCCACGGTCTGCCGCAGTGACAGGATCGAACCTCCCCACGCCTTTGTCCTCGATCGGCGTACTGGCGCGAAACTTTGATAAAATAACATCTGCCGCTGCATCGGCAAGATGATGAAGCATATCTGTAATTTCTTTGCAGCTGCGCACCACGATTCACCTCTCATCAAAGCTGTTGACAGTTCCCCACAAGCTAACCCGATATGCAAGTGATGGCGGTGCGGCGAATGATAACGCTGCATTTTCTTAACGAGATCAACGGATGGCCCTTTAACTTTCTGAGCATAGATTGTGACATCGCAATGTCGCCATCTTGCGGCCACGCCGAATCATCTATTTTATAAAGTTAAACCAATCTTTAAATCCTCGCGTTGTCCAGCGTTGTGTTTCCCGTAGCCTTATGCGCAGGAGCCAGCAGCATGCTTACCAACACATCACGCATCCCGGAGGATCGGCGCGTTTACCTGCTTGCAGATCATCTTGATGCTATACTGGCCACAGGTGAAGATCTCAAATGCCTTTTCCATGATCGTGCCAGGGCATCGTTTGCAACCAGCGACTCTGACTCGCTTAATCTTGAATCTTTCGTTGCTAAAGCGCGAAGGCTTGAGTTTGCTGTTATGGGCCGCATTAAACTTGCAAACATCCAGGCAGAAGAGATTGGGCGTCGCGATGGCAGAATTGGCGCGCTTGCACGTCTATTTGCAAGCGCAACGAGTGTTGTTGTCGATGCAATTGATGATGTCTGCGATAGTGAGCACCACGCTTTTCTTAACGGGTTTGATCCGCTGGTTTATTTGCGCGGACGCGGCCTTATTGCTAAGGAAGCAGGGTGTCTGAAAGTTGCGGAGCAGATTGCCGTGAATGACGGTTTTCTGATCGCTGAGCGCATTGAGCTTGGAGTGCTCATGGATATGTGTGCAGAGTTCCTCAATTTTATGGATCGGCACTTCGATTTATTTAACGCTGCAGTGCCACCTACAGCGCTATTGCCTGCGCCGCATTTGCCATGTGCTAATTCTTCAGCAGCAGTATCAGCAGTCAAGGATTTTTCATGGAAAAATATCTTCGGTTTTTCAATCGGATCATTGCGGGCGTGATTGCAGCTTGGTGCTGTGTCATGAGATAAAGACGTATTAGGGCACCCACCAAAATAAACGCTTCAATTTTCCGTGCCAAAGCCACATATTGCGGGCTATTTCTCACTAAAATTGAAGCATTTATTTTGGTGGGTGCCCTTAAGCTCAGTCTTTCGGCTCATGGTTCTGCCTTGCCTATCGTGGCGTGAAGACTTAGAGTTTCTCCATGAAATTTGATGCCCCACTTTTACGCGGAAAACTCGTGAAGCGCTACAAGCGCTTTCTGGCCGATGTTACTCTTGACAACGGCCAGACGCTTATTGCTTCCTGCCCAAATACAGGGTCCATGCAAGGGCTGACAGAGCCAGGGAACACCATCTGGTTGTCAACCAGCAACAGTCCCACGCGTAAATATCGCCACACCTGGGAAATGGTTGAACACGATATTGGCGAAGGCCCGAGTATTGTTGGCATCAATACCAATCACCCGAACAAGCTGGTTTGCGAGGCCATTGAGGCTGATAGAGTTAAAGCGCTCACAGGCTATGAGACGTTGCGGCGTGAAGTCAAATACGGCAATGAGAACAGCCGCATCGACATACTGCTGGAGGACAACAATAAAGGGCTGTGTTATGTCGAGGTGAAGAACGTGCATCTTATGCGGAAATCAGGTTTGGCGGAATTTCCCGATTCCGTCACGACCCGTGGGGCCAAGCATCTTCGTGAGCTGGCCGAAATGGTTGTCCAAGGCCATCGCGCTGTGATGGTGTTCCTTGTGCAACGTGAAGATGCAACGCGTGTTGCGCTGGCCCGCGATATCGACCCAAAATACGGCGAAGCATTCGATGCAGCCCTGCAAAGCGGCGTGGAAGCTTTGGCCTACCGGTGTAGTCTCACGCCGGAGGAGATAACGGTCACAAGGCAAATAGAAATCGTTGATACATAAGAGGTATTTTTAATGATTCCGTTGCCCTGTGGAAGGGCTGCGAATGAGGCATCAAAGTAAGCAAATATGAAATGGCTCACCTCAATATCGAAGTCGATCGGTTGCATTCCGAATGGAACTGCATGATCCGGCTCCGCTACGACAAATAAAATTAAAAGTTATTTTAGGCGATATAGAAATACAAAAAAAGCTGGCGGCAAGTGATGCGGCTCTGTTCAGAATTGATGTAGAAAAAACGGAATTTGGTGCCTGTCTGGTAATGACAAAGAATTGAATATTAATGATTTACTTGACTATCAACACCAAACCCGAACAGAGCCAATGATGCTATAGTATAGCGACGCATCCCGCGAATTTCATGGATACGGGATCCAGGGCAAGATGGTGAGAAACTAAAAAGAAACTGGCGGAAAAAAATGTATTAAGATACCGCGAAATCTCTCCAGTTTCATTCATACGAGGTTGGCCGCCAAGGCCGGTGGAGAACGAAGCAGAATTCATGGGCTTGACTGGCGGAGCGTGTTGACCAGGCTCCCGGTATATCGGTTGATCCAACCACTTTGAATCGCTGATCCGTTAGTCAATAAGAAAATTTCTGCTAAGGGTGCCCACCAAAATGGACGCTTCAATTTTCCGGGCTAAAGCCGCATATTGCGGGCTATCTCTCAATAAAATTGAAGCGTTTATTTTGGCAGGTGCCTTTAGATCTAGTGGTCTGTATCACTTAAAATGTCCTAACCCAACATTTTAAGTGATACAGACCACTAGATTAGCGCAAAGGCGTAATGTTTACCAGAACTGGTACCAGGGCTTGGCATCTTTTGCGGCATCATCTGCCTGCTTGCCATGGGCAGATCCTTTTGGCTGGTCGTCAGGCTTAACTCCAGCAGCTTTAACTTCAGTTGTCTCGTCCTGCCCGAATCTTTCGGTTACCATGGCCTCAGCTGCGGCCAGTGTTTTCTGTAACTCGGCCTTTGCTTCGTCAATCCTATCTTCGCCGCAAATCGACAGGCCCTTATTGGTCTGGTCTGTTAGATCTTTAACAATGGCCTCATCTGAAAGACGTCCCACGGCCAAACGGATGCGGGCACGTAGTACAAGTACGTCAGTATTGTCGCACTTGTCGATGAGCTGCTGGAATGTTGCGTCAGCATTGGTGCTTGCTTCGTTGCCAGCCTGCTGACTCTGCGCCAGGGCTACGGTGGTGCCAAGGCATGTAACAACGATCGTTGTAAGAATGAAAGGATATCGCATTATTAGGCTCCTTGAGGCTGAGTGGAAAATCTTGAGCGCCGTGCGCGCTGAATTTTCTGCTCGTTTTCGATGCCGATTAAACGGCGGCGTAGCCAAGCAGACATATTATCCATCAAAATCACGGTTATCAGCACGAGCAAAGCCATGTATGCAACGTCTTCGAAGTCGCTGCCGGTCTGCAAAGCGCCAAGAAACTTCAGACCAATACCACCGGCTCCCATTGCTCCGAGAAGTACCGCTCCGCGTGTGTTTGATTCGAGGTAGTAAAGAGACTGCGAGATAAAGATCGGTAAAATTTGTGGGATAACACCAAAGCGATTTTGCTGGATGCGCGTTGCACCGGTTGACTGCACACCTTCGCGTTCTTTCTTGTCCGTATTTTCAATAGCTTCCGACATGAGTTTACCAAATGTTCCAGTGTCGGTGAAGGCGATGGCAAATATGCCTGTAAAAAGGCCCGGGCCGAAGGCACGCAGAAAGATGAGAGACCATATCAACATATCGAGGGCGCGCAGAAAGTTAAAGAGACTCCGTAAGATGAACCGAACGCCTGAAAACGGCGTCACATTCTTTGCTGCAAGAAATGCCAATGGGAGACCAACAAGCGCAGCCAGCATTGTCCCCAGTAGCGCCATGAGCACTGTCTCGACCATCGCAAATAAAATTGAACGATGCCCCCAAATTTCGTTGTCGAGAAACTCGGTCAAAACCAGTGAAGCGTTTGATTGATCAGGATCAATACGATTACTGGAAAACATCAGACCTACAGCTTCAGTAACCCCCTTACCGACCAGCGGACTATCGAAGTCAAACCAAAAGTATTTCCAGCCGACCTCATAGCGATGCACCTCAACGCGGCTGATGCCGACCTGCAGACGTTCAAACAAGGAAGGGCGAACTTCTACGTTATTCTCCGTCCATCGCATCCAGGGGGGCAGATCCTGCTTACGCCCCGCATAGCCGACGACTTCCGGTTTTTTGTTGTCGCCAAGCTTAAAGACGAAAGTCTCGCTGGTTCCTGGCCAGTCAAACATCTCCACGCGATCAGCAAAGATCGTTATTTTACCGCCGTTGTCAAAATTTATCGTGCCTGCGCCAGTTGTTTTATTTTTCGTAAACCAGTTGGGCGCTGGGTCGTATATAGTGCGGTATCCACCTTCAAATGCGATGCGGAACTCTCCCGGTTTATTCCAACGCATCGTTACGTGGTCTTTGTGTGCGTAGGTATCGAGAATGAAACGTGCAGCGCGTTCCTCGTTCCACTTTTGCGCGATGCTGCCAAGGTCGAACTGAATAAACGACAAAATAAAGTATACTAAAATTAAAGTAAAAGTAATCATCGTCCAGCGAAAGCGGCGACGTGCAATTTTCTCGATCTCTGCGAGATTAGTCTGTAGTTCAGGGCGATCAATCATGGTACTTGTCATGCTCGTGCTCCGATCAGGCGAGCTCTGAGGTAACTGGAGAGGTAATCCAGAATTGTGATGGTCAAGATCAGAAGTACGAGTATGGCTGTAACGTCATCTCCATGGCGCCATTGAATAACGGTATTAAGCGCTTCACCTATGCCGCCGGCGCCAACGAAACCAAGTATAGATGATGCCCGGACGTTAATTTCAAGCCGCAAGATGGTATAGGAGAATAGTATGGGCAGCACCTGTGGCAAAACAGCAAATCGAACGCGTTTGCTCCATCCTGCGCCCGCAGACTGAAGTCCATCCACCGGTTTGGTATCGATGTTCTCTATGGCTTCGGAAAATAATTTGCCGAGCACGCCGGTGGTGTGGATCGTAATTGCGATAATAGCTGGTAACTCGTTCTTACCCATGAGAAAAAGAAGGACGAGCACAATTACAAGTTCCGGGAAGGACCGTGCAATATCCAGAAAACGGCGTACCAGCTGAACTATTAACGGATTTTTAATTAAGTTTGCGCTGGCAAAACAACTTAATACTATGGCAAAACAGAAACCCAGAAATGTTGAGAAAAAAGCGATATTTAAGGTAGATATTAGTTCTGGAAAATACTTTACCAGGAGTGGTGGCCAATTCCACCCTGCCTCCCATGCCTCCCCTACCATATCGATGGGAAAGTCAAAGATTTTCGCTATGCCTTGGCTAAATGGACTGGCATTTGCTTCATTGGCAACATTAACCCCAAACCATATGATCAGTGCCGTAATGCCGATGCCAAGCAGCGTATAAATTGCACGCTGGCGCTCAAGTTGGTGGAGGCGCTCTTCAAAAACAAGAAGATGATCAGGTAGCACTGCTGAGGGTTTTTGCGCGGACATAATTTAAAAATCCAGAATAGTTTGGCTCGAGCGGGGCGCAGCAGTCGTACGATAGGCGGGGCCGGCAAAAGTCTGGCAGAAACTCCCTCTGCCAGACTTCCAGGCAATAAAAGAAGCTTAGTTCTTCTTTTCTGCTTCCAGTTTGGCTTTACGTGCCTTCACGATAGAAATGTAGAAAGAGTGGTCAACGGGCATCCAAGCCTTGATCTGGCCGTTGGCAATGTTTTCAGAGCATTTTGGATCGTTTTCGTGGATCCACTTCTTCATGCCGACCATGACGTCGCGCGCTTCCTGTGGCAGCTTAGATGGCATGACGATTGGACCGTTCGGGATCAGCTTTGACGACCAAACCTGAACAATGTCGTCCATGTTGAGGATGCCCTTGTCAACCATCTTGCGCAGGTTGCCGGAAGAGTAGCCTTCCGTCCATTCGCCAACGCCGGAAACCCAGGTCACGGCAACATCGATGTCTTTGTTCAACACAGCCAGAACGCCATTTTCGTGACCGCCCTGGAAGCCAGTGGAAGCAAAATACTTCTCGATACCGCCAGCCTCTTCGATTTCTTTAACTTCAGCAAGTTCTATAGATGGAATGAGATAGCCGGAAGTTGAATTCGGATCGGCAAAGCCAAGTTTCTTGCCTTTCGCGTCGGCCAGCGTCTTGATGCCTGAGTCTTTGCGGGCAACCATGACGGAATAGTAACCGGTGTCGCCGGTAGGCTGCATGCGTGTCAGAACCGGGACAACGGCCTCCGGATCCTGGAGGTACATGCCAGCATACCCGGAAGAACCGAACCAAGTGTAGTCAAGGTTGCCACCAAGCATGGATTCCATGGTGCCGGCGTAGTCCTTGAATGTGAACATCTTGGCTGGAACTTTGTAAGCCTTCTCAACGTAATCCTTAAGGCACTGGTTGCGCGCGATGACGTCCTGAGCAGCTTCATCGCCGAGGAAACCAATGCGGAATTCCGGCTGAACCTTTGAGAATTCCATCGTTGGTCCAGTGTATTCTTTGCTTTCAGCGAAAGCCGTCGTTGCCAGAGCAGCAGCACTGATAAGCGTGGCAATACGTGCAAAAGTATTGAGCATTTTTATCTCCCTGAGAGTAGTGTAAGTGCCAGGGCTTAAAGCCCTGTACTTGTGAGTGGCTGCTAAATTGGGTCATCCAGCAGCAGCTTTTGGAGTAGCCTCCAAAGACGTCGAGGTGATTCCGGCTTCGAACGCGTCGTCGGCTTCGGCCCCGTAAATTTCACGCACCATTTGGTCGGTTAATTCGCTTGGCGCATTGTCAAAAACCATTTCACCAGCGCGCATGCCAATGACGCGATCACAGTAATTACGTGCCGTGTCGAGCGTGTGCAGGTTGCAAATGATGGTGATTTTTTCTTTTTTATTAATGTCGTGAAGTGCATCCATCACAAGGCGCGCGTTGAGCGGGTCAAGCGATGCAATGGGCTCATCCGCCAGAATGAATTCCGGCGATTGCATCATGGCACGGCAGATCGCAACGCGCTGCTGCTGTCCACCTGAAAGAGTTTCAGCGCGTTGCAATGATGTCTCAGAAACGCCAAAACGGTCCAGCAAGATCAGAGCGGCTGTGCGCTCTTCCTCCGTGAAGAATTTGAGCGATGAACGCAAGACAGATTGCTCGTTAAGGCGGCCGAGAATAACATTTGTCAGGACGTCGAGGCGCGGTACAAGGTTGAACTGCTGGAAAATCATCGCGCAGCGACGATGCCATTCAAGCTTTTTTCTACCCTTTAATTTGAGTACATTCTTACCATCCAGGAGAACTTCGCCCGATGTTGCATCAGTGAGACGATTAAGAATGCGCAGAAGCGTCGATTTACCGGCGCCGGAGCGGCCGATAACACCAATCATCTGAGGGGAATCGATATTAAAAGAAATATTATGGACTGCAGTGACGTTACCAAACTCTTTAGACAAATTTTTGACTTCAAACATGTACACCCCACTCACCGTTACAGCTCTATAGCATCTTTTTGTAGCACTTAAACTGCAGTTTGATTGCAGTTTTGCGACAATTACGATTTTCGCATGAGTGGAACGATAGAACGCGATAGGTATATTCGCTTTTTTATTCGGGACTTACCGTATTTTCTTCAGTCCGTTTTACGGCTTTCGTGTGCTCATTAATGACACGGCTTAGTATTGCTCCCCGGCAGCCGTTTGAAGTCTGCTTGTTTTTCCACCGATCTGCGGCCGCCCCGTCTTTTATGTCTTCAGCCGGATAGGCGGGGTAATAAAGCGCCGTTTTCCGCCAGTTTCCTTACGGGGCGAATGCAGTTATCGCGAGGTGCAGGCAAATGGCATGACAACATTAAATCGGAATAGAGCGATTGGAATAGATGTGTCCTGCTCCTTTGATGTTGACTGGCCGCTCATGCCTGGTGCGGCAAGAATGCAACTGCAGTTTATTAAAAAATTATTCTGGTAGCTTTCATTTAACAGCTGATCTCGGCTAATATTTATACTGTGCATCTAAGATGAAATAACATCAGGCTGCAGAATAGATGACTTACAGCAATGGATCGCATGGCAGTATTGCAATAAAATCTAAATTTGCACGGGTCAGAAATCTTGTAGTCTGGTATTAAAGACTAGATCGGGAATTGGGTTAGGAGGTATCAAATGTTAGCAATTGACAATCTGGTGCAAATTATCAGAATTGAAATTTTCTCCATTTTGGGGGGGGGTATCGTTCTGGTATTTTTATCCGACTTGATCGGAAATATACTCAGCTTTAGTAATCGTCGTCTAAATGCCATTATTA
Source organism: uncultured Hyphomicrobiaceae bacterium (assembly GCA_963922535.1). Classification (GTDB taxonomy): domain Bacteria; phylum Pseudomonadota; class Alphaproteobacteria; order Rhizobiales; family Hyphomicrobiaceae; genus Tectiglobus. The sequence goes on along the minus strand of CAWUIN010000005.1, from coordinate 9,733 downwards.
CGGCAGCTGTATGGGGAGCAGCTTTTTACCCACTGACTTTTTTTGATGTTCAGATTACTTCGATTAGCATTTCTCATGAAGAGGCTCTGGCCTTAACGGTTCTTGGCATTCAATCAGTGTTCGTTGCGGATGTCATTGGAAACAGCTTAGTTTTCAATAACCGTATATTAAATGCGCTCGTAACTTCGACGGTTTGGGCTGTTGTTTTTTATGTGACGCTCATAGCACTCGTGCAAGCAGCATCAAATTAATTTGCTTCTGCAAAAGAAAACGGATTGGCAAAATCTTGTCCAATCCGTTTTTTTTATTTACAGACAACTTCTATATTAAATCTATGACGATTATTCGAATAATCACTTTCCTTAATGCTGTGGTATGGGTTGACTTCGGCAATCAGCGTAATTGTACGCGGACCTACAAAGCGAGGAGCATTCTGACAAGCGCCAATACCAGACAGATCGTAAGGTGACAGGTCTAATTGCTCAGCAATAAAACTCAATGCCGTATCGCTGACATAAGTTGATTTGTTGTTTAGATTGAATTCATAGGCCGCGCCTGATGGGATGCTTGATGTCAGCTCATTTTCGTTTAAATAGTTCCAAAAGGCAGTGCGTGTATTGGGGCCGAATATCCCGTCAACTTTTATATTGTTCCCGACGCCGGATGGCAGGTTTCTCAAAGCGGACTGAATTTTTCTGATAATTATACGCCGTTCTGCGTTTGAACCTAATTTTGCGCTGTTTGAGCTAACTCCAATGGGAGGCGGCAAATCAAATTGCTCACAAGCTTTTCCAGAAATATTTCTGCCAATCTCAACCTCTATGCCACGCTGGTCCAGAACATTCAATGCGTTAAAATCAAGGTCTATTCCTTCTGTGCCCTCAAATTTGGCATTGTTAAGTGCATAAACGCGTAATAATGTGCGAGTTGTATTTCTAGTAATCTGTGCGGTTGCACTGCCTTCATTTTTAATTGCCAGTACGCCTTTCCAGAGAGGTTCACTGTCCTCACAACTCGTTTCTGCAACTTGGCAGGCTATGGAATTCAGTTTTGAATTATATCCGGAATTTGATTTTGTCTCGTAGCATTTATAACGCGAGTCTGTGGAAATAGTCAGATCAGGAAGTTTATCCTGACTTTTTGCTTGGCTTGTACATATAGCAGCTAGAACAGAAGCCAGCAGGCCTGCAGTTACCGAGCATTCGAAAAAATGACTCATAATTGTACCCTCCACTTCAACTATGTGTCAGAAAATTTCATGAACTCCTTATATATTTCATGAATTCTCTAATGTCGTGAGAACTCTAACTGAAAAACGTTCGAATTTAAACACATTTTTAACCATGGCGGCGAACTCCAAGGTTACCCACTGCAATACGCCCAAGCTAGCTGACGACACGGCGTAAAACATGAGGATAAATTTATCCTCGTGCAAAGGCGGTCAGGCCAGGTTAAGCAGAGCTTCGATTATCGAATGCAATCCATTTATTATTGAGCACATTCTAACCTGGCGATCAGTGCCTCCAGGGCGGTCTCATCGCTGCCCATGAATTGCGTACGGATTGGCAAGACAAGGCAGTCCGCGCGCATCTGCCGGTGCGCCTCTGATATTTGCGGATCAAAGCGAACGAGATCTTTTTCCGTCGTCACAAGTTGTGCGCCCAGCTGCTGAGCGCGGTACAGAAGATCTTGCGCATCGTGCATTGAATATGCGTAATGATCCGGAAATCTGCGGATGTCGACAATTTTGCCACCCAGCCGCTCAAGGAGCGCAAAGAATCTTTGCGGATTACCGATGCCCGCAAAGGCCAGTAAGGGTTTTGCGCTGATCCATTCGAGGTCGCCGACCGGCATAACGCGGGCGTTGAGGATTGGCAATTGCACATTTTGCAAAGTTTTCACCAGTTCTGCCGATGCCGTGCCGTAGATCAAAATTGCATCGGTAATTGCCAGTTGCGCAGCCAGCGGCGCACGCAATGGGCCTGCGGGTATTGTATGAGCGTTGCCAATCCCACGATCACCATCAACCACTGCAATCGCCAGATCTTTGTGTAAGCCAGGGTTTTGCAGGCCGTCGTCCATAATAATCATGGTGCCAAGCCTGTTACGCTCTATCAGACCGGCCCCTGCCGCACGGTCGCGCGCAATGACCACCGGAGCATGGTTGGCAAGCAGCAGCGGTTCATCGCCAACATCTCGGGCGTTATCGGCCTCGGTCAAGACAAGGTGGGGGCCTTTCAGGCGCCCGCCATGGCCGCGGGAGAGAAATACCGGCCTGCCGCCCATGCGCCGCACCATCTCTGCAATTGCAATTACAAGCGGTGTTTTGCCTGTTCCACCAGCGGTAAAGTTTCCAACACAAATGACCGGTAACGATGCGATCTTGCCGGGCGGACGCAGCATACGGCGTTGGCTGACATGCCCGTATATGAGAGACAGCGGCTTTAGAGCACGTGCCAGCGTACTGTTTCTCTTATCATACCACCAGTGTGGCTCTTCAAGAGGCAACCCGTATCCTCTCGTCGTGCTGGCTAATGGCGTTATCTTGCGGCATAATCGGTTTGAGTGCCTCGACCGTTGTTTCAAGACCGCCGGCCAATTCATCAAGGGTTGAGCTGGCAGCATGCGTTAGACGCCCATGTTCCACTTCATCGCGCAATAACTGGCGGACGGCGCCGGCAAGCTCGATAAAATTGCTAACCTGGATAGCACCATTATTGCGTAGCAGCGCCCGATAAGAGTCACTGAAATTGCTCTGGTCGGGCCCGGTTATGATGGCAGTTTCAAACCGCACAGCCTCAATAGGATTTTGTCCGCCTCTGTTCACCAGAGATCCGCCGATAAATGCAATCTTAGCAAGCGAATAAAGCAGGCCTAACTCGCCAATCGTATCAAAGATGTAAATACCGGTTTGCGAGTCTGGCCATTCACCCATACTGCGCCGTGCCGTTTTAATATCTGCGGCGGCGGCAAGATCTGAAATTTCGTTGGCGCGTTCAGGATGGCGTGGTGCAAAGATTGTCACTAAGTCTGTAAAATCCGCCGCAAGTTTGACATGGGCTTTAACCACAGCCTCACTCTCGCCAGCATGCGTGCTTACCGCTGCCCACACGGAACGGCCACTGAAGGCTTCTGCAAGCCTGGCGCGCTCAGCTTCGTCGTACGGCAGCTTAGGGGCATCGATTTTGATATTGCCGGCACAGCGCACGTCACGCGCTCCAAGGTCGTGGAAGTGGCGAACCAAGCGTTCGTTTTGGGCAAGAACAAGGCGGAGGCGGCCGAAAACTGGCACCGCCATACTCTTGTGCTTGCGCCACAGTCTGTAGGAGCGCTCCGACATGCGTCCATTGATGATTGCAACTGGTATGCCGCGTTCATGGCATGCCAGGATCATATTAGGCCAGATCTCAGATTCGGTTAACAGCGCCAGCTCAGGCTGCCAGTAATCGAGAAAACGTTTGACAAACTCCGGCGCATCAATGGGCGCGAACTGGTGTATGTCTCCATCCGGCAACCGTTCTTGGGCAATTTTGGCCGACGTTATGGTTCCCGTTGTAAGAAGACAGCGGGGCCCAGGGAATTCTTCACGCAGACGATGCAGCAACGGCAGAACGGCGTTTGTCTCCCCCACACTTGCAGCGTGCAGCCAGACCAGAGGGCCATCTGGCCGCACATGCGAAGCAATGCCAAACCGCTCCTGCCGCCGGGCGGGATCTTCCTTGCCGCGCTTTTCGCGATGGAGAAGGATCAATGGGGCGATTTTAGCTGTTAAACGTGCAGCGGTTTGGTATAATTTGAGTTTGAAGCCCGCTGGCTCCGGTGGAGCTTCAGGCGACAGTGCGGAGTAAGGGGTGGCTTTCACGATATCAACCCCGACGTCTGCATAAACCTGACCGGTCACTTCATTAAGCGCATCCTGGAGTTTTTGGCGCAAAACTTCCAACTGCGCATCATCGGCATCGCGAGGTACATAAATCGGTGTTCCAAGGCGCATGGCGATTTTAGAATAAGGCAGATTGATTGTCATTCTGCTCCAGGTGCGCATTGCATACAAGCGCGAGCTTGTGGTTGCGACGGGCAGAATGGGACGGCCTGACATCTGTGCGATTTTGAGTATGCCGTGGCCTGCAATCCGGGCCGGGCCTGGCGGCACATCGGCTGTCATGGAAAGGCATGTGCCTTGCTCAAGAGCACGGACCGCAGCCCTCAACGCAGTGCTGCCGCCGCGATTTTTTTTACGGTTTCCCGCTCCCCCGCCACGGATCAAGGTCATCTGATCGAAGCTTTTAAGAACCTCGCCGATAAGCTCCGCGTCACCATGGCGCGCCACCATGATTGCGACTGGAGTTTTCGGGGGAGAAAAATTCGGGATGAGCATAAACTGACCATGCCAGAATGCGAAGATGCATGGCTGGTGCTGCTTGGCAATTGCCCTTAATTCATCGATGTCTGAGAGCGACGTCGAGCTGTGGAATACCCACTTGACGTAGCCTGCAGCAAGTCTTCCCACGAAACGGTTTAATGTGTGCTTATTAATCAAGGATTGAGCCATAGAAGAAAATAAACCGGGCAGCTTTGGTTCAACCCTCGCAGCCCCCACTTGAACATGATATGTATAGCGGATAATCAGCCCTGACAACGTCATATCCTTGCAGGCCGTTGAAAAATTCAGGTTGATCGCAAAGCTTGGGCGTTTTTCGTATTCGGGCAGGAGGAGCGCGCCGTGCGATGTGTAGCTGTCGGCCAGCGTGCAATGCCTGCGGTGCGAAAGATCCCAGGCGCAGAGGAAGGGTTGAGATGAGTTGATTGGACGCAGCCGACTGGTCTTAGGCAATTTGTCTTGGACTGTGAGCGACTACAGCGATGTTGAATTGGCTTGCAGTTCAGCCATTTTCAACTCGTTTCCGGCCGCCGTGGCTTTTTTCAATTGGTTATGTCCTGTAAGAGCTATTGCAACCTGTGTGCTCCCGGATATCCGGAGAGTATGTGTTCCACTCTAATTTCAAAAGTGTCGAATGGCGAAATTTGCAAAACCATTACGCAGTGCATTAAAACGGGTTGGCATCAGCATGCGCCTTGGTGCCATCGAGTACACGCCAGACTGGATGAAGCAGTTTCTAGGGCCGGTCTTCTCCTATATGGATATGCTTTTTATAGATCACGGTATTTTCCGCCTGGTGTATTTAAACAAGCATCGGATCGCCGGAACCGATGGCTGGCGTTCAGCGCAACCAGCACCGCATCAAATTGCGGGTCTTGCGCGCCGCGGCATTAAGACAATCGTGAACCTGCGCGGCGAGAGGTTGTGCGGCAGTTACTGGCTGGAAACGGCGGCATGTGCCCGTTATGACATCAAGCTTGAAAACTTCCAGGTGCGCTCGCGAGCCTCACCTTCCCGGGCGGAGCTGCACGGAGCGCGTGAATTGTTTCAACGCATCGAATATCCGATGCTGATGCATTGCAAATCCGGCGCAGACCGCGTTGGCCTGATGAGCGTTCTTTTTCTGCATGTTCATCATGGCGTGCCGATGGAAAAAGCGCTTAAACAGCTGTCGCTGAAATACGGCCACATCAAGCAAGCTGATACAGGTGTACTGGATCACTTCTTTGAAACGTACCTTGCTTATAACAGAACAACTCCAATCGCGTTTTATGATTGGGTGGACACAGTCTATAATCCTGAAGAAGTGCGTGCTTCGTTCCATGCGAACGGTTTTGCTAACCGCCTTGTCAACGATATCCTGCGCCGTGAATAGCGCTCTGCGATGCCGTTGCCGGGGGCGGGGCTATTTCATGCTTTTACCTTTCCACCGGTAGATAAACGTTGCATGAAACAATGCGAGATAAACCAGCATGGCCGAAGCCCAGCCCATGTAAATAGCAATGCGGCTGCCATCATGGAGGGGCAATTTAACACCAATGAGAGCCGCAAGGTCGAGTACGGGCAGTGGCAATATAGGATTGTTGAAATGCCGGATGCCCGTTGCAGTTTCATCGAGAATTTCCCATGCGTTGATCAGGCCTATTATGCGCGCTTCAATGCCGGCCATTGATGCACCGAGAAACAGGAAACCGCATGTTAAAAGCGTGAACGCGATAAGTTTGATAAGCAATGGAGCTGAACGCAGAAAGAAGTAAAGTCCAGCAATGTAAGCTGAGACGATACCGAAAAATATCGAAAACAGCTGGGCGACAGCTTCATTAGCGGCAAAGCTTAATTCAAGGATCTGTGCTTCTGTCATCATGAGATTTTGCAGTTTGTTATGCCAATTTAGACAGCATCATCATGGTCTGTCGATAATTGCCACACATAATTGAAGGAAAGTCAAATTTTATCGTAGCTAACAGAAAAGTAGCTCCAATTTGTCTGAGATGAGCCGCTGTCGCCGGCCACTCAGCATCAAATTGAAGCGTCTGTCCTGGTGGCTGCGTTTGGTTGTGGCTTATCATCTTGCGGCATAAGAATTCAGGAAATTCAGAAATGAGAAATTACAGGCCGCTCCATTCATACGCGGAAATGTCCTTATCGAATGTAAAATCGATGATATAATCTGCAGTACGCTTTTCATTAAATAAATTCCGGTAACGCTTCTGGCCTTTATCGGCAATGCTCTGCCATTTATTATCACGCAATGCCAAGCGGATTTTACCCGCAAGATCATTCGCGTCTTCGAAAAAAATTGCTTCGTCTTCACTGAAAAACTTCTGCAATCCGGTTTCGCTATAAAGACAAACGCATCTTCCCGTACCAAAAAGCTGTGAAATGCGGTCTGATGAGTATAAATAAATGTCATTTCGGCCAGACCAGTTTAAAGCTATTTTCGACTCTTTCAAAAGGTCAAAGTATGCTCTGCCGTATATTTTATTTTTGCCGTGGCCAAAAAAACCGCATTTGATATCCGGTGCGATATCTGCAACTTCCAGTGGCAGCTTCCAGCGCTCAGCCCACAGTGGGTCTCCTGCAAAGTATGAAAGATCGTAAGATAGTTTTGTATCGTCATATGGATTGCCCATCTCCATTGAAGCGTCAGTACAGTTGGGAATATAAGATGTATGCAATCCACCGGTTCGCAGTTCCTCCAAATGCTCGCCGGCACTTGTAATAAATGTTGCGTCAACAATATCCCTTAGGTTCAGCAGCCTCAGGACCCGCGCTTTTATCGTCATAGGGTCGTTGTCAACATTCGCTATTTTACAATGGCTGATACGATTTTTTATTTTTGAAAGCGTTTTTGAGGTAATGAGATGTGCTTGAAAAAGTATAATTAAATCTGGCTGGATTGCCTCAACAACCTCGATTAATTTACGGTTTGCAAGTTCCCGGCCGAGATAACGCAGGCCAAGCGCAGAGCTGGCAACGTCGCGATCCGAAATATGGGTAACATTATGCCCCAGTCGAACCAGTCCGTTTCGGATTTTTCTGTCTGACGCATAGAAAAATCTTGCATATCTGTTAGAAATTCCCGGCCCTACCGTAACGATTTCCATGAAGCACTTTTATCCTTTGCCTGTAATCATTTAGTAGGTTTAAGCGGTGGCAGGCTCGATTAAATAAACAGAAGAATTGGTTCCATGAGCAACTAATTTGATGGCTTCCCATTGTCAACGGCAATATTGTGGTCTCCAGTAATATTCAACCAAACGTTGCTTCTCATTTTCTGTTAGTATCACAAACATCACGGGATAAAACATTTGAATGATTGTAATTCGCAGAAGGTTATGTCGAGAACAATCGGGTTCAGTCGTAACGGTTATGGCTTGGAGATGCCATAGGATCATACGGCATCGTGAGCCCGCGGCTTCTCCATCTGCCATGTAAGATGCGCCTTTACGGTTGGCCATTCGGAGGCAATAATCGAATAACAGCATGTGTCACGTAACGTTCCATTTGCCATTACGCTGTGGTTGCGCAGCACGCCATCCAGCTTGGCGCCAAGCCGCTCAATCGCACGTCGGCTTTGATAATTGAAAAAATGTGTGCGGAACTCAACGGCAATGCAGTTGAGTTCCTCAAACGCGTGCCTCAACATCAAAAATTTGCAAGCGGTGTTAAAGCCGGAACGCTGCATAGAACGGCGATACCAGGTGAAGCCGATTTCAAGGCGTTTATTGCCGGCATCAATGTTCATGTAAGTCGTCATGCCGATCGCCCGGCCTGAGCTGCGATCGATAACAGCAAATGGCAGCATCGCCCCTGCCTTCTGCAACTCTAACCGATGCTTGATTTCCGCACCGACGTTTTCCGGTGCCGGTACCGATGTGTACCAGAGCTTGTGTAAATCACCATCTGCAGCTGCTTCGACCAAGTCGTCATGGTGTGTATGGGAAAGCGGTTCTAAAATAACGATATCCCCTTCAATTTTAAGCGGCTCTGGCCAAGACATGTGCTCTCTCCTGAGGTCTCTTTCCACACGGCGTTTTTGTTAATCCTCATCATCTGACAAATCAAAGGCATAAGCATCTGTTTGGCGCAAAGCTTCAAGCTCGCGCGTCAAAAGAAACAACGCGACATCGTTTTCTGACGCGCCCATCGTGGTGGTGCGCGCCAGATGGCTGAGATAGCGATGCAGCTTGGCCGATACGGTAAGACGCATCAACACTGTTTGCTGTTTCTTAGGAGCCCCGGACATGATTTAATCAGCATTTTTTTGTCAAAAGACGACATTAAAATGCTTGATCGTGGGAGTCGACTCTGATTATTGTTAATTTAGAAATAAAAAAAGGCTCTCCGTGAAGAGAGCCGTGGATATTGAATATAATGATGTGGCGGTCAGCTAGACTGCTGTGCAATGATCGGTCCATCCGCAGGCGACGCTGAACTTAACTGACCCTGCCTATGGATGGACCTCGCAACGGGCGGTGTGGCTGGTAAACTCGTTTGGCCGCGAGACCAGCCATGCCGAGCGTTGATGTTACCTTTTCACACGAGTCGCAGGGTTTGTGGACTCTCTGTTGATTATTCTGCATGCATGTGGATAACTTGGCTGCCGGCTGATAAATTCCAGGTGAATGAAATCGCTTGGTTTTTTTTTGGCAAAACGTTGAAAACGATTTCCGTATGCCATAACTCCACGATAACTGTGCCCATCGTGCACCATCCCTATTATGTATAATTCTAAAGCCTGACGTTGGTCGAGCCAAGCAAAGAGCCGGCTTGGATCGCCTGACGACAGGCGTTATGGCCGATCCTATTTAATCGCATTCACGATTTGATCAACAGCAAGAGATGGCGCGAGATTGCCTGCACGGACCTGCGCTTCCGCTTCTGAAAGTTTGGCGGCGAGGTTTTCATTTTGGTAAACGCAAGCCATGATATGCTCATTGAGCATGTCGTGCATCCATCGTACATTCTGATTGGCCCGGCGCTGGGAAAATTCCCCGCTCGTACGCATGCAGGTGTGGTGTGCCTGGATGTTGTCCCAAAGCTGATCCAGGCCGATGTTGTCGCGCGCGGAAATGGTGATAACGGGAGGCTGCCAGCTGGGCGACACCGGCATCAACAGCGCAAGCGCGGCGCGATAATCGGCCGCCGCGCGTTCTGCGCGTGTTAGATTGTCACTATCCGCCTTGTTGATGGCGATCATATCAGCCAGCTCAATGATGCCCTTCTTAATGCCCTGCAACTCGTCACCGCCACCGGCGAGCTGCAGCACGAGAAAAAAGTCGACCATTCCGGCAACCGCCACCTCGGACTGGCCGACGCCAACGGTTTCAACAATGACAATATCGTAGC